>NZ_JACDCW010000020.1 GCF_013817345.1 Methylibium sp.
ACAGCGCCGCCCCTATTCAGGCCGCGCGCCTGCCTCACTACAGTTCTCTCCACGGTGAACGCGAAAGCAACACCCCGAACACCCGCCAGACATCTCCGCCAGACACACCGAACCGAGGACGCCGCCATGAACACCGAACAGATCCTGATGGAAATCCGTGAAGCCAATCTGTCCTATCTGATGCTGGCGCAAAGCCTCATCCGCGCCGACCGTGAAGAGGCGCTGTTCCGCCTGGGCGTCTCGGAAGAGACGGCCGAGCTGATCGACCTGCTCAGCCCCGCGCAGATGATGAAGATCGCCTCGGGCAACACGCTTCTGTGCCGCATGCGTGTGGACGACGAGCTGGTCTGGAGCCTGCTCACCAACCACGGCAAGTCGGCTGCCAACGACGGCGTGAGCCGCCTGCACGCCAACATCCTGATGGCCGGGCGCCATCGCGAAGCCGCCTGATCCGCAAACCGCGCAATTCGTCACGAACCATCGCCGCTGAAAGACACGCATGCGCAACAAGAGCATCCTCACCGAAGCCCGGCAAATCGAACGTGCCGTCACGCTGATCAACCTGGGCGCGCGCCTGCAGGTGCTGGAGTCGGAGACCGACCTGAGCTACGAGCGCCTGCTGCGCCTGTACAAGGAAGTGGCGGGCAAGTCGCCGAGCAAGGGTCAGTTGCCGTTCTCGACCGACTGGTTCATGACCTGGCAGCCCAACATCCACGCCAGCCTCTTTCTCAACATCCACGAGTACCTGAACAAGGCGGCGGCGCTCGACGAGATCGACTCGGTCATCAAGGCCTACCGCCTGTACCTCGAGCAGACTAAAGAGCAGGGGCTGGAGCCGTTGCTGTCGGTGACGCGTGCCTGGCGGCTGGTGAAATTCGTCGACAACGGCATGCTCACCATGACGGAATGCTCCAAGTGCGGCGGCCACTTCGTGACCCATCCGCACGAGATCGGCAAGCACTTCGTGTGCGGCCTGTGCAATCCGCCCGCACGCGCCGGCAAGGGCAAAGCGGCGGGGTCGCTGCACCTGCATTGAGTCCTTCACGCGTTCCGAGCACAGCGTCACGGCGGCGCCGGTCTTCCAACGGCGCGGCCTGATTTGTCGGCGGCCTGCGCCGATACCAACGCAAGCGTTTTCTGTTCGTTGTCTCCTGGGTGCACCGCGGTGCATTGCGGGCTCCCGTCGCGAGACCGGAGCCCGCTTTTTCCTTCCCGCGGCGTCGGCTTGTTATCGGCTTCGCGTGTTCTCGAAGCGGGCCGGGGACGTCAGGGCCGTCTCAAGCCGGCGGCGCGGCGGCCGATAAATGCTCATGCTGCTCGGGCCATGGCCTCGAACGGCGGCCACCACGAAGTACGGAACTCCCCCACATGTTCGTCATCATCGGATACGCGATCGCGCTGGGTTGCATCTTCGGCGCCTACGTCCTTCACGGCGGCAATGTCGGCGTGATCGCCGCCGCCTTGCCGACCGAGATGATGGCCATCGCCGGCGGTGCGCTCGGCGCCTTCGTGGTGTGCAACCAGCCCAAGGTGCTCAAGTCGACCCTGGCAGCCATGCCCATGCTGCTCAAGAGCTCCAAGTACACGAAGGCGCGCTACATGGAGCTGATGGCGCTGCTCTACGACATCCTGCAAAAGGCCCGCAAGGAAGGCCTGATGGCCATCGAGAAGGATGTCGAGGACCCGAACAACTCGCCGCTCTTCAAGAAGTACGCCGCGGTTGGCCGCGACCACCACGTGGTCGAGTTCATCACCGACTACCTGCGCATGATGGTCTCCGGCAACCTCAACCCGCACGAGATCGAGTCGCTGATGGACACCGAGATCGAGACCCACCACCACGAGGCGCACCAGCCCGCTGCCGCGCTCACGCGCCTGGCCGGTGGCCTGCCGGCCTTCGGCATCGTCGCGGCGGTGCTGGGCGTCGTGAACACCATGGGCTCGGTCGGCCAGCCGCCGGCGGTGCTGGGCGGGATGATCGGCTCGGCGCTGGTCGGCACCTTCCTGGGCATCCTGCTCGCCTACGCGATCGTGGAGCCGCTCGCCGGCCTGCTCGAGCAAAAGCTCGACGAGGGCAGCAAGGAGCTCCAGTGCATCAAGACCACGCTCCTGGCCAGCATGCAGGGCTACGCGCCCGCCATCGCGGTGGAATTCGGCCGCAAGACGCTGTACTCGACGGAGCGGCCCACGTTCGTCGAGCTGGAGAGTCACGTGAAGGGCAAGAAGTGATCGCCGTCCCGATTCGACTGCCGCGAAGGAGAGCCGAGCATGGCCGGTGACGCGAAAAAGCTGCAGCCAATCATCATCAAGCGCGTCAAGAAGGGCGGCCACGCTCACCATGGCGGCGCCTGGAAGATCGCCTACGCCGACTTCGTGACGGCGATGATGGCCTTCTTCCTGCTCATGTGGCTGCTGGGCTCGACCACCGAAGGCGACCGCAAGGGCATCCAGGACTACTTCAACAACCCGGTGAAGATCTCCATGCTCGGCGGCGCCGGCTCGGGCGATTCGTCGAGCGTGCTGCGCGGCGGCGGCGAGGACCTTACCCTGAGCGATGGCCAGCGCAAGAAGGGCGATGTCGAAGCGCAGCGCAAGCACTACACGCTGCGGGCCCTGAAGGCACGGCAGAAGGAAGAAGAAGCGCAGCAGCTGCTGACGCTCAAGCTTCGTGTCGAGGACCTGATCGCCAGCAGCGAGAGGCTGGCCCCCTTCGGGTCGCAGATGCGGCTCGACATGACGCAGGACGGCCTGCGCATCCAGATCGTCGACGAGCAGAACCGGCCGATGTTCACGACCGGCTCCTCGGTGGTGCAGCCCTACATGCGCGAGTTGCTGCGCACCATCGCCGGCGTGCTGACCGAGGTGCCCAACAAGCTCACGCTGGAGGGCCACACCGACGCCGCGCCGTTCGGCTCGGGCGTGGCCGGCTACAGCAACTGGGAGCTCTCGAGCGACCGCGCCAATGCCTCGCGGCGCGAACTGCTCGCCGGCGGCCTGGCCGATGCGCAAGTGCTGCGCGTGCAGGGCCTGGCCGCCAGCCTGCTATACGACCGCGAGCAGCCGCTCAACCCGATCAACCGGCGCATCAGCATCATCGTGATGAACCGCGACGCCGAAGACCGCTTGCACGGCGTCGTTCCGAACGAGGCCGATGCAGCACCGCCCGAGCTGCCGACGCTGCCGACTTTGCCGACGCTGCCGCCAGAGCTGCTCGCGCTGCCCGTCGAGATGGCGGCGACGGCCTCAAGTGCGCCGGCCATCACCCGATAACCCTTGTAGACCCCGCCTCATCCGCGACACCCGTTTCCTCGCGAGGACCCCAGCACCATGAGCACACCCGACCTCAAATTCCTGATCGTGGACGACTTCTCGACCATGCGGCGCATCGTGCGCGGCCTGCTCAAGGAGATCGGCTACAACAATGCCGAAGAAGCCGAAGACGGCGCGGTGGCGTTGCAGATGCTCAAGAACACGAAGTTCGACTTCGTGGTCAGCGACATCAACATGCCCAACATGAACGGCTTCGACCTGCTCAAGGCGGTGAAGTCCGACGACAGCCTCAAGCACATCCCCGTGCTGATGGTCACCGCCGAGGCGCGCAAGGAAGACATCGTGCTGGCCGCCCAGACGGGTGCCGCCGGCTACATCGTCAAGCCCTTCACCAAGGCCACCTTGGAAGAGAAGGTGCAGAAGATCATGCAAAAACTCGCGGCCACGGCCTGAAGGACATCGACATGCTGTTGATTGATGAGGCCGTGAAGACGGCCCCGAGCGCAAGCGCCTGCGCCGCTCCTGCCGTCGGCGCCGCTGCTGCTTCGCCCGAGGTGTTCCAGCAGCTGGGGCACATCACTCGTCAGCTGCACGACACCTTGTCGCAGCTCGGCGTCATGCCCAAACTGCAAAGCGCTGCCGAGGGCCTGCCCGACGCGCGCAGCCGGCTGAACTACATCGCCGAGAAAACCGGCGCGGCTGCCGACAAGGTGCTCAACTCGGTGGACCATGCCAAGACCGAGCACAGCCACATCGCCGCCGAGACGCGCCGCATCGCCGCGGCCATCGTGGCCGATCCGGTCAAGGCGGTGGCCTCGGGCGCGGTGATGAACTTCGTGGGCGACGTCGAGGCCGCCACGGCGCGCATCGATGGCCACCTGACCGACATCATGATGGCGCAGGACTTCCACGACCTGACCGGCCAAGTGGTCGCCAAGGTGGTGGCCCTGGCCAGCGACCTGGAAGACAGCCTGGTCAAGCTGCTGCTGCAGGCCGCGCCGCCGGAGCAGGCGCAAAAGGTCGAGGCCACGCTGCTCCACGGGCCGGTGGTGGACCCGCAGGGCCGCACGGACGTGGTGCAGAACCAGGGCGAGGTGGATGACCTGCTGGCGAGTCTGGGGTTCTGACTGGCTCCTTCTCCCTGTGGGAGAGGGTGGGGTGAGGACCAGCCGGAACTGCGAGTCTGATCAGCGTTTCAAGACTGCCTGAAGACTCCGCCCCGCCGAACCTCGGCAAATCACCGCGGGCAGGAAAGCTGGCCAGACTGAACCCGGCCCCCCGTGCAACGCTGCCGGCCACCCAGGTCGCGGCGTGTCGCAATCTCCTGCAGGCCGGCTTTGGCAAGCAGCCCGGCCACACCCTCGGCCTGCTCGAACCCGTGCTCCAACAGCAGCCAGCCGCCTGCCGTCAGACGCGCAGGCGCCTCGGCCACGATCCGGCGGATCGCCGCCAGGCCATCCGCACCCGCCGTCAGCGCCTGTGGCGGCTCATGCCGAAGCGCTTTCAGGTGAACGTCGCCTTCCGCCACATAAGGCGGATTGCCGACGATCAACTCGAAGCGGCGCTCTGCCAGCGCCTCGAACCAGTCGCTCTCCAGCCACTCGACCGCCAGGCCGAGCCGCTCGCCATTGCCCCGCGCAACCGCCAATGCCGGCGCGCTGGCATCGACCGCCGTGATCCGCGCGAGCGGCCGATGCCGCGCCAGCGCCAGCGCGATGGCGCCGCTGCCGGTGCCGAGGTCGGCCACTCGCGCTCGGCCGTTTGCCGGCAGCAGTTCGAGCGCCCATTCCACCAGCGTCTCGGTATCGGGCCGCGGCACCAGCACGTCGGGCGTCACGGCCAGCGGCAGTCCGAAGAACTCCTTCTCGCCGAGCAGGTAGGCGAGGGGCTCGCCCTGCGCGCGCCGTTCCAGCAGTGCCTGCAAGCGCGTCTGTGCCTCGCCGTCGAGCGCCGCCTCGTCGTGCGCGAGCAGCCACGCGCGCGGCTGCCGGAGCACGGCGCTCAGCAGCGCCTGCGCATCGAGCCGATCGACGCCGTGCCCGCGTGCCGTGCGCAACGCGGCGGCCACGGTGTGCAGGCCGGACGGGCCGGTGCTCACCGGTCGCCGATCTCCAGCTCGGCCAGCTGCTCGGCCTCGCGCGCCGCAACGAGCGCCCGCAGCACCGCAGAGAGGTCCCCGTCGAGGATGGCGCCGAGCTGATACAGCGTGAGATTGATGCGATGGTCGGTCAGCCGGCCCTGCGGAAAGTTGTAGGTGCGGATGCGGTCGCTGCGGTCGCCGCTGCCGACCAGGCCCTTGCGCGTGGCCGCTTCACGGGCCTCGCGTTCGATCCGCTCCCGGTCGCGCAGGCGCGCCGCCAGCACGGCCATCGCCTTGGCCTTGTTGCGGTGCTGCGAGCGGTCGTCCTGGCATTCGGCGACCAGGCCGGTGGGCAGGTGCGTGATGCGCACGGCCGAGTCGGTCTTGTTGACGTGCTGGCCGCCGGCGCCGCTGGCGCGGTAGGTGTCGATGCGCAGCTCGGCCGGGTTCAGCGTGACCTCCTGCGTTTCGTCCGGCTCGGCCAGCACGGCCACGGTGCAGGCGCTGGTGTGGATGCGGCCCTGCGTCTCGGTGGCCGGCACGCGCTGCACGCGGTGGCCGCCGGATTCGAAGCGCAGCCAGCCGAACACGCCGAGCTCCAGCGAGCCCGCGCTCGCCGCCGGGCCCTCGATGCGCAGCACCGCCTCCTTGTAGCCGCCCAGATCGCTCTCGCTGGCGCTGACGAGCTCGAGCTTCCAGCCCTGGCGCTCGGCGTGGCGGCTGTACATGCGCAGCAGGTCGCCGGCGAACAGGGCCGACTCGTCGCCACCGGTGCCGGCGCGGATTTCCAGGAACGCGTTGCGCGCGTCGTCGGGATCGCGCGGCAGCAGCAGGCGCTGCAGTTCGGCCTCCAGGCGCTGAAGTTCGTCTCGAGCAGAGGCGATTTCCTCGGCGGCCATCTCGGCCATCTCCGGGTCGGCGGCCATCTCGTTTGCGGCAAACAGATCGCGCTCACGCTGCGCATGCCGCTCGCGGCGCTCCACGATGCCGGCGACCTCCTGATGTTCGCGGCTGAGCGCACGAAAGCCCGCGGCGTCGCGCATCACCGAAGGGTCGGCCAGCAGCGAGTCGAGTTCGGCCAGCCGGTGGGTGTAGCGGTCGAGTTGCTGGCGCAGGGCGGGTTTCATGAGGAGGAAGACGGGCAAAGAAGTGTGCCGCCGCGAGAGGAACGCAGCCGCAAGGAACGCGGCCGTGCGGTTGCGACGCTAGAGCGCTTCGCCGTTCTCGTCGAGCGGGAAGGCGGCGCCGCGGGGCTCGGGCCCGCGCAGGAACAGGCGCGAGACGGTCTCGCTCAGTTGCTCGCGCTGCGCCGGTGCGGCGCTGCCCAGCTCGGTCAGCGTGCCGTGCAGCATCTTTTGCGTCAGGCCGCGGGCCAGCGCGTCGAGTACCGCGTCGACGTTTTCGCCGCGGGCGAGCAGTTTGTGAGCGCGGGCGATCTCGGTGCTGCGCCAGTCGTCGGTTTGCGCCTGCAGCGCGCGGATCAGCGGCACGGTGCCGCGCTGATCGAGCCAGTGCACGAAGCTCTGCACGCCGGTCTCGATGATGACTTCGGCCTGCGCCACTGCGGCCTGGCGCTTCTCGCCGGCGCCCTGCACGATCTCCGAGAGGTCGTCCACGGTGTAGAGGTAGACGTCGCCCAGCTGCGCAACTTCGGGCTCGATGTCACGCGGCACGGCGAGATCGACCATAAACATCGGCCGGCGCCGGCGCGCCTTGAGCGCTCGCTCGACCGCGCCCAGGCCGATCAGCGGCAGCGAGCTGGCGGTGCACGACATGATGACGTCGAACTCGTGCAGCCGCGCCGGGAGATCGCTCAGACGCATCGCCTCGGCGCCGAAGCGCATCGCCAGTTTCTCGCCGCGCTCCAGCGTGCGGTTGGCCACCGCGATCTTGGCCGGCGAGCGCGCGGCGAAGTGGGTGGCGGCCAGCTCGATCATCTCGCCGGCGCCGACGAACAGCACCTGGGTTTCGCGCAGGTCCTCGAAGAGCTGCGACGCCAGCCGCACTGAGGCGGCGGCCATGCTGATTGAATGCGCGCCGATCTCGGTGGAGGTGCGCACCTCCTTGGCCACGGCGAAGCTGCGCTGGAACAACTGGTGCAGGGTGCTGCCGAGCATGCCGCAGGCGTCGGCCTCGCGCACCGCCTGCTTCATCTGCCCGAGGATCTGCGGCTCGCCAAGCACCATTGAATCCAGGCCGCTGGCCACGCGAAAGGCATGGCGCGCCGCCTCGCTGCCCTGCAGCACGTAGGCATGGTGAGTGAGTGCATCGGCGCCGATGCCGCCCACGCCGGCCAGCCATTCGAGCGCCGGGCGCATCAGGTGCGGTTCGGCGGCGCAGTAGAGCTCGGTGCGGTTGCAGGTGGAAATGATGGCCGCCTCGGCGGCCGGCGAGCGGCCGAAAGGGACCAGCCGTTCACGCAGGCCCTGCAGGGTCGGTGCGATCTGTTCGAGCGTGAACGCAAAACGACCGCGCAGATCGAGCGGCGCGGTCGTATGGTTCAGGCCCAGCGCAAACACCGACATGCCGCGATTATAAAATGCGGGTCTTCTCCAGGCATTGCGCTGCCGACAGCGGCCCCGAGCTTCGCGCACCACCCCGCGCCCGGCCCGCTTCGCCGGCCCGCCCGCCGCCATGACTGCCTCCCTCGCCCTGATCCACCTCATGAACTTCGTGCTGCCCGCGCTGATGCTGGGCTTCGTCGCCGCCGGGCTGGCGAAGCTGGTTTGGCGGCGGGCGCTCAAGCCCGTGCCGCTGCTGCGGCTGGGCGGTTGGGCGAGTGCCGCGGCGCTGCTGGCGCTCGTCGGCGGCTTGCTGCTGACCGGGCGCGACGGCGCCATGGCGACCTACGCCGCGATGGTGGTGGCCT
Source organism: Methylibium sp. (assembly GCF_013817345.1). GTDB lineage: Bacteria > Pseudomonadota > Gammaproteobacteria > Burkholderiales > Burkholderiaceae_C > Methylibium. Next base: position 8,220 of record NZ_JACDCW010000020.1, read on the forward strand.
GCGCCGCGGCGCTCGGCTGGGCCGGCTGGGCGCGGCGTTGAGAGAGTGCGCCGCGATGAGTCGACAGTTCTTCTCCAAGGCGATTACGGCAGCTCGAAGCGCGGGAGTTGCCTCATGAGCGCGCCGGGCCGCCAGCCGCCAGAGTCGGCTGGCCTTCGTGCCGTCCAAGTCCGCGCAGGCGGACTTGGAGCCGCGGCACTCAGCCCCAAGGGCTCATGCTCCCGCTCGGCGGGACCGCGCGCAGCGCGTAGGGGCGAGGCGGGGCTTTCGAGCCGTATGCGGCGAGCCCACCGAGCGGCAGCGGCCTGCAAGCCGCTGCGCGCGCCGCAGGTGCCCCGATGACCTACAGCGTCAAGGAAGTGTTCTACACACTCCAGGGCGAGGGCCACCACGCCGGGCGCCCGGCGGTGTTCTGCCGCTTCGCGGGCTGCAACCTGTGGAGCGGGCGTGAGGAAGATCGGGCGAGTGCGGTCTGCCGTTTCTGCGATACCGAGTTCGTGGGCACCGACGGCAGCGGCGGCGGCAAGTTCGCCGGCGCCGCGGAGTTGGTGGCGCAGGTTGCGGCGCATTGGCCGGCACAGGCCGGCCGCGAACAACGGTTTGTCGTGCTGACGGGGGGCGAGCCGCTGTTGCAGGTGGATGAGGCGCTGCTGGCCGCGCTGCACGAGCAGGGATTCGAAGTCGCGGTCGAGAGCAACGGCACGCAGGTGGCGCCGCACGGCATCGATTGGCTGTGCATCAGCCCCAAGGCCGGTGCGCCGCTGCTGCAGCGCTCGGGGCAGGAGCTCAAGGTAGTGGTGCCGCAGGAAGGGATCGACCTGGCCGCGCTGGAATCGCTGGACTTCGCGCACCGCCGCGTGCAGCCCATGGACGGCCCGGAACTCGCTGCGAACACTGAATGGGCAGTGCGCTGGTGCCTGGCGCATCCGCGCTGGCAGTTGAGCTTGCAGACTCACAAGGTCATCGGCATCCGCTGAAATGACGACCCCCAGCTCACTGCGTTCACGGCCCCCGAGGGGCGCTCAGCCGGCTCGGGAACCGAGTGCCGCGGCTCCAGGCCGACCTGCGTCGGCTTGGACGGCACGAACGCCTGCCGCCTCTGGCGGCGGGCGGCCCAGCGCCGGCTGAACCGAACCCGGGACACTCACGACATGTTCGAACTCAGCCAGTCCTTTTATTTCGAGTCGGCCCACACGCTGCGCCGCGAGGTCGAGCGCAACGAGGCCGACGGCAGCCGGCGCGTGCATGGCCATACCTACACGGCCGAGGTCTGCGTCAGCGGCAAGGCCGATCGGGCGACCGGCATGGTGGTCGATCTGGCGGTGCTTCGCGCCGCCATCGCCGCCGTGCGCGAGCAGCTCGACCACCACTTTCTCGACGAGGTTCCCGGGCTCGGCATGCCGACGCTCGAGAACCTGTGCGTGTTCATCTACAAGCGCGTTGCGGCGCAGGTGCCGGCTGTTGCCAGCGTGAGCGTGGCGCGGCAGAGCAGCGGCGACCGCTGCGTGTACCGGGGGCCCGGTCGCCGTGGCGACGGAGCCAGGGCCGGCAGCGCCGGGGGTGCATCGGGCCACCACGATGACGGCCACGGAAGCGACGGCGCAAACGGTGGCAACGGCGGTGAGTGATTCCGCAACGCCGGGTGCGCCGAGCCTGGCCGAGCGCAGCCGCCGCGCTGTTTGGCATCCCTGCACGCAAATGAAGCGCCACGAGCGCGAGCCGCTGCTGGCCATTGCGAGCGCCGAAGGGCCGTGGCTTGTCGACACCGGCGGGCGGCGCTATCTGGACGCGGTGAGTTCCTGGTGGGTCAACCTGTTCGGCCACGGCCACCCGCACATTCGTGCCGCACTCGCCGATCAATTTGCGACGCTCGACCACGTGATGCTCGCCGGCCTGACGCACGAGCCGGTGGTCGCGCTCTCCGAGCGGCTGGGCGAGCTGACCGGCCTGGGCCACGCCTTCTACGCCAGCGACGGTGCTTCGGCCACCGAAATTGCGCTGAAGATGAGCGCGCACTACTGGCGCAACGCCGGCCGGCCGCAGAAGTGCGAGTTCGTCGGATTGGTGGGCGGCTATCACGGCGAGACGGTCGGGGCGCTTTCCGTGACCGACATCGCGCTGTTCCGCGAAGCGTATGCACCGCTTGTGCGGCTGAGCGCGGCGCTGCCTTCGCCCGATGCGCGGCAGGCCGCGCCGGGCGAGGACGCAGCGGCCTGCGCGCGTCGCGCTGCCGCCGCGCTTGGCGACTATCTGGCGCAGCACCACGAGCGCACCGCCGCGCTCATCCTCGAGCCGCTGGTGCAATGCGCCGCCGGCTTCGCGATGCACGACGCGGAGTACCTGCGCCTGGCGCGGGCGCTCTGCAGTCGCTTCGAAGTGCACCTGATCTGCGACGAGATCGCAGTCGGCTTCGGTCGCACCGGCACCTTGTTCGCCCACCAGCAGGCCGCAAGCGCCGAGGCGCCCTGGCGGCCCGACTTCCTGTGCCTGTCAAAAGGCCTGACCGGAGGAACGCTGCCGCTGTCGGTCGTGCTGTGCACCGACGCGGTGTTCGAGGCCTTCTACGACGACCGCGTGGCGCGCGGCTTCCTGCATTCGCATTCCTACACTGGCAACCCGCTGGCCTGCCGTGCGGCACTGGCTGTGCTCGACCTGTTCGAGGAAGGGATCGACGGCGAGCCGGTGTTCGAGCGCAACCGCGTGACGGCGGCTCGCCTGAATGAACTGTGCGAACCCCTGAGCGCGCACCCTCGCGTGCGCGACGCCCGCCAGCTCGGCATGCTCTGGGCCTGGGACATCGACGACGCCGGCATCGACGGTTTCTCCGGCGCCTACCACCTGGAGGCGCGCGAACAGGGCCTGCTGCTGCGGCCGATCGGCAACACGCTCTATTTCATGCCGCCCTACGTGCTCGACAACGCGGCGCTGGAGCAGTTGGCTGGCGGTGCGCTGCGCGCGCTCCATGCGGTGTGCGGGTCATGAGCGCGGCGCCGAGCTGCTGGTCGTCGCGGTCGTTGCGCCTCGCAGCCGGAAGCGGGGTCGCCGACTTCGTTCGGCAAAGTCCTACTCACTGCGTCGGCGACCCCGCTCCCGGCTGGGCCGGTCTTTTGCGGCACGCTGAAAGAGCACCGTGCTGGCCGCAAAGCCGGGCATCCGAATCCGGCTTTGCTCGCGCTGACTCCTCCATCGGAGCATTGATCCATCCGATCATCGTCCGCCGGCCGTGTACGAGCTGGCGCGTTTCGCCCAGCGCAGGTCGTGCAAAGCGCGGTGGGGCCGCGAAGATGAAACTGGACTTTCCGGAACGATCGTTGCAGCGTGTTGGCCCCTTCTCCCGCTCGCGGGAGAAGGCGGGGGATGAGGGTATGGCGCGCTGCACCGCCCCTTACCCCAACCCTCTCTCGCACGCGGGAGAGGGAGTTCTGGCCGCGTTGTTCAGAGAGCATTTCATGCCTCGCGGGACCTGCGAAGTGCGGTGGGGCCACTGACGTGAGCCGCGGCTGGTTCGTCACAGGAACCGACACCGGCGTCGGCAAGACGCTGGCGAGTTGCGCGCTGCTGCATGCGCTGCGTGCGGCTCACCCGCGCTGCATCGGCATGAAACCGGTCGCCGCAGGCACCGACACGCAGGGCCACAACGAGGACGTGCTCGCGTTGCGTGCGGCCAGCAACGTGGCAGTGCCGGCAACGTTGGACAACCCGGTGCTGCTCGCCGAGCCGCTGTCGCCGCACATTGCCGCGGCGCGCGCTGGCCGCTCCATTGAAATCAAGGCGATCGTCCGCGCTTACGGCGAACTCGCCTCGCAGGCCGACGCGGTCGTGGTCGAGGGCGCGGGCGGCTTTCTCGTGCCGCTGTCGCCGAACGAGACGGGCGCCGACCTGGCGGCTGCGCTCGGCCTGCCGGTGATCCTGGTCGTCGGCCTGCGCCTGGGCTGCCTCAACCATGCGCTGCTCACGCGCGACGCGATCCAGGCCCGCGGCTTGCGGCTCGCCGGCTGGATCGCCAACCGCATCGATCCGACGATGGCCGAGCAGGAGGCGAACCTCGCTTACCTGCGCGAGCAACTCGGCGCGCCGCTGCTGGCCGACTGGCCCTGGCAGCCCGGGGCCGAGACCCGCGGCTTGCGGCTGCTGCAACTGCCCGATTGAGCCGATGGCTACGCCGACCGAAACCTTCGTCACCGCGCTGCAGGCGCTCGATGCGAGCGGGCTGCGTCGCCGCCGTCGCGTGGTGGCGCCCCAAGATGGCGCCATGCTGCTCGCCGATGGCCTGCCGCGCCTGGCTTTCGCGAGCAACGACTATCTCGGCCTGGCGCAGCATCCCGCGCTGATCGAAGCTGCACAGGCTGCGGCAGCGCGCTACGGCGTCGGCGCGACCGCCTCGCCGCTGGTCTGCGGCCACAGCCCGGCGCATGCGGCGCTCGAAGACGAGCTCGCGCGCTTCGTCGGCCTGCCGCGCGCCTTGTACTTCTATGCCGGCTATGCCGCCAACACGGGGATCATTCCCGCGCTGGTCGAACGCGGCGACGCGCTGCTCTCGGATGCGCTGAACCACGCTTGCCTGATCGACGGCGCGCGGTTGTCGCGCGCCGAGGTGCAGGTCTTTCCGCACAAGGACATGGCGGCGTTGGAGGAGGCGCTGATCGCCACGCGCAGCGCACGGCGCCGGCTCGTCGTCACCGATGCTGTTTTCAGCATGGACGGCGACCTGGCTTCGCTGCCGGAACTGCTCGAGCTGTGCGAGCGCTTCGACGCCTGGCTGCTGATCGACGACGCGCACGGCTTCGGCGTGCTGGGCGAAGGCGGGCGCGGCAGCCTCTCGCACTGGGGCTTGCGCGCCGGCGCGATGCCGGAGCGGCTGATCTACATGGCCACCCTCGGCAAGGCGGCCGGCGTGGCGGGTGCCTTCGTGGCCGGGCCGGAGCCGGTGATCGAGTGGCTCATGCAGAAGTCGCGCACGTACATGTTCGCGACCGGCGCGCCGGCGATGGTGGCCGAGGCCTTGCGCGCGAGCCTGCGGGTGATCGAGTCGGAAGGCTGGCGGCGCGAACAGCTCGTCAGACTGGGTGAGCGCCTGCGTTCAGGCCTGGTCGCGCTGCCGTGGCAGTCACCGCACAGCGACACGCCGATCCGGCCGCTGCTGCTCGGCGAGAGCGCGCTGGCGCTGGAGGTGATGGCCGCGCTGGAGGCGCAGGGCATCTGGGTCCCCGCCATCCGCCCCCCCACGGTGCCGCAGGGCTCGGCGCGGCTGCGTGTCTCACTCTCCGCGCTGCACAGCGCCGACGATGTCGAGCGTCTGTGCGCGGCACTGCGAAGCATCGCTGCCTCGGGCGCCGGCAGAGGCGCCTGACTCCCGTCAGCCGATTGCGGCACTTGACTGCGCTCCATGCGTCGTGCGAGCGCCTGTCTCCGTCACTGTTGCGCTGACTGCTGTTCCAAGGTCCGCAATTCGGCCAGCAGCGGTGGGAGTTCCTCGCTGACCGTCTTCCACAAGACAGTCGCGTCGATGTCGAAGTAGGCATGAACCAGTCTGTTGCGCATGCCGACCATCGGCTTCCATGGCAGTGAGGGCATCAGCACCCGGCCGGCAGGACTGACTTTCGAGGCTGCCTCTCCGACGATCTCGACCGCGCGTGCAACGGCGAACAACAGCATCTTGTTCGTGAAGAACTCGGTGGGCTGCCGTCCTGCAGAAAATTCGAGCGCCGACTCGGCGGCCTCGATCATGTGCCGCAACCGGATGCGGTCGGGTTCGGTCAGATTCATTGCGCGTATTGCACTTCGGCGTGCGCGACCACCTGATCCCGAAAGTGGCGGCTCAGGTCGTCGGCGGTGCGCAGGTCGATTGTGTGGCCACCGAAGAGCGGAGACAGCTCCTGCTCGATCTCCGCCATGCGCATGAGGCCGGGCGTCGCGCCGGGTTCAAACTCGACCAACAGGTCCACGTCGCTGTCTGAGCGCGCCGCGCCCTTCAGCCGCGAGCCGAACAACGCGAGCCGACTGATGCCGTACCTGCGACAGACCTTTGCCAAGTGCTCAGGGTCTGCCTTCACCGTGTTGTCCATGATGATCAAGCCTCTTCGTCAACTTGCGACAGCCGCGTCCTCGCGCGTGAGCACCGCCCCACGCAGCGAGTGCGGGTAAGCCTCGGTGATCGTCACGTCGATCATCTGCCCGACCAGCCGCGCCGGCCCGGCGAAGTTGACGATGCGGTTGCACTCCGTGCGGCCCATCAGTTCCGGCCCGTCCTTGCCGAGCTTGCGCGCCGGGCCTTCGACCAGGATGCGCTGCACCGTGCCGACGCGGCTTTTGCCGATGCGCCGGCCGTTGGCCTCGATAGCCGCCTGCACCTGCTGCAGTCGCGCCAACTTCACGGCCGGTGTTGTCTCGTCATGCAGGGCCGCAGCCGGCGTGCCCGGCCGCTTGCTGAAGACGAAGCTGAAGCTGTGGTCGAAGCCGACGTCGTCGATGAGCTTCATCGTGCGCGCGTGGTCCTCTTCGGTCTCGCCGGGAAAGCCGACGATGAAGTCGGTGGACAGGCTGATGCCGGGCCGCAGGGCGCGCAGCTTGCGAATCGTCGACTTGTATTCGAGCGAGGTATAGCCGCGCTTCATCGCGCCGAGGATGCGGTCGCTGCCGTGCTGCACCGGCAGGTGAAGGTGATTCACGAGTTGCGGCACCTTGGCGTAGACATCGATCAGGCGCTGGCTGAACTCGTTCGGATGACTCGTGGTGTAGCGGATGCGCGCGATGCCGGGGATCTCGGCCACGTACTCGATCAGCAGCGCGAAGTCGGCGATCTTCGTCCCTCCGTTGTCACCGCGGCCCATCGTGCCGCGGTAGCCGTTGACGTTCTGGCCGAGCAGCGTCACTTCCTTCACGCCCTGTTCGGCCAGGCCGGCCACTTCGGTCAACACGTCGTCGAAGGGCCGCGAAACCTCTTCGCCGCGCGTGTAGGGCACCACGCAGTAGCTGCAGTACTTGGAGCAGCCTTCCATGATAGAGACGAAGGCTGTTGCGCCTTCCACCCGCGCGGGCGGCAGGTGGTCGAACTTCTCGATTTCCGGAAAGCTGATATCAACCTGCGGGCGCTGCTGAGCGACGCGCGCAGCCAGCATCTGGGGCAGCCGGTGCAGCGTCTGCGGGCCGAACACCACATCGACGTACGGCGCGCGCTCGACGATGGCCGCACCTTCCTGACTCGCGACGCAACCGCCCACGCCGATCAGCGCGCCGCGTGCCTTCAGGTGCTTGACGCGGCCCAGGTCGCTGAACACCTTCTCCTGTGCCTTCTCGCGCACCGAGCAGGTGTTGAAGAGGATCAGGTCGGCCTGCTCCACGTCGGTCGTCGGCTCGTAGCCCTCGGCCGCACGTAGCACGTCGGCCATCTTGTCGGAGTCGTATTCGTTCATCTGGCAGCCGAAGGTCTTGATGAACACCTTCTTGCCGCCACCGGTCTTGGCGTCGTGTTGTTCGCTCATTGCTGCCGCCTCAGGGCTTGGTCCATGTCTGCGCGATCGGGTCGAAGCGCAGGCGTGCCGCCTCTGCGGCCGTCTTGGGCCAGGGCAGCTTCAGCTCCTCGGTGCGCAGCAGCCACACGTCCTTGATCAGGCCCACCGTGTCCACCGTGTACATCGACGTGTAACGCTGGCCGACGATGCTGTGGGACATGACCAGCATGTTGTCGCCGCCGCGGATGCGCACTCCCGGCGCCATGCGCGCGGGCTGCCGGTTGAGCAGCACCTCCGGCGGCGCGCCGAAGGCGATCGTGCCCTTGAGCGCGTTGTGCGGAAAGTTGCGCGGCACCTGAGCGGTGGCGGCGAGCGGCGCGCTCAGGACGAGCGCGGTCAGAAGGGCGGCAGAAGTACAGCGGTACATGGTGTTGATCCAGTGGCTGTCGCAGGCGCAGTGCCTGCGGGAAAAGCGCCCCGCTTCGAGCCGGGCGCCGTGCACGCGAGGGGTTGCGCGCTGCCGGAAATTGTAGGCGCCGGGTGCTCGGGGCCGGCGCTCGGAGCCGCTCGACGGTCGTGACATTGGCCATGCCGCCGCCTTCGCGCATCGTCTGCCGCCCGTAGCGCTCGACCCTTCGGGTGCGGGTCATGCACGGGCGTCGGCTCGATGCAATCGGCTTCATAGGACACCGTCGCGCTGCAGTTGCGTGATGGTGCGTTCGGCACAACCCCAATCGCGCAGGATGTCCGCCCCGTTGGCGCCTGCCTGTACCGCCCCGGCCGGCCGCTCGGCCGGCGTGCGGCTGAAGCGGGGCGCCGGCGCCGGCTGAGTGATGCCGTCGATCTCCATGAAGGTGCTGCGTGCCCGGTTGTGAGGGTGCAGCGGCGCCTCGTTCCAGTCGAGCACGGGCGCGAAACACGCATCGCTGCCTTCGAACACCGCACACCACTCATCGCGCGTGCGTTGCGTGAACACCCCGGCAAAGCGCTCGCGCAGGGCCGGCCAGCGGCTGCGGTCCATCTGAGCCTCGGCTTCGACATCCTCCAATCCCAGGCGCTCCAGCAGCTCGGCATAGAAGGCCGGCTCGAGCGCACCTACGGCGACATGCTTGCCATCGGCGCAGGCATACGTGGCGTAGAAGGGCGCGCCGCCATCGATCAGATTGCTGCCGCGCGCCGGCTGCCAGGCACCTCCGGCATGCAAGCCGTAGAACATGGCCGACAACAGCGCGGCGCCATCGGTCATGGCCGCATCGACGACCTGGCCCCGGCCGCTGCCGCGCGCCTCGTGCAGGGCGCACAGCACGCCGAACGCCAGCAGCATGGCGCCGCCGCCGTAGTCGCCCACGTAGTTGAGCGGCGGTACCGGGCCGGTCTGCGCACCGCCGATGGCATGCAGAGCACCGCTGATCGCGATGTAGTCGATGTCGTGGCCGGCGCGTGCGGCCAGCGGGCCGTGCTGCCCCCAGCCGGTCATGCGTCCATAGATCAGACGCGCGTTGCGGGCCAGGCACACGTCGGGGCCGAGGCCCAGGCGCTCCATCACGCCGGGGCGGTAGCCTTCGATCAGCACATCGGCGCGCTCGATCAGGCCGAGCACGGCGTCGGCGGCGCCGGGCCGGCGCAGATCGATGGCCAGCGAGCGCCGGCCTCGCGCCGGGATGTCCAGGCGCGGTGGCAGTCCGAGTGTGCCCACGGCCCCTGGCCGGTCAATGCGGATCACCTCGGCGCCCATGTCGGCGAAGAGCATCGCGCAAAACGGGGCCGGGCCGAGCCCAACCATCTCGACCACCTTCAAACCCGCCAGCGGACCCGCCATGCCTGTTCCCCGTTCTTGTGCACGGCCCGATGCTCACACGGGGAGCGCCTTCCGATCCAGAGAGGCGACTTCTCGCCCGTCGGCGCTTCGGCGCCGAATCGTGCGCCCTCGCGCTTGCGAACTCCTTCTTTCGCAGGACGCAAAAAAGCCCGCTTGCAGCGGGCTTTTTCTGACTCCGGGGCGAACCCCGAAGCGCGACGCGCTCTCAGCGGGCCGAGATGTACATCGTGATTTCGAAGCCGTAACGCAGGTCGGTGGCTTGGGGCTTGGTCCAGTTCATGGTCTTACTCCTTGATCGGTTGCACAGCACCGAGGCGGTGTCTGCGAGGTGGGCACGACATGCATGCCGCTTCCCATGAAACGCATGGTGCCCCCTAGTCGCGAGCTGCGGTAGTCCTCGATCCATGAATGCAGCCTAATGATTTTCTGCAATGAGCGGCTCTGCGGGCGGTTCAGGCCGGAAGCTTGTCGGCCTTCGGGTCGGTTTTTGCGGGGCTGAGCCGCCGGGAGTTGGCCGGATCGCGGAATACGAGCGGATATTCCTTGATCGACTGCGGCGTTTCGGTCGCCGCCAGCGCCTCGGCGCGCTGCACCGCTTCCTGCACCAGGCCGTGCTCGGGGCTGAAGCGGCACACCGGGTCGGCCGCGGCGGCGTCCTGCGCAATCATGTAGGCCTGACAGCGGCAGCCGCCGAGGTCTTCTTCCTTGAACTCGCAGCTCGCGCACGGCTCCTTCATCCAGCCGGTGCCGCGGTAGCGGTTGAAGCCTTCCGAGTCGTACCAGATCTCCTTCAGCGGGACCGCCTGAACGTTCGGAAACTCCAGCCCCGGCAGCATGCGCGCGGTGTGGCAGGGCAGGGCGACGCCGTCCGGTGCCACGGTCAGGAACATGCTGCCCCAGCCGTTGACGCACTTCTTGGCCTTGCCTTCGTGGTAGTCGGGGGCGACGTAGAAGATGCGCATCTTCTGGCCCAGCTTCGCGCGCCAGGCGTCGGTGATCTCCTCGGATTTCTTCAACTGCGCGTGCGTGGGCAGCAGTTGTTCCCGGTTCACATAGGCCCAGGAGTAGTACTGGGTGTTGGCGAGTTCCAGGTACTCGGCGCCCATTTCGTGCGCCATGCCGATGATGCGGTCCATGTGGTCGATGTTCATGCGGTGGATCACCACGTTCATCACCATCGGCCAGCCCTGGTCCTTGATGATCTTGGCCACCTTGTTCTTCAGCTCGAAGGTCTTGGTGTGCGAGAGAAAGTCGTTCATCTCGCGGGTGGAGTCCTGGAACGACAGCTGCACGTGGTCCAGGCCGGCGTCCTTCAAGGCCTTGGCGCGCGCTGCCGTCAGGCCGACGCCGGAGGTCAGCAGGTTGGTGTAGAAGCCTAGCCGCCGCGCTTCGGCGACGATGACTTCCAGGTCATCGCGCAGCAGCGGCTCGCCGCCCGACAGGCCCAGCTGCACGGCGCCCATCTCGCGGCCCTCGCGCAGCACGCGCAGCCAGTGCTCGGTGGAGAGCTCGTCTTCCTGACGCGCGTAGTCCACCGGGTTGTAGCAAAACACGCAGTGCAGCGGGCAGCGGTAGGTCAGTTCGGCCAGCAGCCACAGTGGCGGGCCGGCGCGGGGGGAGGCGGTGGGGGTCATGGAACTCCTTGTTTGGCAAGCATGACGCAGCGGACGGCTTGCCGCCAGCCTCGCCGGCATGAAAGGGGCCTCGTCTTTTTCATGAATCGGCTGAGGTTGCGTCGATCGTAAGATTTCGCCCATGACATTGAACACCCCGAACGATTCCATCGATGCGGACCCGGCCGCACCCGTGCACGAGGCCCGGCTGTGGCGCGACGATTGCTGGACCGCGCGCGTCGTCAAGAACGAGGACGACGAGGGCTGGGCCGTCGAGATGATCAAGCAGGGCGAGCCCGAGCCGGCGCTGGTCGGCCCCTGGACGATGGGGCGCGACAAGAAGAATCCCAAGCCGCTGGACGTCTCGGCCTTTCACACGCTGGTCAAGACAGCGTGCGAGGTGCTGCGCCGGCACGAGCAGCAGCTGCAGGCGCAGCTTCACAAGCGCATCACCGTGGCGGCGCCCTCCGGCCGCATCAGCGTCACGCTCGACATCGTTGCCGACGAAGACGATCCCTACGCCGTGCTGGGTGCAACCGACGCCGCCGGAGAGCCGCTGGCCAGCGTGCGCGTGGCGGCAGGTTTCAGGCTGAACGCCGCCAGCGCCGGCGCCTGGATCGAGGACGGGTACCGCAAGCCAGGCGGCTGATGCAAGTCGGGCGCGTCGTGGGCGCCGTATTGCTGGGACCCGTCAGCGGGCGGCCGGCGCCTCGAGTTCGCAGGCGGTGAGCCACAGCCGCGCATCGAACTCCAGCTGGCGGTAGGCCGGCTCCATGTGTGCGCACAGCGCATAGAAGGCCTTGTCGTGCTCGCGCTCCTTCACATGCGCGAGCTCGTGCACGACGATCATCTTCAGAAATGCAGCCGGCGCGTCCTTGAACGCCGCCGCCACGCGGATCTCGCGTTTGGCCTTGAGCCGCGTGCCCTGCACGCGCGACACGGTGGCGTGCGTACCCAGGGCGTTGTGGGTGAGCTCCAGCCGGCCGTCGTAGAGCACCTTGGCAATCGGCGGGGCGCCGCGCAGGAAGCGGTTCTTCAGATCCATCACGTAGCCGTACAGCGCCGGATCGGTTCGCACGTCGTGCGCTTCGGGATAGCGCTGTCTCACAGACTCGCCGAGGCGGCCTTGCGCCAACAGCTCGTTCACCCGGGCCAGCAGATCGGGTGGATAACCCCGCAGGTACTTCATAGGGCGTTGTTGCGCTTTGAGGCAGCGCCGTGCAGGCGGAGCGCGCGGGTCATGACAGGGCCTGTGTGGCGAGGGCACGCTCGATGCGGTGCCGCGCAATCCGGGTCTTCGGCACCGGCTGGTCGAACCAGCTACGCACGTCTTCCTCCAGCCCGATGCCGTGCATGTAGTTGTAGAGCGCTTTCTTCAGCGCGACGCCCAGGGCGTCGTGGTCCACGCCGGTCGGGTCGATGAAGCCGATGTCGTTTCTGGCAAAGCTCGTGGGCGGCAGCGGCTGCAGCGTCACGCCGTAGGCTGCCGGGTCCAGGCCGACCGGTGAATGCACCGTGCAGGCGAAGCGGTGGAAGAAGCCCGACTGGATGCAGCCCGCCGCGAACAGCTGGCGCACGTATTCGAGCGCGTCGACCGTGTCCTGCACCGTCTGGGTGGGAAAGCCGTACATCAGGTAGGCGTGCACCAGGATGCCGGCATCGGAAAAACCCCGGGTGACGCGGGCGACCTGATCGACGGAGACGCCCTTTTTCATGAGCGTCAACAGCCGGTCGGAGGCGACTTCCAGCCCGCCGGAGATGGCGATGCAGCCGCTGTCGGCCAGCGCCCGGCACAGCTCGGGGGTGAACGACTTCTCGAACCGGATGTTGCCCCACCACGAGATCGCCAGGCGCCGGCGCTGCAGCTCGGCAGCCAGCGCCTTCAGCGACTTCGGCGGCGCGGCCTCGTCGACGAAATGAAAGCCGGTCTGGCCGGTTTCCGCCACGACGGTCTCGATGCGGTCCACCAGCGTCTCCGCGGTGACCGCATCGAAGCGCGAGATGTAGTCCAGGCTCACGTCGCAGAAGCTGCACTTCTTCCAGTAGCAGCCGTGCGCGACCGTGAGCTTGTTCCAGCGCCCGTCGGACCACAGCCGGTGCATGGGGTTGAGCATGTCCAGCAGCGACAGGTAGCGCTCCAGCGGCAGGCCGTCCCAGGTGGGCGTGCCGACCTCGGCGAAGGGCACGTCGGGCTCGACGAAGTTGATGTAGCGCACGGCGTTCGACTCCGCTGCGCGCGTGAACGTGCGCACCAGCCGGCTCTGCGAACGCTTGCCGGCCAGGTGCTCGAGCAGCGCGAGCAGCGGCCGCTCGCCGGCGTCGAGGGTGAGGTAGTCGAAATGGTCGAACACCCGCGGCTCGGTCAGCTCGCGCAGCTCGGTGTTGACGAAGCCGCCGCCGAGCGCGGTGACGATCTCCGGGTCGTGCGACTTGATGGCTTGGGCGATGCGAAACGCCGCATACACCGCGCCGGGGAAGGGCACCGACACCAGCACCAGCGTGGGCCGGTGACGCGTCAGCGCGGCCAGCGTCAACTCCCTCAACATGCGGTCGACGAGGTTGAGCGGCGCCGCGAGCGCCTCGGCCAGCGGGTCGAAGCTGGGTTGGCTTTGCGCGAGGCTTTCCGCATAGCGCACGAACTCGAAGCGCGGGTCCACCGCATCGCGCACGACATCGGCGATGTCGTTCAGGTACAGCGTGGCCAGGTGGCGGGCCCGGTCCTGCACGCCCAGCGCGCCGAAGGCCCAGGCCATCGGGTCGCCGCCGTCGTCGTCGACGTACACCTCGAGCGACTCGAAGCGCGGCCCTTCGGGGAGGAAAGCGCGGCTGCAGATGCGGTGCGCGAGCGTGGCGTCGCGCCCCTGCAGGAACGCCACCGTGGGGCCGATCGTCTGCGCATAGCGGTTGAAGTGCTCGTCGAAGGCCTCGACCTGCCGCGTGCGCCCCAACGCCGGCAGCTCGGCGATACGCCCGCGGATCGCCACCAGACCGCCCGGCGACAGCAGCTCGAGCGCCAGCGCCAGCGCCAAGTCTTCCTGCACCGCATCGACGCCGCGCGAGCGCAGGAAGCCGGTCAGGTAAGCCGTCGACGGATACGGCGTGTTGAGCTGTGTCATCGGCGCGATGACGGACAGGACGCGGGTGGGTCGGGAGAGCATGGGCTTGCGCGATGGGTTGCTGCAGCGGCGAGCAGTGGCGGTGTACGCGGCCGCGTACACCGCGGCGCAGGCGAGACGCGTCAGTAGCGCGCCCCAGACGAACAAAAGGCCTGCAAGTCGTGGACCTGCAAGCCTTCGAAATTTTGGTGGCGCTTCAGGGATTCGAACCCCGGACCTGCGGATTATGATTCCGTCGCTCTAACCGACTGAGCTAAAGCGCCTGAGCCGCAAATTATAGCCATCGCGCGCACGCCAAAAAAGCGCTCAAAGCCGCAAAAGCCGGGCTGCCGAGTAGGCGGAGCCGGGTGTGCCACGATGCCGGCGTGTGATTGCGGGAGCGGGCGACCATGGGCAGGTGGCGTTTCGGTTTGGCGGACGGCATCCGCAAGCTGGGTTTTCGCAAGTGGTACGAGCGCGAATTGACCCTGGGCCACGCTCATCTGGCGTTGACGCTGGTGTCCTGCCTGGGCCTGCTCATGGCCCTCGAACTCTACGACCGCAACAGTCCGGTGGCCGAGCGGCTGAGCGACGCCTTGTCCTTGCTGCTGTGTGCCGGCGTCGGTCTGTGGTCGTTGCGCCGCTACCTGTTCCTGCTGATGCACGCCGAGGCTACGGCGAATCAGGCGATCTGCCCCGAGTGCGAGGCCTACGGACGACTCGAAGTCACTGCGGAACAGCCGGTCGATGACGAAGTGCAAGTGTGTTGCCGCCGCTGCCGGCACCGCTGGTCGATCCTTCCTTGAGCGAACCCCCTCAAAGGAGATGCCCGATCCCCATCGCGATGAAGCTCAGCAGCACGGTGGAGGCGATCGGCAACGACCATTCGCGCCCGCGCCAGCGGAAGCGGAAATCGCCGGGGAGCCGGCCGAAACCGATCCTCTCCAGCCACGGCCGCAGGCCGTTCAGCACGATCAAAGCGAGCACGACGACGATCAGCCAGCGAAGCAAGAGCGGCTCCTAGAGCGTGTGGCTGCGGTCGCCGCGCGCGAAGCCCAGCGCGTCGAACGGGGCGCCGGCTGCAAAGCCGATCACCTTGAACAGCTCGCCCATCTCGTGCTCGGCCAGCAGCTTTTGCGCCGCGGCGACCGGCTTGATGTCGCCCGCCGTGATGCCCGCCTGCAGGTGTTCGAGCAGGCCGCAGTTCATGAGAAAGCGCGCCTGCGATGTGTAGCCCAGCACGTGCAGGCCGGCGTCCTGACCGGCGAGCGCCATGGCGGTGAAGTCGACATGGGCGGTGATGTCCTTCTCGCCCACGTCTTGCAGCGGGTCGGTGTCCATGCGGTGCGCGCGGTGGCACATGAGCGTGCCGCCGCTGCGTTGCGGGTGGTGGTACTCCGCCTCGGGGAAGCCGTAATCGATGAAGAAGGCGGCGCCACGCGCGAGCCTCTGCGCCAGCGTGCGCATGAAGCCTCCGGCGTGGCGTGGCAGTTCGGTGATCGCGCCCGGCACGGCGTTGCCCGGCAGCGGGGGGCGCAGGTCGGTCGGCCGGTCGGCGAACACGAAACGGCCTTCGTGCAGGGCGACGCCACGCTCGTGCCATTCGCGGCCGTCGAAGTGCAGCAGCGCGACTGGCATGGCGTCGAGCACTTCGTTGCCCACCACCACGCCTTCGAAGGTCGGCGGCAGCGCGTCGAGCCACACGGCGCGTGGCGCCCATTGCGGCACGCGCTCGGTCAGCACCGTGCGCTGGCGCTCGCGCAGCACTCCTGAAAGATCGACGATCACGTAGCGGTCGATGCGCTCGCCCAGCTCGCCCAGCAACTGGGCCGCCAGCGCTCCCGAGCCGGCGCCGAATTCCCAGACTTCACGGGTGCCCGTCGCCTCCAGCGCCTGGCCGATCTGACGCGCCAGCGCGCGGCCGAAGAGGGGGCTCAGCTCGGGCGCGGTGACGAAGTCGCTCCCCGAGCGGGCCGACACCCCGAACTGCCGGTCGTCGCGCGCGTAGTAGCCCAGGCCCGGCGCGTACAGCGCGAGTTCCATGTAGCGCTCGAAACCCAGCCAGCCGCCGGCGTTGGCAATCTCGTCGGCGATGCGCTCGCGCAAGGCCCCGCCGCAGCTCGAAGGAGGGGCGCTAGATACACTGACTTCGGTCGTCTTCACCCTGGCATTGTCGTATCGCATGAGCGCTTCTATCCGCCCCGTCGTGCTCGTCACCGGCAGCGCCCGGCGCCTCGGACGCGAGATCGCGCTTGAGCTCGCGGCGCACGGGTTCGACGTGGCGTTGCACAGTCACCGCACTGCGGACGAATGCGCCGACACGCTTGTCGCTGCCGTCGAGCACGGTGCACGCGCCGAGGCGTTTGCTGCCGATCTGGCCATCGAGGCCGACTGCGACGCGCTACTGCCCGCGGTGGTGGCCGTCATGGGCCGTGTCGATGCGGTCGTCAACAACGCCTCGCGCTTCGAGCACGACGACATCGAAAGCTTCGGGCATGCCGCGCTGGCGGCGCACTGGCAGGTCAACACGGCTGCGCCCTTGCTGCTGGCGCGTGCGCTGCATGCGCATCTGTCCGGCAGCGGACGGGAGGGCTGCGTCGTCAATCTGCTCGACCAGAAGCTGTGGAATCCGAACCCGGACCATCTGTCCTACACGCTGTCGAAGGCCGCGCTGGCGAGTGCGACGACGCTGCTCGCGCAGGCTCTCGCGCCCATCGTGCGCGTGGTCGGCGTCGCACCCGGCGTGACCCTGCCGTCCGGCCCGATGACCGACGCGGAGTTCACGCGCGCCCAGGGCATGACACCGCTGCAGCGTTCGTCCACGCCGCGCGACGTGGCGCGCGCGGTGCGCTTCCTCATCGAGTCGCCGGCCATCACCGGCACCACGCTGCTCGTCGATGGCGGCCAGCACCTCGCTATGCAGCCGCGCGACGTGCTGTTCCTGGCGCAAGGGGCGGTGCGATGAACGGCCTGCTCGCGGACCCGCGGCTCGCCGGCTGCCGACGGCTGTTCCTGCGCGATCACCTCGTGAACGCGCGCATCGGCGTGCATGCCTTCGAGAAGCAGGCGGCGCAGCGTTTGCTGGTCAATGTCGATCTCTACGTGCCGCTGGCGGCAAGCACACCGCAGCGCGACCGCCTCGACGAGGTGGTCGACTACGACTTCATTCGCACCGTGATCGCCGAGTGCGCCGGCGAAGACCACATCGAATTGCAGGAGACGCTGTGCGATGCCATCGCGGTGCACCTGCTCGGGCACCCCCAAGTGCGCGCTGTGCGCGTCTCGACCGAGAAGCCCGACGTCTATGCCGACTGCGCGGCGGTCGGGATCGAGGTCTTTCATTTCAGGCAGGAGCGACAGGCATGAGTGCCGTGATCGAAACCGAAGCCGGCCGGCGTGATTCGGCCAGGGATGCCGCCGGAGCGAAAAGCCGCCTCGAAGCCAACAAGCTTGCCAAGCGCCTGCATCGCCTGGTCGGCCAGGCCATCGGCGACTTCAACATGATCGAACCGGGCGACAAGGTGATGGTCTGCGTTTCCGGCGGCAAGGACAGCCACGCCTTGCTCGACATCCTGATGGAGATGAAGCGGCGTGCACCGATCGACTTTTCGCTGGTCGCCGTAAACCTCGACCAGAAGCAGCCCGGTTTTCCGGCCGAGGTACTGCCCGAGTATCTCGGCAAGCTCGGCGTGCCTTTCCACATCGAAACGCAGGACACCTATTCGGTCGTCAAGCGCCTGGTCCCCGAGGGCAAGACGATGTGCAGCCTGTGTTCGCGCCTGCGCCGCGGCGCCCTGTACCGCGTGGCCAGCGAGCTGGGCGCGACCAAGATCGCGCTCGGTCATCATCGCGACGACATGCTGCAGACCTTCTTCCTCAACATGTTCTTCGGCGCCAGGCTCAAGGGCATGCCGCCCAAGCTGGTGAGCGACGACGGCAAGCATGTGGTGATCCGCCCGCTCGCTTACGTGCCCGAGCACGACCTCTCCGCATGGGCCGCGCACCGCGCCTTTCCGATCATTCCCTGCACGCTGTGCGGCAACCAGGAGAATCTTCAACGCATGCAGATCGGTCAGATGCTGCGCGACTGGCAGCGCCAATTCCCGGGCCGCGTCGAGAACATGGCCACCGCGCTGGCCAACGTGGTGCCCTCGCACCTGCAGGACCGGAACCTCTACCCGTTCCAGGGCCTCCAAGCCACAGGCCGGCCCGATGCCGCGGGCGACAAGGCTTTCGACGAAGACGACGAGGCGTGCGCGCCGGCGTCGGCCGGGGCCACAGCAATCCGCTGGCACGGCATCGACTGAACTCCACCGAACCGCGAGGAACGCTTTCGACATGAAACGACGCACTCTCTTTGCCGTTCTCGCTGGCGTGCTGATGCTCGGCGGGTGCGCCGGCATCAGCACGGTGGCCGTCGAGGTGTCCAGCCAGGGCGACTGGCCCGCCGAACGCAAGCCGGGCACCTATGCGATCGAGCGCCTGCCGTCGCAGCAGGCCAATCCGGCAGCGCAGGACCGCATCGAGGCCGCGGCGCTGCCGGCCATCGAGGGGGCCGGTTTCGTGCGTGCGCCGATCGAGGAGGCCGACGTGCTGATCCAGGTGGGCGGGCGTGCTTTCGAGGTGGCCAGCCGCGATCCCTTCGCCCACGCCATGCACTGGCGGCACGACTGGTGGTTCCACCGGCGGCATCACCCGTTCTTCTACGGCCCCGGCTTCGGGCGGGGCTTTTACTACAACGATTTTCCCGACATCCAGCGCGAAACCGCGGTTCTGATGCGAGACCGTCGCAGCCAGCGGATCGTCTACGAAACCCGCGCCACTGTGGTCGGCCGCTGGTCGTCGCCGGCGCTGCTGCCCTTGCTTTTCGAGGCGTCGATGAAGGACTTTCCGACGCCTGCGATCAGCCCGCGCACGGTGACGATGAGTTTGCCGCCGGGCTGATCGGAAAGCCGGTGCAACGGCCGCTGCGGCGGGCGGCTCCATGAGCCGGGACGATCGTCTTGTGTGGTCGAGCCCTTCGCTTCGGCCCTGCGTGCGGCCTTGGGCCTTGACACTCAGCCGGGCGAAGCCAGTTGCAGAAGATCGGCGCGCCAGGCCCTCAACTGTCGCTGAGCCGCCAGGCGCTGCTCCGGGGTGGTGCCGTTGTGGAACTCGGCCGACAGCGCGCAGTTGTAGGCGATGAGCTCGTCCTGATAGCGCCGGTAGTCCGCGTCGGGGGATTGCTTGACCCTGTGCCACATCGCTTGCAGAGGCTGGGTGTCCGGCGCGACGCCGTCGGCAGTGGGTGCGCCGCCTTGCACGGCCCGCAAGGCCTGTGCAAGCTCGCGCTGGCGGCGCTCGCGCTCGGCCAGCCAGCGCTCTGTATCGAAAGACGATTGCGCAACGCCACGCTCGAGCCGCTCGCGCTGTTTGCCGTCGAGCCGGTCGTAGAGCTGCTCAGCGCGCTCACGCAGCCGCTTGACCGCAGCCTGCCGCCGTTCAGCGGGCTCGGGCGAGAGGTACTCCTTGCGCAACTCCGCGGCGGCTTCGGCCTGTTTGGCCTCCAGCCGGTCGAGCTGCGCCGCGTCGAAGCCGACCGCCAGCACCGCGGCCCGCGGCAGCGCGTGCTGCACGGCGCGGTCGAGCCGCACGCGGATCTCCTGCACCCGCTCGCAGACGCGGGCCGGCGTGGTGTCGTTCAGGATTTCCTCGGCGGCACTGTCGAGCAGGGCGGCGTAGTCGGGCAACTGGCCGCGGCGGTTCCACTCGAACCAGCCGGCGATGGCGTTGCGCACTTGCGGCGCCTGCGTCGGCGTGAACTCGACGTAGCCGTCGAGCCACCAGTACATCAGCGTATCGGCCTGGTTGTAGGCCAGCCGCAGCGTGCTGCAGCCCGCCATCGCGATCAGCGCAAGGGCGGCCGCGATAATCCGCCACCTTTTCAACCCGCCGAGTTCGAGCATGCTGGACATCGTGATCATGGCCGCCGGCAAGGGCACCCGTATGAAGTCGAACCGGCCGAAGGTGCTGCACACCTTGGCCGGGCGGCCCCTATTGCAGCATGTGTTGACGATGGCGACGGGGCTCGGAGCAGAAAGCTTGATCACGGTCACGGGCCATGGCGCCGCCGAGGTCGAGGCGACGATGCGCGCGGCCTTTCCCTCGGCACCGCTTGCCTTCGTGCGCCAGGAGCCGCAGCTCGGCACCGGCCATGCGGTGCAGCAGGCGGTGCCGGTGCTGCACGACGGCCCTGATGCCACGACGCTGATCCTCAACGGCGACGTGCCGCTCATCGAGGCAGCCACCGCCCGCGCGCTGATCGAAGCCTGCTGCGGCCGCCGGCTGGCGCTGTTGACCATCGAGTTGCCGGATGCCACTGGCTACGGCCGCGTCGTGCGCGAGGGCGGCGAGCCTGGCCAGAGCGGCACGACCGGCGCCGCCGTACGGGCGATCGTCGAGCACAAGGACGCCACGCCGGCGCAGCGCGCGATCCGCGAGGTCTACACCGGCATGATGGCCGTGCCCACGGCAGCGCTCAAGCGCTGGCTCGCCGCGCTGAACAAGGACAACGCCCAGGGCGAGTACTACCTGACCGACATTGTCGCGATGGCCGTCGCCGACGGCGTGCCGGTGGTCGCTGCTCAGCCGACGAGCGAAACCGAGGTGCTCGGCGTCAACAGCCCGCTGCAGCTCGCTGATCTGGAGCGGCGCTTCCAGCGCACCCAGGCCGAAGCACTCATGGAAGCCGGCGTGCGCCTGGCCGACCCGGCGAGGTTCGATGTGCGCGGCGAACTCGTGTGCGGCAGCGACGTGGAGATCGACGTGAACTGCGTGTTCGAGGGCAGTGTGCACGTCGGCGACGGCGTGCGGATCGGCGCGAACTGCGTGGTTCGCAACGCGCGCATCGCTGCGGGTGCGGTGCTTCACCCCTTTGTTCATATCGACGGCGAGTCGCTGGGCGTTCGCGTTGGAGAAGCTGCGCTGGTCGGGCCCTTCGCCCGGCTGCGGCCCGGTGCCGATCTCGGCCCCGAAGTGCACATCGGCAACTTCGTGGAGGTGAAGAACGCGCAGCTCGCCCGCGGCGCCAAGGCCAACCACCTGGCTTACCTGGGCGACGCCACCGTCGGCGAACGGGTGAACTACGGCGCCGGCAGCATCACCGCGAACTACGACGGCGCCAACAAGCACCGTACGGTGATCGGCGACGACGTGCACGTGGGCAGCAACTGCGTGCTGGTCGCGCCGCTCACGGTCGGTGCGGGTGCGACCATCGGCGCCGGCAGTACGCTCGGCAAGGACGCTCCACCTGGTCAGCTCACCGTGGCCCGTGCCCGGCAGGCCAGCATTTCCGGCTGGCAACGCCCACAAAAGAAGCGCTGACACCGTGTGCCGCGCCGCCTGTCGGGCGGATTGCACGGACGGCACCCCCGCAGCGCGCGCCGATCCCGACTGCGGCGCTAGCATCGACGCGCCATGAACCGGCCCAAGGTCGCCACGTATTACTCACGCCTGAAGGTGGCGCACGATGCGCCTCCGGAGGTGGTGCGCGCCGCCTACAAAGCCTTGGTGCAGAAGTACCACCCGGACCGCCACCAGGGCAGCCTGCGCCACCAGCTCGTGCTGGCGGCCCTGAACAAGGCGCATGAGGTGTTGAGCGACCCGGCCCGCCGCGCGGGCCATGACCAGTGGATTCGCGAGGAGGAAGTTCGCCTCGGCTGGCGCGAGCCGAGCGGCGATTTCCGGCTCGGCCTGGGCCTGCGCATGGAGCTGGTGATGTCGAGCCTGCGCCATGACGGTCTGCCCCTGAGCGAGGCCCTTTGCATGCACCTCACTCGAGGTCAGCGTGCGGCTCTGTGGCTCGGCCTCGGCGCCACGCTGGTGCTGCTGGCCGGCGGCGCGATGAGCTATTTTCGGAACGACGACGACCCGTTTCGCCGCTTGGGACCCTTGCCGCCACTGGCACCTTTCTCGCCGGCACCGCCGAGCACGCCGTCGCCCGTGGCCTATTCGGCGTCGTCGCCGCCTTGAGCGTGGGCCCGAACCGGCAGCGGCAGTTCGCTGCCGAAGCGGGCTCGCTTGATCGCAAAAAAAGCCCGCACGTTCCGGACATTGGCATCCGAGGACAGCAGCCGCGCCGTCAGGGCCTGGTACGCCGCCATGTCGCGCACTGCCACGACCAGCATGAAGTCCGGCCCGGGCGATACGCGCCAGCACTGCTGCACGGCCGCGTCGGCCAAGGCGCGCGCCTCGAAGGCGTCGAGCTTTTCGGCGGCCTGCACGTCGAGCGTGACTTCGAGCAGGGCCTGTAGCAGCGGCACGCCGGCGTCGGCGAGCCGCTGCGGTGACAGGAGTGCCACCACGCGCTCGATGAACCCGAGCGATCGCAAGCGGCTTACGCGCCGGTGGGCTGTGGCCGGCGACACGTTCACGGCTTCGGCCAGCGCCAGGTTCGATAACGAAGCGTCGCGTTGCAACTGAGCGAGCAGGCGCAAGTCGAGGCTATCCAGTTCGCTCGGCATAGATATACCTAGTTAATAAGTTCTTATCCATGAAAGAAAATTCCGTACGCTCGCGTAGAGGGAACGACCTTTCAGTAGCTGGATGTTAGTGGAAGCTCATTCCAGAGCTAGTTCCCTAGCATCCGGCTTTGTCAAACTTCATCAGGAAGCAAAACCATGTGCGGAATTGTCGGCGCGGTCGGGGCGCGCAACATCGTTGGGGTGCTTGTCGAGGGACTGCGGCGCCTTGAATACCGCGGCTACGACTCCTGCGGCGTGGCCGTATACCAGGACGGGGCGCTCAGACGAAGCCGCAGCACCGCGCGGGTCGCCGAACTCGACGCCCAGGTGCGAGCCGACAAGGTGGAAGGCACGACCGGCATCGCGCACACCCGCTGGGCGACGCACGGAGCGCCGGCGCTGCACAACGCCCACCCGCACTTCTCGACCGGGCCCTCGAGCGGCGCCGACCCCCTGGCCGATGCCCAGCGCCCCGGCCGGATCGCCCTCGTGCACAACGGGATCATCGAGAACCACGACGAACTGCGCGCCGAGCTGCAGGCGCGCGGCTACGTGTTCACGAGCCAGACCGACACCGAAGTCATCGCCCATCTCGTCGATTCGCTCTACGAGGCCGACTTGTTCGAGGCCGTGCAGCAAGCCACCCTGCGTTTGCGCGGCGCCTACGCAATCGCGGTGTTTTGCCGCGACGAGCCACATCGCGTGGTGGGAGCGCGCGAGGGCTCGCCGCTGGTGCTGGGCGTCGGTACGCAGGGCGGCGAGATGTTCCTGGCCTCCGATGCGATGGCACTGGCCGGCGTGACCGACCAGATCGTCTACCTGGAAGAGGGCGACGTGGTCGATCTGCAGCCCGGGCGCCACTGGATCGTCGCGCGTGACGTCACCGGCCGCCACAAAAGGGTCGAGCGCGAGGTGCGCACCGTGCTGGCCCACACGGGCGCGGCCGAGCTCGGCCCGTACCGGCACTACATGCAAAAGGAAATCTTCGAGCAGCCGCGCGCGATCGGCGACACGCTCGAAGGCGTGCAGGCCATCGTGCCCGAGCTGTTCGGAGCCAAGGCGGCCGCGGTGTTCGACGCCATCGATTCCGTGCTGATCCTGGCATGCGGCACCAGCTATTACGCCGGCTGCACCGCCAAGTACTGGCTCGAAGGCATCGCGAAGATCCCGACCAGCGTCGAGGTGGCCAGCGAATACCGCTACCGCAGCAGCGTGCCCAACCCGCGAACCCTGGTCGTGACCATCTCGCAAAGCGGCGAGACCGCCGACACGCTGGCGGCACTCAAGCACGCCCGCGGCCTGGGCATGCGGCACACGCTCACGGTGTGCAACGTGGCCACCAGCGCGATGGTGCGCGAATGCGAGCTGGCTTACCTGACGCGCGCCGGCGTCGAGATCGGCGTGGCGTCCACCAAGGCGTTCACCACCCAGCTCGCCGGCCTGTTCCTGCTCACGCTCACGCTGGCCAAGCTGCGCGGCCACCTCGACGCCGACGCCGAGGCCGCGCACCTCAAGGCGCTGCGACATCTGCCAGCGGCGCTGCAGGCCGTGCTCGCGCTGGAGCCGCAGGTCATCGCCTGGAGCCAGGAGTTCGCCCGCAAGGAGAACGCGCTTTTCCTGGGCCGCGGCCTGCACTATCCGGTGGCGCTGGAGGGCGCGCTCAAGCTCAAGGAGATCAGCTACATCCATGCCGAGGCCTACCCGGCCGGCGAGCTCAAGCACGGGCCGCTGGCGCTGGTGACCGCCGCGATGCCGGTGGTGACTGTCGCGCCCAACGACACGCTGCTGGAAAAGCTCAAGAGCAACCTGCAGGAAGTGCGCGCGCGCGGCGGCGAGCTGTTCGTGTTCGCCGATGCCGACACGCGCATCGAAAGCAGCGAAGGCGTGCACGTGATCCGCATGCCCGAACACTACGGCGCGCTTTCGCCGCTGCTGCACGTGGTGCCGCTGCAGTTGCTGGCGTATCACACGGCATGCGCGCGCGGGACGGATGTGGACAAGCCGCGCAATCTGGCGAAGAGTGTGACGGTGGAGTGAGGTCGAGGACCGTGGTCAGCAGCAGTGTTGAGCGGAATAAAGTCTGCCAGATAGGCGTCGCGCGCGGCCGGATTTTTGCCGACCCACAAGGAGACTCCCAGCGGTTACAGCATGGTGCCCGAAAAGATCATCAAGACGGCGCCGAGCAACGCGAGAACCGGGACGACGGACGGCATGGGAGTACGGATTGCGGCTCGACGCGATTTGTCGGAAACAAGCGTCCGACGACGTCAGATTACATCGGCCGGCTCACCACGAGGAAACCGCAGCGTGAACGTGCTGCCCTGACCGGGCGCGCTGACCACATCGATGTTGGCCTGCATCGCCTGCATGAGCTGCTTGACGATCACGAGCCCCAGCCCTGTTCCCTCGACGCCGCTGCGCTCGGCCCCAAGACGGTTGAAGGGTTGAAAAAGGTTCGCGATCTGCTTTGCACTCAATCCCGCCCCCGTGTCTTGTACGGAAATCTCCAGGCACTCGGCATCGCCTCCAAGCCGGAGCTGGACGGATCCGCCGGCGCGGTTGTACTTGATGGCGTTGGTCAGCACGTTGATGAGCACTTGTCTGACCCGTGTTTGATCTGCCCATATCCAGCCAGCCGAGTCCCCGCACTCGTACTGCACCTCGACCTTGCAGCGCTCGGACAACGATGCAGTGAGCGCCATGCAGTCCTCGATCAGCCGGCCGATGTCGATCTGCTCAGGCGACAACGCCAAGGCGCCTGCCTCTATGCGCGACAGGTCAAGCACCTCGTCGATCAATGCCAGAAGATGCCTGCCGGCCGTGCGCACATGGCCGATCATCATCTTCGCCTTGTCGGACGACATGATGGAACGGTCGTGTTCGAGCAGCTGCGAAAAACCAAGGATCGCGTTGAGCGGGGTCCGCAGCTCGTGGCTCATCCGTGCAAGAAAGGCGGATTTCTCGCGATTGGCCAGGTCAGCGGCTTCCTTGCCCGCGCGCAGCTCTTCCTTCTGCATTCGGTCGGTCAAATCGCGTAGGAAGACGTTGGTCCGGACAACTCCATCGGCGGCCGTGTACAGCGACGAGGAGATGGCGCACTCGAACCGTGAGCCGTCTGCGCGGATCATCGTGAGCTCGCCCCTGGCTTGTCCTGTCCGGGCCCGCTCCTCGATCAATCGGGTCCACCGCGGGTCGCTCACGTCGAAGTTTTCCTCTCGCCCGTTCTCCTGAAGCTGAGCCTCCGCGATACCCAACATGCCGCAGGCTGCGGGATTGGCCCGCAGGATCGTGCCGTCCGGCAAGGTGCGCAGGATTGCCTCCACGCTGCTTTCGAACAGCATCCGGAGGTCCGCTTCACTGTCGGCCAGCGCCGCGATCTGCGCCGCGCGCGCATCGAGCATGGCATTGAACTGCGCCGCGACTTCGGCAATCTCGGCAGGGCCGCCAGCTGCAGCGCGCGCATCGAGCGCTCCGCCGGCCACCCGCTGTGCCGTATCCCGCAAGGCCATGACCGGCGTGACGATCTGCCTGCGCAGGTAGAGCGCTATCCCGAAGGCAAAGACGATGATGGCCAGCCCCAGGATCGCGTTGCGCAAGGCCGCCTTCTTCGCTTCGCTGAAGACTGCGTCCGTTGCGATACCCGCGACCGCGTACCAGTCGGTGCCGGCGATCGGCAGGAACCCGTATACGCGCTCGATGCCTTCCGATGAGAAGGATCTCGACGTCCCGGAGCGTTGTGCGAGCACCTGAGCGATGATCGGAGAGCCGGGTCGGTTGCCGACGAAATGCTCCGGCGACTGCGAACGCGCGACGATCGTGCCGGCCGAGTCGATGACCGTGATGATGGTCGACGGCGGCAGCCTGCTGCTGCCGACCACCGGCTTGAAGGCGGTCAGGTCGACCGGGAGCTGGATCGAACCGATCATTCGGCCGGAGGCATCGCGCACCGGGTGAGCTAGCACCGACACGGCCTTGCCGCTCACCGGCCCGACATAGGGCGGTGCAACGACGAAGACCTGCTTTTGCACCACCGACCGAAACCACTCGGTATCTCGAATGACCGTGTACCGATCGCCCGGCTGCGGCAAGGTCGAACAGACCAACTCACCGTCCATATTGGCCTGACTGAAGTTGGCGAACTGCGGGTACAGATCCCGGAACTCGCGGAACACCGAGTCGCAATGTTCGGGATCCATGAGCCGGATGGCCGGTCGTGCGGCCAGCTTGGACATCGTCAGGCGCGTGTCGGCAAGGAAGCTTTCGACACTGTCCGCGGTGACCTGTGCCAGACCCTGCGCTGCCTGGGCCGCTTGTTCCTGAGCCTGCCGGTAGCTGCGGTACCCCGAGTCGATCAGGAGCGCTGCAACGAGTGCCATGGTCGTAACGACCAGCATCAACAAGAGAGTGCGAATCGACCAGGTGGCTCGCGCAGCAAGTACCGGACGCTCGGCCTCAGTAAGCTGAGTCGGCCGGCTTCTCTGCAGCAGTTCCTCGGGCTCCCCCGAGATTGTGTCGACTGTCATGAATCTCTTTTACTAACGCGCCAAGCGATCAGAACTCGAGGCCATACCAGCCGAAGCCCAGGGTCCAGGAGGCCGGACGTTTGAACGAAGCGCTCAGCTTGAGACCGAAGTTCAGCGCGCCTGCCCGCGTTTCAGCGCGCCAGGACTCGGGTACCCACTTCAGGGCCAGGCCGCCGGTTGCACGAAGGACGTCGCGCGGATGCGGCAGGGCGTAATCGACGCCCAGCTCCATGCCTTGTGCAACGCCGCAGGCGGGGGCGGTAATCAGCGAGCGGTTGCTGCCCGCATGTTCGACCCAGCTCTCGAGCTGGCAGGTACCGGCGCCCGCCGTGCCGGCATCGTCGCTGGCTAGCGGGCGGCCAGCGAAGGCATGCTGAGTGCATGGCATCAGTGCAAGGACGCATGGGACCCAGGTCTTGAGATTCATAGTCCATCGTCGGAAGTCAGCTGGTTATCGGCTTTCTGACCGACGGCTCAAGGCCCTCGAGTACAACAGACCGCGATAAAAACTGGGCCTGCGGCCTGGGTCTCGTGGCCCCGAGCCAGGCACGAGGCTGGTGTGGACCCCACCGCCGACGGCACCATCCGCATTCGAGTCAAGGCCCGGGCCGCCTCCGACGCCGGACCAGCGACTACACTCTCGCCTGTAGGTATACGCAAGACGTGGTTCTTAGAGGTTTGTTCAATCGGTCATCGTTCGATGGCCTTCTGCTCGTCCCCGAGGTAGCGTTTCTTGAGTGTCTCTGCACTGAGCGCGGCGCTTTTGCCGCGCCTTAACTTTTGACCAATAGGAACGTTATATGGCCATGCAAACCGGCACCGTGAAGTGGTTCAACGAAAGCAAGGGCTTCGGCTTCATCGCCCAGGACGGCGGCGGCGCGGACGTGTTCGCGCATTTCCGCGACATCTCGGGCTCGGGCTTCAAGACCCTGCTCGAGAACCAGCGCGTCGAATTCGAGGTCAAGCAAGGCGAAAAGGGCCCGCAAGCTTCAAACATCCGCCCCATCGAATAAGCAAGGTTCGACGCTTCACACGAAACGCGGCTTCGGCCGCGTTTTTCTTGGTCCGCCGCATCGTGCCGGGCCCACAGGCTCCACGGCTCCGGCAGCGACGGTGATGACGACAGCAGCACGCCTGAGCCTTCCGCGCCGAACCCGCCTGCTGCACCGGCACTCGCCGATCAGATCCCCGCACCTGTTCAATGCTTCGGTGCTGAGAATGTCGATGCCACCACGGGAGAGATCCGTAAGGGCCTGGTCATCATGATCTATCGGCTTTTTTAGGTTTCCGATTGGTAGGAGTGCCGTAGTCGCGTCATCGCGATAGATTCTGCGAGTGTGAGTTCGCCGCCGAGCCGGTTAGCCGTCTTTGAGAGCGAGAGCCGCGCAAGCTAAGGGACCTCAGAAATTCACACTCGCGGCCCGAGCAGACACTCACCCCTCCAAGCCAGAAAGTGAAGGCTGCTATCGGGCGCGGCATCGCGGAATAGAGATTGGAATAGCGCAAGTCGCCGCCCCCCGGCAGGCGCACTGCAGCGCCCACCTCTCCAGAGGCGGGACAGGTTCATGGCGCAAGTTCCGCGATCTCGATCAGATTGAGGTCGGGGTCGCGAACGTACACCGAACGGATCCTGGAGGTCGCGCCCGTGCGAAACACCGGTCCTTCCACGATATCCACGCACATCACGCGCAAGCGGGCGATAACCGCTTCGAGGGGCAGGCTTGCAATGAAGCAAAGATCCAGCGAGCCCGGCACGGGTGTGTGCGCCTTCGGTTCAAACTCGCGGCCTTTGACGTGCAGGTTGATCTTCTGGTTGCCGAAGGTGAATGCACGGCGCTCGACGGGTGGGTTGCCGCCGACAAACGTTTCGAAGTGCATGTCGAGAACGTCGGTGTAGAAGCGGATGCATTCGGCCTCGTGTTCCGTCGTCAGCACGAGATGATCCAGATGGTCGACCACGGTCACCCGCCCGCGATCAATCGGCCTGAATTTTCGAGGCCTTGGCCACTTCGGCCCAATGCTTGAGCTCGGCCTTGTTTAACTCTCCCAGTTGCGCGGGCGGCATGTAGTCACCATTGGCGCCAAGGTCTGCGGCCTTCTTCTTGAACGCCGGCGTGGCGACGATGCGGGCGATCTCGCCGGTCAGCTTGTCCACGACGGCCTTCGGCGTGTCGGCGGGCGCAGCCAGACCCCATTCGTCGATCGCGAAGACGTAATCGCCAGATGGCAATTCCCGCAGCGAAGACCGGCACCTAGAGTTGCGCCATCGAATCCACCGGGTCGCGCAGATGGAAGCTCTCAAAGGTCTCAAGGTGCTGGAACTGGGCCAGCTGATTGCCGGCCCGTTCGCGGGCAAGACGTTGGCCGAGTTCGGCGCCGACGTGATCAAGGTTGAACCGGCGGGCGTCGGCGACCCGCTGCGCAAGTGGCGGATGCTTCGGGACGGCACCTCGGTGTGGTGGCAGGTGCAGTCGCGCAACAAGCGCTCGGTGTGCCTCGACCTTCGCGGCCCTGAGGGGCAAGAAGCGGTGCGCGCGCTGGCCGCCGAGGCCGACGTGCTGATCGAGAATTTCAAGCCCGGCACGCTCGAGGGCTGGGGGCTGGGGTGGGAGCGGCTGCATGCCGACAACCCCAAGCTGATCATGCTGCGCATCTCGGGCTATGGCCAGACCGGCCCCTACCGCGACAAGCCGGGTTTCGGTGTGCTGGGCGAGGCGATGGGCGGGCTGCGCCACCTCACCGGCGAACCGGGGCGCGTGCCGGTGCGTGTCGGCGTGTCGATCGGCGACACGCTCGCGGCACTGCACGGGGTCATCGGCGTGCTCACCGCACTGCGCCACCGCGAGGTGAACGGCGGGCTCGGGCAGGTGGTGGACGTGGCCTTGTACGAAGCGGTGTTCAACATCATGGAAAGCCTCGTGCCCGAGTACGAAGCCTTCGGCGCGGTTCGCGGTGCCGCCGGCAGCGCGCTGCCCGGCATCGCACCGACCAACGCCTACCCCAGCAACGACGGCCAGTACGTGCTGATCGCGGGCAACGGCGACAGCATCTTCAAGCGCCTGATGAAGGCCATCGGCCGGCCGGATCTCGAGAACGACGCCGCGCTGGCGCACAACGACGGCCGCGTCCAGCGCGTCGAGGAGATCGATGCCGCCATCGCCGCGTGGACGCGTGACTTCGACCGCGACCAGGTGCTGGCGACGCTGGAAGCGGCAGGCGTGCCCGCCGGCCGCGTCTACACCGTGGCCGACATCGTCAGCGACCCTCAGTACCTGGCGCGCGAGATGATCATCGAGTCGCCTACTTCCGATGGCCACACGCTCAAGGTGCCGGGCGTGGTGCCCAAGCTGAGCGCGACGCCCGGCCGCATCGGCCACGCCGCGCCGCGTCTGGGCCAGCACGACGCCGACCTCCAGCGCGGCGCCGGCTGGCCCGCGCGCATCGACTGACACCACACCCGGAGACTCGGCATGCAAACCGGCAACCGCACCCGCCTGTTCATCAACGAAGTGGCCACCCGCGACGGCTTCCAGATGGAAGGCCGCTTCATCCCCACCGACGACAAGGTCGCGCTGATCGATCGGCTGAGCGGCCTGGGCTACGCGAAGATCGAGGTCACGTCGTTCACGTCGCCAAAGGCAATTCCAGCGCTGGCCGATGGTGAAGCGGTCATGCAGCGCATCCGGCGCGTGCCCGGCGTCGTCTACACCGCACTCATCCCGAACCGGCGCGGCGCCGAGCGCGCGCTGCAAGCGCAGGTCGACGAGTTCAACCTCGTGATGTCGTGCAGCGAGACGCACAACCTGACCAACCTTCGCATGACGCGTGACCAGTCGTTTGCGCAGTTGGCCGAGGTGATCGAGCTGGCGCAAGCGGCCGGGGTGCCGGTCAATGTGTCGCTGTCATGCGTTTTCGGCTGCCCCATGGAGGGTGATGTTCCTGCCGAGACGGTGATGGGCTGGATCGACCGCTTCGCAGCACTTGGGGTGCAAGGCATCACGCTGTGCGACACCACCGGCATGGCCTTTCCGACCCAGGTGCAGGCGCTGTGCACGCAGGCGATCGCGCGCCACCCGGCGCTGGCGTTGACCGCGCACTTCCACAACACGCGCGCGATGGGTGGTGTCAACACCATCGCCGCGATCGAGGCCGGCATCCGCCGCTTCGACATGTCGTTGGGCGGCATCGGCGGTTGCCCCTACGCACCGGGTGCGAGCGGCAATGTCGCCACCGAGGACATCGTTCACATGCTGGCGTGCATGGACTACGACACCGGCATCGGCGTCCAGGGGCTCATCGAGGCCGCCGGCATGCTCGAGGGCTTGATCCAGCATCCACTGCCGGCGCAGGTTTCTCGCGCCGGCGCGCGGCTCAAGCGGCACCTGCCGCCGCTGGACTACGACCAGATCGTTGCGCGTGCCCATGGGCGTGATGCCGGTGGCCAGCCGGCGAAGGCGTAATCGCCGGCGCGGCCATCAGCGTGCTCGACGTCGAGCCGCCGCCGCCGCACCATCTGCTGCTGGCGGTAGGTGTCCCTGGTCTGCTGCCCACGCCCCACGTGACTTGGGCAGTGAGGCAGCGCAATCTATGCTCGCTAACCGCCTCACCGACCTGATCCACGCTCATGCGGCGACGCGACGCGCCTCTGTCTGAAGCCGCAGCCATGACCTGCAGCGACCGCGTGCGCCGCGCTGCGCTGCCCGTCACCACCTTCGTGCAGGCCGCATCGTCGGCCGCCGTCATCGGGCCCACGGTGGCCGCGCCCTTGCTGCTGCAAAGCCTGCAGCTGGGGCCGGCGGCGGTGGGTCTTTTCGTGGCGCTGGTGTACCTGGGCGCGATGTTCGCAACACAGATCGGCGCCTTCGCTGTGCGCCGTTGGGGGCCCATCCGCGCCAGCCAGATGGCTTTGCTGTGCAGCACGGCCGGCCTGTTGCTGCTCGCCACGCCCCTGTTGCCGCTGGTGGTGCTGGGTGCCTTCTTCATCGGCCTGGGCTACGGGCCCATCACGCCGGCCAGCAGCCAGATGCTGTCGCGCACGACGGACCCGCGGCACTACTCGCTGGTGTTCTCGATCAAGCAGACCGGCGTGCCGCTGGGCGGTGTCATTGCCGGCCTGTTCGTGCCGCCGCTGGCGGGTTTGGGTGGCGCCGTTGGGGCGTTGATCGGGCTGGCGGTGCTGTGCCTCGTGGCGGCGGCGAGCGCGGCACCGCTGGCCCCTGAACTGGACCGCGAGCGCGACCACGGCGCGCCCTGGCCGGACCTGCACCAAGTCCTGGCACCGATGCGATTTGTCGCCACGCATGCCGTGCTGCGCGCCATGGCGCTGTGCAGCTTCGTCTTTTCCATGGTCCAGGTGAGCCTGACCTCGTACCTGGTCAGCTTCCTCACCGGCGACCTGCACTGGACACTGGCCGCCGCAGGCGCCGCCCTGGCGGTTTCCCAGGTGGCGGGCGTGGGGGCGCGCATCGGCTGGGGCTTCGTGTCAGACCGCTGGCTAGGCCCTCGCCGCGTGTTGCTGGGTCTGGCCTTGGGCATGGCGGGCTGCGCGCTGAGCATGCCATTGCTGCAGCCGGGCAGCCCGGCGCCGCTGGTGATCGCCTTGCTGTGCGTGTTCGGCGCCACGGCCGTGGGCTGGAACGGTGTCTACTTGGCCACCGTGGCCCGCGTGGCGCCCTCTGGACAGGCCGGAACGGCCACGGCGGGCACGCTGTTCTTCACCTTTTTCGGCGTCGTGATCGGGCCGCCTGTGTTCGGCGCCGCAGGTGCGGCGCTGGGCGCGTTGGGTTCGGCTTTTGCCTTGCTCGCGCTGCCGCTGGCCGGTGGTGTGTGGGTGCTGGCGCGGGCGCGCTGGCCCTGACCTCGGGACAGAACAGGCAGCCCGCAACGGCCGGGTTACGTCGAGGGTTGTGTCGAAGAGGCCGCCTGGGCGCTGCATCGCCAGCCCGGCGCTGACCTACCGCCACAGTGCATTGCTGCGGAGCAGTTGGTGCTGAAGCTGAAGACGACCTGGCGCGTCGGCACCTCGCATTCGGTCATGTCGCCGCCGTTCATGCAGCGGCCAGTCAAGTTGGTCTTTGCTCTCCGGCTTCGGCTTGCGGGGGACCGCTTCAGGGCTGTCGATCTCGGCGATCAAATGCCAACGTGAGCTGCATCTCGACCTGATCACCTCTGCGCTGCGGAAGTGGAGGCCGCGCGAGATGCGCCGCCGTGACAAGAGCAGATAACAGGGGCCAGCAGCCGTCGGTGCGCTAGCGCGCAACAGGTGCTCGGTGAGCAAGCGAGGCGCCCGCAGAGCTCGTCGCATTCCCTATGGCGCGTGCCGGTGGCAGCCGGCAAAGTTCGCCTTACCGCTGCTTACAACCATTACCAGGAGATCCAGTGTTTGGATGGATTCGCAGTGTGTTTTTCAATGGGGATGCCAGGTGAAGTACTTTTGGCCGGTTTCGACGCCGCGCACCAGATCCGTTGTTCTAAGTGCTGGCGCCGCTGCGCTAGTGGGCTCCCTTCTCGGCGCGAGCGTATGGACGCAGGCGCAGGAAGGGGACGCCCCGCTCGCTTCGTTAAAGACTGTCCCGGTGCCCGGTCCGTCCGACGCGGTATTGAGCGAATTCGTTCGCGACAAGCGCGCGGCGATCCAGCTGGGCAAGGCGCTGTTCTGGGACATGCAGGTGGGCAGCGATCACAAGCAGGCCTGCGCGAGCTGCCACTTCCAAGCCGGCGCGGATAACCGGATCAGGAATCAGCTCAATCCCGGCCTGATCGCCGGGGACAAGACCTTCCAGGTCGGCGGGCCCAACCACGTCTTGACTGCGGAAGACTTTCCATTCACACGGCACCTGAATCCCGACCGTGCCGACTCACGCACCTCCGAAAAAAACGACGTGGCTTCATCTCAGGGCGCGTTCCGAGCCGATTTCATCAGCGGCGGCGGCAAGGAGCCAGACCGCTGTCTTGACTTGCCCGAAGCCGTCGAGAAAGGTGGCAACGGGTTTCATGTGGGAGCTTTGAACGTCCGACAAGTCGAGTCGCGCAACACGCCCACGACGATCAACGCTGTTTTCAACTTCCGCAATTTTTGGGACGGTCGCGCCGTCAGCGACTTCAATGGCGTCGATCCTTTTGGTCGCAGAAACCCGAACGCGTTGGTGTTCAAGGAGATCGACGGGCAACTGCAGCAGATCCCGATAGCCATTCTTTTCTCCAGCCTGGCGTCGCAGGCGTCAGGGCCTCCGGTGAGCGCGTTCGAGATGTCTTGCAACGGTCGGCCGTTCATCGAGTTGGGTCGCAACCTGCTCAAGGTCAAGCCGCTTGGCAAGCAAAAGGTGCATCGAACTGACAGCGTGCTCGGCCCGGTCGCGGATCCTCGCGGCGACGGCTTGAACGTGTCCTACGGCGACTTGATCCGCAAGGCCTTTCAGCCGGCCTATTGGAGAAACGGGCGGGTGAGGGTGGCGCCCCAAGAGCGATCCATGGACCTGGTCCGGCGGGCGAGCGAGGCGGGCGGCGGGAGAGGACCAGGCTCTAGGGGGCCGGAGACCGTTGAGCACATCGAAGCAAATTTCGCGCTGTTCTTCGGCCTTTCCCTGCAGCTATACCAGGCAACACTGGTTGCAGACGACACGCCCTTCGACAAGTTTCTGGAAGGCAATAAGTCGGCTCTGACCCCCCAGCAGCGCAAGGGACTGAATGTGTTCATCGGCCAGGGCAAGTGCATCAATTGCCACGGTGGCGCGGAGCTGACCAACGCCTCGGTTCGCAACGTGCTCAACGAACGCCTGGAGCGGATGTTCATGGGCGACGGCGCGCAGGCCGTTTATGACAATGGCTTCTACAACATCGGGGTGCGCCCGACATCGGAGGATCTCGGGGTCGGCGGCAAGGATCCTTTTGGCAATCCGCTATCGGAAACGAGGATCGCTCAACAGGGAAAGACGCATTTGCTCGGCAAGCCGTTTGATCGGTCCAAGGAGCCCGATGTCCAACCCGGCGACCGTGTCGCGGTGGATGGGGCGTTCAAGACGCCGGGCTTGCGAAATGTGGAGCTGACAGGGCCTTATTTCCACAACGGCGGGAACGCGACGCTCAAGCAGGTGGTGGAGTTCTACAACCGTGGCGGCGACTTCGCTGAGGAGAATCGGGCGGACCTTGACCCGGATATCCAGCCTCTGGGGCTGTCGGAAGCGCAGCAGGACGACCTTGTTGCCTTCCTTCTCGCGCTCACCGATGACCGCGTTCGCTTCGAGCGGGCGCCGTTCGATCATCCAGCGCTGTGCATTACGAATGGGCATGCCGAAGAAGAAATGGAGACGCCGAATGGCGGGGAGGTGAAGACGGCAAAGGACCTGCTGCGGTGCATCGCGCCGGTGGGCAGGCAGGGGTCTCGAACGGCATTGAAGCCGTTCCTCGACGGACAGACGACGCCGCAGACCGGGCAGTGGGATCGTCCCACGGGGCGCTAAGGCGCGACCGGCGGCAGTGGTTCAAATCGGGCATCGGGTCGGAGCTGCGCGAAGGCGATGACGAGTTTTTTCTCACGCAACAGCGTATCGATGCGACGATTCAGGCGCACGGCGGCAGCACGCGGGTCAAAGCGACTCCGTGAGCGGCACGACGATATTCGTTCGCTTTCGCGTCGCAGGATGCGCGTCGTCCTGCGATTGCGGCTCGAGCATGGAACAACGACGGTCTGTCGGCGGTTTTCCGCTGTGAGGGCTGGCTCACGAAGATGTCGCCGCCGTGCGATGCCATGCGGCGACCTGCTCGGCCAGCCAGCCCGGGTCATCGAGTGCAAGGTCGTGCCCGGCCCAGGGGTGCTGCACCGCACGGCAAGACCAATCATGGGCGAGGCGTCTCGAACATTCCGGGTTCACCAACCTGTCGCCCTGGCTGCAGACCACGAGCGCCGGCATGTCGGGTGACCTTGCCGGCAACTGGTAGCGGACGGCGGCGCAAAGCTGCCTGAAGGCGTTGGACGGCGAGACGGGGCGCTCGAGGCGAACGTCGGTCCAGCGCTCGAGCAGTTCGGTGTCCGACGCGCCCCCTGTGCTGGTCAGACGCAGCACGGCGCGTTCCGCGCGCCTTGCGTCGCGCGTCGCCGCGATGCGCAGCAACGCGGGCCAGGCGCTCGGGCGCAGGCGATGGTGAACGGGACTGATGGGCGCCGCGCTGGAGTTCACGAGCACCAGGCCGCGCACTTCTGCGGGCCACTGACGGGCCCACGCCGCCGCGACCATCCCGCCGAGCGACAGGCCGATCAGGTGGATCGGTCCGGCGACGCCTCGGGCCTGCAGCGAGCGGCGGCACTGCGCGGCGATGTCCGGCACCGTGTCCGGACTGCGCCGCAACCGTTCGACGCCGGTGCCGGGCAGGTCGAGCGCGACGATCGCCGCACCGGGTGGCAGGCGGCTCTGCAAGGCCTCGGGAAACCGGCTCCAGTGGGCGCTTTCCCGTGCAAGACCGCGCAGCAGGACCCATGCGCTCATGACGGCCTGCCTGCCGCGTACCAGCGCTGCAGCGCCCGTTCGCGCAGCGCCTCGCGCTGCGCTTGCGCCGGGCACCAGGCCCGGTAGCTGCACGCCGCTCGAAGCAGGAATTCGAGCAGACCCATGTGCCGGCGCAACACGCGGTGTTGCCGGTGTTCGATCAGGGGGTTGAAGAGCCCCTGGCGCGAGAACATCTGGCGCGGATTCTTCTTGATCCACAGCCACGAGCCCATTTCGAGCGTCAAGGGCAGGAGCACGCGACCGCCGCGTTCGGCCTTCAGGTAAAGGTGATCCCAGAGGTCGCCATGAGCGAGGTACTGCCGGCTCTGCGGCTCGACGATATAGCGGTGGTGCGCCAGGTTGTCGTCCAGCAGCTCGGTGAGTGCCAGCACCTCGGGGAGGTGGCGCACCGGCACCGGCGTGTGGGCATGCGGGAACCAGAGGCGGTCGCGCAGGCCGAAGCCGGAGTGGCAATCAACCGTCAGCGCGAAGGGTCGGCACAGCAGTTCTTCTTCCACCACCCGGCACACCGCCTGCGCTTCGATCTGCATCGGCGCGCCGGCGGGCCCGCGGTACCACGGCAGTGCCGCGCTCAGGCGCTGACCGCCGAGCAGGGGCGGGGCAGCCTGCGCGCATTCCACGGGCGAGTTGCGCATGAGATCGACGCCCTGCGGATTGGCCCGCGTTCCCCGCCACAGCCCGCCGGGATTGACGAGCGGCATGAAGACGATCCGAAGCGTCGTGAGCAGGCGCTGCAGTGTCGCGTCCCACTTCAGCCGCTGAACGAGCGCGCGCAGGCAGGCGATCACGACCTCGGTGCCGATGCGCTCCAGCCCGTGCACGCCGCCGAAGAAGCCCACGCCGGGATGGCTGGGGTCGGCACTGCCGAGCACGACGGCATAGACGGGAAGCGGCGTCCCGTCGACGACCACTTCCGCCACGGTCTGCGTTACGGCATGCGGGCCGGCGTCGCTTGCAAGTCGTGCGATGTCGGCGAGTTCGGTCGGCAGCCGTGCGGCGGCGTCACCCACGGCCCAGTGACCGGTTCACGGCGCAGCGCTCTGCCATCGAGTTGTCATCTCTGTCCTTCACATTCACGAGCTCAAACTGGGAGACAACATGCACGCTTCTCGCGATCGATTTCCACCTAGGCCACCGGTCATCCTGGCGTCGCTCGTCTACGGGTTCGCGGAGTGCGCGGCCTTGCTCCGCAGCCGCTGGCGCCAGGGCTTGCGGCAGCGTTTCGGCAGTCTCGTCAAGCCGCGTGGCTGAACCGTGACAGTGGCGTGTCGAGTCGATGACGTGGCGCCGGCGCAGCGGCGCCGGCCGTTGTGACACCGTCCAACGACGCAGCGACCCTGCAGGTCTGGCGCTGACTCGCCGCCAGCGCCTCACGCGCCCAGAAAGTGCCGCTTGTAGCGGTGCGGCAGGTCCTCGATGCGCATCAGCATGGGCAGGTCCGCCGTGTTGAACGCCGGGTCCCACGCGGGAGCGCCCAGCACCATACCGCCGCAGCGCAGATAGCCCTTGATCAGGGCAGGCGGCTCGACCTCGCCGGCCGGCATCAGGTCGTCGACCGGCAACGCCAGGCGCGGCGTGACGCGCCACTCGATCGGCGCCAGGTTCGTGATGCTCAACTGTCGCCACAGCCCCGCGGCGAGCCGGCCGCCGTCGCGCATGCCGACGCTGGCGCAACCGACCATCGTTTCCAGTCCATTGGTGAGCATGAAGGTGCCCAGGGCCGCCCACATGGTCATGATCACGCCGCCGGACCGGTGATCCGGGTGCACGCAGGAGCGCCCCAGCTCGACCATGCGCGGGCGCAGGGCTCGCAGGCGCGTGAGGTCGAACTCGTTGTCGCTGTACAGCCCGCCGACACGGCGCGCACCCGCCGGGGTGAGGACCCGGTAGGTGCCGACCACCTCGCCGCGTTCTCCATGTGTGCCCGCGCTGCGCACCAGCAGGTGCTCGCAGTACGGGTCGTACAAGTCGACGTCGATGCCGGCCGGCGTGCCGGGCGGTGTCGCGATGCGAGCGCCCATCTCCTCGACGAACACCCGATAGCGCAGGCGTTGCGCATCCCGGATGTCGTTTTCGCTGCGGGCCCAGCTCACGGTCAGCCCGCCGGGAGCCGCGGAGTGCGGCGGCGCGGGCAAGGGCGGCCGCCGGCGTGCAACGACAGCGGCTGCGGACCCGGTGAGGTTGTGCAGCGGCTGGGTCGGCATGGGAACTTCGTACATGGCGCTCTCCTGTGAGGACGAGCACCGAGCATCCGACCGCTTCGTGACACCACCTTTGAAAACAGATTTCAGTTCGGTGACGTGGCCTGCGCGCTGCAATATGTCCGGATCGCGGCCGGCTTTGTCTGCACGCCCGAGCGCGGCACGCTCAAACGGGCATCAACCCGCAGCAGCCAGGCACGGCGGTCGAATCACGTGATGCAGCAGACAGTCGACCAGCCGGTCGATGTCCACCGGCTTGGCCACATGGTCCACCATGCCCGCGGCCAGGCATCTCTCGCGTTCTTCGGGCAAGGCGTAGGCCGTCAGTCCGATCACCGGGAGCGTGGGCGACGAGTCGCGCAGCCGCCGGGTGGCTTCGATGCCGTCCATGAGCGGCATCTGAACGTCCATCAGCACGGCGTCGAAGGCGGACGCGCCCGCCTGCGCGACGCGGGCCAGCGCTTCCAGGCCATTCCTGGCGAACACGACGTGGCAACCCTCGCTTTCGAGCTGGGCCTGCAGAACCAGGCGATTCACGTCGTTGTCCTCCGCGGCCAGCACGTGCAGGCCCGGGAGCCGCGGGCCTTCGGCGGTCGCACCGACCGGTAGCGGCTCGATCGGGGAGGCGGTGGACAAAGGCAGGCGCACCGTGAAGGTGCTGCCCTGTCCCGGGCGGCTTTCGACCCGGATCTCGCCGCCCATCAGCATGGCCAGGTTGTGACTGATCGCCAGGCCCAGACCGGTGCCGCCGAAGCGGCGGGTCGTGGAGCCGTCGGCCTGCTCGAACGGCTGGAACAGGCGCGCGAGCAGTGACGCCTCCATGCCGATGCCGGTGTCGGCCACCTCGAACACCACCGAGCCGGCCTCGGCGCGGACCGTCAGCGCCACCTGGCCGCGATCGGTGAACTTGACGGCGTTGCTCAGCAGATTGACCAGAATCTGTTTCAGCCGCAGTGCGTCGCCTTCGACCCAGTCGGGCAGGTCCGGCGCCAGAGCGACGGGCAGCGCGAGGCCCTTGGCGGCGGTGCGGCCAGCCACCAGGCCGACGACCGCATCGACGGCAGCCGACAGACGGAAAGCACGCCGCTCGACACTCAACTTGCCGGCCTCGAGCTTGGAGAAGTCCAGGATGTCGTCGACGATGCTCAGCAGATGCCGGCCTGCGTCCAGGATGCCCTGGAAGTTCTCGGGCGCTGCGCGGCCGCTGCGGTCGCGGGTGCCGATCTGGGCCAGGCCGAGAACGGCATTCAGCGGGGTTCGAATCTCATGGCTCATGTTGGCCAGAAATTCACTTTTCACGCGGGCCAGGCGTTCGGCCTCGCGCCGGTTGGCCTCTCGGACCTCCTCGAACTCACGGCGCTCGGTCACGTTGCGCACCACCATCAAGAGCTGGTCTTCATCGAGCGGCAACACGCGGGCTTCGTAGAACTGACGCCCCGTGGCCAGAGTCATTTCGCATTCGGCGATGCACTGCTCGGCGCCGTGCGCCAGCTCGCCGAGCGCCGCCGTCACCTTCTGCGCCGTGTCCGCCGGCACGATGTCTTGCAGTTTGCGGCCCAGGAACTGTTCGGGAACCGGGAAGAGGCCCGCTTCGCGTCCGACTCGATGTTCCAGGAGGGTGCCGTCGCGCGCCATGCGGAAGTAGCTGTCCGGCAGCGCGTGGAACAGCCGGTTCAGCTCGGCGGTTCGCCGGGTGACCAGTTCTTCCAGATGGTCCCGGTGGCGCTGCAGTTCGGCCTCGATCGCTTCGCGACGGCGGATCTCCTCCGACAGCGACGCGTTGCGCCCTTGCAGGATGTGGCGCTGAGCGTCCGAGCGGGCGGCGCCCAGCTCCAGTGCGCGCGCACGTCCCTGCAGGCGATCCATTCGCACTGCGGCGAGCAGCAGGAGCACGGGAAACGCGCTCAGCGAGAACAGGAACACCGAGGAACTGAGATCGCCATAGATCTCGTCGCGCGACAGCGTCGTGACGAGCACGGCCGCCATGCCGGGGACCGGGGTCGCGATGGCGACGGCATCGCCCTTTCCTGCGTCCCGAGCCGCAGCCGACAGGGGCGCGACGCGGGCGGGCCGGCCCGGTGGCAGCCGTGCCAGCTCGGCCGCCAGCTCGGGAGCGAAGGCGAGGGGGCCTGCCGGGGTGGCGATCTCGCGGCCGTCGATGGTCACGAGCGTCTCGCGATACGAGCCCTCGGCAACCATCTGGATGAGCGAGTGATAGAGCTGACCGATATCGCCGACCGTGACGACGGTCCCGACGAGCTCGCCCTTGAAGACCACCGGAGCGGCCGTCACGATGGCCCGCTGCTCCAGATGCATCTCGAACGAGGTTCGGCCTGCAGGGCCTGCAGGCTCGAGCAGCGTGGCGGGGTCGTAGCCCGTGTCGACCAGCACCTGCCCGGCCGCATCCACCCAGGCGATGCGCGTGTATGCCTGGCCGTCACCGATCTTGTCGCGGCCGATCCACTCCCGAAAGCGCTGTTCCACCGCACCGAGGCCGGCGTCCAGGCCGTACAGCGGCGACATGCCCAGCGCCTTGTTGACGAGATAGGTGCGCAGCTCGTGCAGTGCCGCCAGTTCTTCGGCGGTGCTGCGTTGCTGCGCCGCGAAGTCGCCGAGCGCCGCAGCGCGCCGCTTGCTGTCGGCGATCATCCGGGCGTCGGCCGCCACCCTCAGCTGTTCCTTGGAGTCGAACGCGTTCCACAGCAACAGCACCGAG
>NZ_JACDCW010000113.1 GCF_013817345.1 Methylibium sp.
CTGCTGGGTCGCGCGTGCCGCGCGCCGGCGCCACGCCAGCACGAAGCCCGCCACGATCAACAGCAGCCCGAGGCCGAGCCACAGGGCGGCGGAGCTCATGCCGGGCCCCGGGCGCTCAACTCGCGTGCGTGACCGGCGTGCGGTTGCGGCCCAGCCATTTCCCGACCGCATAGACCAGCAGCGCGCCGCCGATGCCGGCGCCGTACTTGATCATGTCGGTCTGGGCGATCTTGGGAATCTGCTGCCACACGTCCGGGTTGGCCAGCGCCGGGTCGCTGATGAGCATGGTGCCGGCAATCCAGCCAAGCAGCATGCCGCCGGCGGTGATGATCATGGGGAAGCGGTCCATCAGCTTGAGCACCATCTGGCTGCCCCACACGATGATCGGGATGCTGACCAGCAGGCCGAAGATCACCAGCGGCATCTGGTGCGCCTGGCCCGCGCCCTGTGCGGCACCGGCGATGGCGATGACGTTGTCGACGCTCATCACCAGGTCGGCAATGATGACCGTCTTGACGGCCCCCCAGAGCTTGTCGCTGCCCGTGATGTTGGAGTGCGGGTCTTCGTCGTCAGGCACCAGCAGCTTGATGCCGATCCACACCAGCAGGATGGCGCCGACGATCTTGAGGAAGGGAATGGCCAGCAGCGTCAGCGCGAAGAAGATGAGGACCACGCGCAGGAAGATCGCGCCCGCCGTGCCCCACAGGATGCCCATGGTGCGCTGCTGGGGCGGCAGCTTGCGGCAGGCCAGTGCGATGACCACTGCGTTGTCGCCGCCGAGCAGGATGTCGATCATGATGATCTGACCGACCGCCACCCAGAACTCGGGCGTCATGAATGCTTCCATTTGCGCTTCCTCTTGAGATGCGTGCCGCGGCAGGTCCGGGCGACGGGGGAGTGTAGGGGGACCGAATGGGGGCCTTTCGGCAAGGGATGTCCTGTTGCTCCCCGTCCCGGCAGGCGAGGTGTGTGTGGGCCCGGCGCGTGCGAGGCCCCTCACCCAGCCTCTCCCCAAGGGGAGAGGAGCGGGAGTCTTAGAGCAGTCCCTTGAGCAGCTTGGCCATTTCCGAGGGATTGCGCGTGACGGTGAAGCCGCACTCCTCCATCACGGCCAGCTTCGCATCGGCGGTATCGGCGCCGCCGGAGATCAGCGCACCGGCATGGCCCATGCGCTTGCCGGGCGGCGCGGTCACGCCGGCGATGAAGCCGACGATGGGCTTCTTCATGTTGGCCTTGCACCAGCGCGCGGCCTCGGCTTCATCGGGGCCACCGATCTCGCCGATCATGATCACGGCATCGGTGTCGGGATCGTCGTTGAAGAGCTGCATCACGTCGATGTGCTTGAGGCCGTTGATCGGGTCGCCGCCGATGCCTACGGCGCTGCTCTGGCCGAGGCCGAGTTCGGTGAGCTGCGCCACCGCTTCGTAGGTCAGCGTGCCGGAGCGCGAGACCACGCCGATGCGGCCCTTGCGGTGAATGTGGCCCGGCATGATGCCGATCTTGATCTCGTCGGGCGTGATCAGGCCGGGGCAGTTCGGGCCGAGCAGCAAGGTGCGCTTGCCGCCGGCCGCTTCCTTGGCAGCCATGCGGTTACGCACCTCGAGCATGTCGCGCACGGGGATGCCTTCGGTGATGCAGATTGCGAGGTCCAGGTCGGCCTCGACCGCCTCCCAGATGGCGGCGGCGGCACCCGCCGGCGGCACGTAGATGACGCTGACGGTCGCCCCGGTGGCCGCCTTGGCGTCCTTCACCGTAGCGTGAATGGGAATGCCTTCGAAGTCTTCGCCGGCCTTCTTCGGGTTGACGCCCGCCACGAAGCATTCGCGGCCATTGGCGTAATCGCGGCAGCCGCGGGTGTGGAACTGGCCGGTCTTTCCGGTGATGCCCTGGGTGATGACCCGGGTGTTCTTGTCGATCAGGATGCTCATTGCGGTGTCCTCAGGCTTGCTTGGCGGCGGCGGCAACGACGGCCTGCGCGGCATCGGCCATGGTGTTGGCGGCGATGATCGGCAGGCCGGAGTCGGCCAGCATCTTTTTGCCGATGTCTTCGTTGGTGCCCTTCATGCGCACGACCAGCGGCACGCTCAGGCCGACCGCCTTGCTGGCGACGATGACGCCGTCGGCGATGGTGTCGCAGCGCATGATGCCGCCGAAGATGTTGACCAGGATCGCCTTGACCTCCGGGTTCTTGAGCATGATCTTGAAGGCCTCGGTGACCTTCTCGGCGGTGGCGCCGCCGCCCACGTCGAGAAAGTTCGCCGGCTCACCGCCGAACAGCTTGATGGTGTCCATGGTGGCCATCGCCAGGCCGGCGCCGTTGACCAGGCAGCCGATGTTGCCGTCGAGCT
Organism: Methylibium sp.; assembly: GCF_013817345.1. Taxonomy (GTDB): domain Bacteria; phylum Pseudomonadota; class Gammaproteobacteria; order Burkholderiales; family Burkholderiaceae_C; genus Methylibium. Next base: position 2,349 of record NZ_JACDCW010000113.1, read on the forward strand.
GGATGTAGGCGAGATCGAACTTGCTGGCTTCGATCTCGGCCGGGTCTTCCTCGTCGAGATCGCGGTAGGCGACGATCTCGGGATGGCGGAACAGCGCGTTGCTGTCGAAGTTGAACTTGGCGTCGAGCGCCTTGATGTTGCCGTTGCCTTCGAGGATCAGCGGGTTGATCTCGGCCAGGCTGCAGTCGGTGTCCATGTAGCAGCGGTAGAGCTTCCTGAGCACATCGACCGCCTGCGCCTGCGAGGCCTCGGGCACGCCGATGCCGCGCGCGAGCTCCAGGCCTTGTGCGTCGGTCAGGCCTACAGCCGGGTCGATGAAGACCTTGAGGATCTTCTCCGGCGTGGCGTGCGCCACCTCCTCGATGTCCATGCCGCCCTCGCTCGACGCCATCATCGCGACGCGCTGCGTGGCGCGGTCGGTGACTGCGGCGACGTAGTACTCCTTCTTGATATCGGCGCCGTCCTCGATCAGCAGGCGCCGCACCTTCTGGCCGCCGGGGCCAGTCTGGTGGGTCTTGAGCTGCATGCCGAGAATTTCACCCGCAAGCGCCTTGACCTCTTCGATCGAGCGGGCCAGCTTCACGCCGCCGCCCTTGCCGCGCCCGCCGGCATGGATTTGCGCCTTGACCACCCACACGGGGCCACCGAGTTTTTGGGCCGCCTCCACGGCCTCCTGCACGGTGAACGCCGGGTAGCCACGCGGCACCGGCACGGAAAACTGGCGCAGGATTTCCTTGCCTTGATATTCGTGAATCTTCATGGGCTTACTCTCGGGATCGGGAAAGTTGGGGTGGGCATGTTGGAGCCGGCTCGGCCTCGCTGCCAGCAGAGTCGCAGACGCGCCAAGCGCAGCACGCTGCATCGTTGGCTTCGATACCCCGAAACCGGCGCGGACAGGGCAGGAGGCGCACCGCCAAGCGGTCGCTGTGGAGCGCCGCGCACTTTAGCATCCTGCATTGCACCCGAAACTCGGCCCCGCACTGCGGCGCTACCATCTGGCCGTCCTGCCTTGTTGAACGCCTGAACGACTCCTTGTCGCCTGTCTCGCGAACGCCTCATGAACCAACAATCCGCCCGCATCTTCATCGACGGCGAAGCCGGTACCACGGGCTTGGGCATTCGCGAGCGGCTGGCGGCGATGAGCGGCGTCGAGCTCGTCAGCATCGACCCCGCCCTGCGCAAGGACGCCGGCGTCAAGCGCGAGCTGATGGCCAGCGTGGATCTGGTGGTGCTGTGCCTTCACGACGACGCTGCGCGCGAGACAGTGGGGCTGGCTGACAGCCTGCCTGGCGGCGGGCCCCGCATCATCGACGCCAGTTCGGCGCACCGGGTGGCGCCGGGCTGGGTTTACGGCTTTCCCGAACTAGCCACGGAGCAAGCAGACGCGGTACGCAAGGCGCGGCGGGTGAGCAACCCCGGCTGCTACCCGACCGGGGGCATCGCGCTACTGCGCCCCTTGGTCGACGCCGGCCTGCTGCCGCCCGACTATCCGGTGGCAGTGCATGCGGTGAGCGGCTATTCGGGCGGTGGGCGCGCGATGGTCGAGGCCTTCGAGGCCACCGGTCCGGCGCGCAACGCGCCGGCCTTCGAGCTTTACGGCCTGGGACTCGAACACAAGCACCTCGCGGAGTTGCAGCGATATGCCCGGCTCGATCGCCGGCCGATCTTCGTGCCGAGCGTGGGCAATTTCCGGCAAGGCATGCTGGTGCAGGTGGCGCTGCACCTGGACCTTTTGACCGGCCAACCTACGCCCGCCAATCTGCAGGCCGCCCTGGCCGCTCATTACGCGGGCAGCGAGTGGGTTCGCGTGCTGAGCGGTGAAGAGCTGGCTGGCGAAAGCGGCAGGATCGAGCCCGAGGCCCTGAACGAGAGCAACCGGCTCGAATTGCGCGTATACGGCAACGACGCCCGGCGGCAGGCTGTTCTCGTGGCGCGGCTCGATAACCTGGGCAAGGGCGCCTCGGGCGCTGCTGTGCAAAACCTGCGGCTGATGCTCGGCTTGGACTGACGGGCAAGAGGTTTGCCGCGACGGTTCGTTCGTTCGGTCGTTGCGGATCGGTTGGCTTTGTGGCCCTGCGGCCGAGCCTGACGGTGACCGGACGGCCGGCGACAACGCGAACGAGCCGCCTCATTCGCCTTCTTCGTTTTCTGCGCCTTCGCCTTTCACCACTCGCCGTACGGTTTCGGCGCTGAAGCCGCGTGCGGCGAGGAAGCGCATTTGTTTGGCGCGGCCGGCCGTGTCGCCCGCCGGCGCACCGAAGCGCCTGGCCCATACGGCGTGCGCGCGCGGCAATTCGCTGGCTTTGAGGCTGGTGTCGGTTTGCTCATCGACTTCGAGGCCGTGTTGAGCCAGTTCCTGCCGGATGCGCAGATTGCCGAAGCGCGAGGCGCGAGCGGTGACCCGCGTCTCGACGAAGCGCTCGGCGCTCAGCAGGTCTTTGGCGGTCAGCCAGTCGAGTAGCTCATCGACCTGCCGCTCGTCGGGCGGATCGGAGGGGGAATCGTGGAGCACGGTCGCGCTGTCAGCGGCTGCTGGCGCGTGAACGCCGGCCCTCGCCAGCCGGTCGATGTGCGCAAGCAATTTGCGCCGCAGTTCGAGCCGACTCTGCTCGCGCTGGGCGATCAGGCTCAGAGCCTTGTCCTTGAGCGAAAGAGCGGGGCGCTGCACTTTCGAGTGGTCCCGGCTCAGAGTGCAGTGGCTACCTTACGACTCCGCAGGCGCATTCATCCGGCCTTGGCCTTGGGTTTAAAGCCGCCATGCCGCCCGCCCTGCCGTCCGCCAAGCCGCCTGCCGTTCAGCATTACTCGCCGCTGGCCGCCGCCTTCTTGCCCGGCTTGGGCGTAGCCGCCGGCTCGGCTTCGAGCGAAGGCAACAGCGCCACGCCGAGCGACTCGCGAATCTTGTTCTCGATTTCGTAGGCGAGGGCAGGGTTCTCGCGCAGGAATTCGCGGCTGTTGTCCTTGCCCTGGCCGATCTTTTCGCCCTTGTAGGCGTACCAAGCGCCGGATTTGTCGACCACCTTGGCAACAACGCCCAGGTCGATGATCTCGCCCTCGCGGCTGATGCCTTCGCCGTAGAGGATGTCGAATTCCGCAGTCTTGAAGGGCGGTGCGACCTTGTTCTTGACGACCTTGACCTTGGTTTCGCTGCCGATGACTTCTTCGCCGCGCTTGATGCTGCCGATGCGGCGAATGTCGAGCCGCACGGAGGCGTAGAACTTGAGCGCGTTGCCGCCGGTGGTGGTTTCGGGCGAGCCGAACATCACGCCGATCTTCATGCGGATCTGGTTGATGAAGATCACCATCGTGTTGCTCTTCTTGATGGTGGCGGTGAGCTTGCGCAGCGCCTGGCTCATGAGCCGCGCCTGCAGGCCGGGCAGGCTGTCACCCATTTCGCCTTCGAGCTCGGCCTTGGGCGTGAGCGCGGCCACCGAGTCGATGACGATCAGGTCGACCGAGCCGGAGCGCACCAGCGCATCGACGATCTCGAGCGCCTGCTCGCCGGTGTCGGGCTGGCTGATGAGCAGTTCTTGCAGGTTGACGCCGAGTTTTTGCGCGTATTGGGAGTCGAGCGCGTGTTCGGCGTCGATGAACGCGCAAGTGCCGTCCTGCTTCTGCATTTCGGCGATGACTTGCAGGGTGAGAGTGGTCTTGCCGCTGGATTCCGGGCCGTAGATTTCGACCACGCGGCCTCGGGGCAGGCCGCCGACGCCCAGGGCGATGTCGAGACCGAGCGAGCCGGTGGAGACGACCTGGATGTCCTCGACCACTTCGCCTTCGCCCAGGCGCATGATCGATCCCTTGCCGAACTGCTTTTCGATCTGCGCGAGCGCGGCTTGCAGGGCCTTGGCCTTTTCGGTGTTCAGTGCTTTGACGGGTGCGTCCATGGTGTTCTCCGTGATGCGCCGAATTATTGACCCAAGCTGGATGTTTGTACAGTGGTTTGTCGCTTGCAGGCAGTGCTCTCCCTACAATGAAACGATCTGAGAATCGCCGGCCGCCGACGCCACCGCAGGAGACACCCGCATGAGGATTCTCATCGCCGAAGACGACCGGGTTCTGGCCGACGGCCTGTTGCGCACGCTGCGCAAGGGCGGCTATGCGGTGGACCATGTGGCCAACGGCAGCGAAGCCGATGCGGCGCTCGCCGATCACGCGTTCGACATGGTGATCCTCGACCTCGGCTTGCCCAAGCTGCACGGCCTGGAGGTGCTGCGCAAGATGCGCGCGCGCGGCACGAGCACGCCGGTGTTGATCCTCACCGCCGCCGACAGCGTGGAGCAGCGCGTCAAGGGCCTGGACCTGGGCGCCGACGACTACATGGCCAAGCCGTTCGCGCTGGCTGAGCTCGAAGCGCGCGTGCGGGCGCTCACGCGGCGGGGCTTGGGCACGGCCGCCACGGTCATCCGGCACGGGCCGCTTTCATTCGACGCAACCGGCCGCGTGGCCTATGTGAACGATCAGATGGTGGAGCTGTCGGCGCGCGAGCTGAGCCTGCTCGAGGTGTTGCTGCAGCGTGCCGGCCGGCTGGTCAGCAAGGACCAGCTGGTCGAGCGCCTGTGCGAATGGGGCGACGAGGTGAGCAACAACGCCATCGAGGTCTACATCCACCGCCTGCGCAAGAAGATCGAGCAGGGACCGGTGCGCATCGCCACGGTGCGCGGCCTGGGCTATTGCCTGGAAAAAATCCCCGGCTGATGAGAGCACCCACGCGCCTGCGGTGCTGTCCTCGGAAGAATCGCGCAGCGGCCGCCGGGCGGCCCGGCGACGGCTGCGCGACGATCCCCATGCACCTGCGGTGCTGCCCCCCGGAGGGGCGCTCAGCCCTCTCGGGGCGGCCCGGCGAGGGCTGAGATGGACAAGCTGCGCGGGCAGCGCTCGCTGTTCGGGGAGATCCTCGACTGGATGCTCGCGCCGCTGCTGCTGCTGTGGCCGATGAGCGTGGCGCTGACCTGGCCGGTGGCGCAGAGCATCGCTCACCGGCCTTACGACCGCGCCCTCGGCGAAACGACGCGCGCGCTGGCACAGCAGATCCGCGTGGAGCGCGGCCGCGTCGCCTTCACCTTGCCGACCGGCGCCGCCGACCTACTGCGTGCCGACGAGTCCGATCAGATCTACTTCCAGGTGCTCGGCGCGCGCGGCGAACATGTCGGCGGCGACAGCACCTTGCCGGTGCCGCCCGAAGACGAGGTTGCCGCCGTCGGCGAGCTGCGCTACCGCGACGACCAGGTGCACAACCAGGATGTGCGCGTGGCCTACCTGTGGGTGGCGCTGCCCGGCGCACCGCGCATTCCGGGCACCGCCGGGCCGGCGCTGGTGCAGGTGGCGGAAACGCTGGGCAAGCGATCGCAGCTGGCCACCGAGATCATCAAGGGCGTCATCCTGCCGCAGTTCGTCATCCTGCCGCTCGCGGTGCTGCTGGTCTGGCTGGCGCTGGCGCGCGGCATCGCGCCGCTGGGCGAGCTGCAGCGGCGCATCCGCCGGCGCGAGGCCGACGACCTGAGCCCGATCGACGAGATGGAAGCGCCCGAGGAGGTCTCGCCGCTGGTGCGCGCGATCAACGACCTGCTCGGCCGGCTCGACCGCTCGTTCGCGACGCAAAAGCGCTTCCTGGCCGATGCCGCCCACCAGCTCAAGACGCCGCTGGCCGGCCTGCGCACGCAGGCCGAACTGGCGCAGCGCGAGATCGACGCGGGCCAGCGCGATCCTGAAGCGCTCAAGCGCTCGCTGCAGCAGATCGCCCACGCCAGCCAGCGCGCCGCGCACATGGTCAATCAGCTGCTCGCCATGGCGCGCGCCGAAGACCGCGGCATGGCGGCGCGCGCCGTCGACGTCAACCTCGCCCGCCTGGCCACCGAGACGGTGCGCGATTTCGTTCCGCGCGCGCTCGAGCAGCGCCTGGATCTGGGCTACGAAGGGCCCGGCGCCGAGGGTGACAACACGCCCACCGAGCGCAGCCGGGTGCTCGGCCAGCCGCTGCTGCTGCGCGAGATGCTGCGCAACCTGGTCGACAACGCGCTGCACTACACGCCGCCCGGCGGCACCATCACCGTGCGCCTGATCTGCGATCCCTTCGGCCAGGTGGTGGTGCTGCAGGTCGAGGATTCGGGACCGGGCATACCGGCGAGCGAGCGAGAGCTGGTGCTGCAGCCGTTCTACCGCGTGCTCGGCAGCAACGTCGATGGCTCCGGGCTGGGCCTGGCGATCGTGGCCGAGATCGCGCGCCAGCACGCCGCGACGCTGGCGGTGACCGACACGCGCGAAGGCCCTCTGCCCGAAAACACCAGCCCGGGCGCGCGCTTCACGCTGCGCTTCGCGGCGTCGAAGCTGCCGGTCGAGCGGCCGACCGCCTCGGCGGTGGCATGAATGCGAAAGGCGTCAATGCTGCGGCCGGTGCCGGTGCCGTGGTGGTGCCCGGGGAGCGTCGGCAGTGCAAGGCGAACCGCGTCCTGCGGCTTCGCGCTTGTGAGGCGCCGCAGCGCTCAGCGCTGCATCAAGCGCTTGCTGCTGCGCGCGATCGACATCAGGATGCCCAGGCCCAGCCCGAGCGTCACCATCGCCGTGCCGCCGTAGCTCACGAAGGGCAGCGGAATGCCGACCACCGGCAAGATGCCGCTGACCATGCCCATGTTGACCATGGCGTAGGTGAAGAAGCTCAGGCTGATCGCGCCGGCGAGCAGGCGCGAGAACATGCTCGGCGCTTCGGCGGCAATCATCAGTCCGCGGAAGATCAAGAACACGAAGGCGAGCAGCAGCGCCACGCAGCCGGCCAGCCCGAACTCTTCGGCAAAGGCCGCGAAGATGAAGTCGGTGGTGCGCTCGGGGATGAAATCCAGGTGCGTCTGCGTGCCGTTCATGAAGCCCTTGCCAGTGGCGCCGCCGGAGCCGATGGCGATCATGCTCTGGATGATGTGGAAACCCTTGCCGAGCGGGTCCTGGGTCGGGTCGAGCAGCGTGCAGACGCGGTACTTCTGGTAGTCGCGCAGCAACACCCAGTCCACGCCGGGCTGACAGATGGCGGTCTGGAACCAGACCAGCCCGACGACGCCGACCAGCCCGATGCCGAGCACCGGCACGATGAGCTTCCAACTCAGGCCGGCGAAGAACATCACGTACAGCCCGGTGGCCAGCACGAGCAGCGAAGTGCCGAGGTCGGGCTGTTTGACGATCAGGCCCACGGGTACGGCCAGCAGCACAAAGGCCACCGCGAAATCGAGCTTGCCTAGCTGGCCCTCGCGGCGCTGGAACCACCAGGCCAGCATCATCGGCATGGCGATCTTGAGAATCTCGCTCGGCTGGATGACGATGAACTGCAGGTCCAGCCAGCGCGTCGCACCCTTCTTGGTGACGCCGAACAGCTCGACGGCAACCAGCAGCAGCACACCCAGCGAATACAGAGGCACCGCGATCTGCGCCAGCTTCTGCGGCGTGAGCTGGGCGACGACGAACAGCACGCCGAGGGCGATCAGCATGTTGCGCCCGTGATCGGCGAAAGTCGTGCCGTAGTCGTGGCCGGCCGAGTACATCGCCGTCATGCCGACGCCCGACAGCAGTAATACGGCCAGTACCAACAGGCCGTCGAACCCGCTGAAGGCCGGAGCGATGCGACGCCACAGCGAGGGCTCTTCGAACACCGCGCTCATCGGTCGATCTCCGCGCTGCGCGCGGCGGTATTCGCCTTGAAACCGGAGCGGCGACGCATGGCGATGCCCGTCATTGCGGCTCGCCTTTCGTCGCGGTCGCAGCCAAGCGGCGGGCCCGGGGTCGAGCCACCGCCGCGGCCGCGGCGGAAGCGGCCGTCGCCCTGGGCGGGGGCGCGAGGGCCGGCGCTCGGGTGGGTTCCGGCGGGCCCATCAAATTAGTCACAGGTGTGCCAGCGGTCGTCACCGCGCCCGGCGTCAGCGGCACGAGGGGCACCTCGGCGGCGAGGCGCGGCCTGCCGGTCGGCGGGCCGCCCTGGCCCTGTTGCTGCAGGGCGATGTCTTCAGCGCTGGGGTAGCGGCCGAGCAGCACGTAGTCGAGCACCCGCCGGGCGATCGGCGCAGCCGCGGCCGCCCCGAAGCCGGCGTTCTCCACGATCACCGCCAGCGCGACCTGCGGGTTCTCCACCGGCGCGAACGCGGTGTAGAGCGAGTGATCGCGCAGGTAGTCGTCGAGCTGCTTCTTGTCGATCTTCTCGTTCTGGCGCACGCCGACCGCCTGTGCCGTGCCGGTCTTGCCGCCGCTGCTGTAGGCGGCACCCGCGAAGACCCGCGTCGACGTGCCCTCTTGCGTCACGCCGTGCATGGCGCGCCGGATCACCTCGACGTGCGTGGGCGAGAGCGCAAGCGGGCTCACCGCCTCCGCCGAGATGAGCCGCCGTTCGCGCGTGATCGGGTCTTCGATCTCGCGCACGACGCGCGGCTCGAAGCGCTCACCGCCGGAAACCAGCGTGGCCATGGCGCTGGCCAGCTGCAGCATCGTGAAGTTGTTGTAGCCCTGGCCGATGCCCAGCGAGATGGTTTCGCCGGCATACCACTTCTTGTGCTCGGGGGTCTTGTAGTAGTCGCGCTTCCATTGCGTGGAAGGCAGCAGGCCGGTCACCTCGCCGTTGAGATCGATGCCGGTCTTGCGGCCGAATCCGAAGGGCAGCAACTGCTCGTGGATCAGGTCCACGCCCATGTCGGCGGCGAGCGTGTAGTAGTAGACGTTGCTCGACTTGACGATCGAGCGGTGCATGTCGACCGACCCCAAGCCGTGGTCGCCATGGCTGCGGAAGCGGTGGTTGCCGAACATGAAGGTGCCGGAATCATTGACGCTCTGCGACGGCGTGCGCTTGCCGCTGTGCAGCGCGGCCATGGCCATGAAGGGCTTGAAGGTCGACCCCGGCGGATAGGTGCCGCGCAAGGCCCGGTTGAGCAGCGGCTTGTCGATCGATTCGTTGAGCTCCTTCCAGCTGTCGACGTCGATGCCGTCGATGAACAGGTTGGGGTCGAAGGTGGGCTTGCTGACGAAGGCCAGCACCTCGCCCGAACGCGGATCGATCGCCACCAGCGCACCGCGGCGGTCGCCGAACAGCTCCTCGACCATCGCCTGCAGCTTGATGTCGATGGACAGGCGCACCGTGTTGCCCGGGGTCGGCGGGCTCGCGCGCAGGCGGCGCACCGGGCGCCCGCCGGCCGTCATCTCGACTTCCTCGAACCCGGTTCGCCCATGCAGCTCGGCCTCGTATTTCTGCTCGACGCCGAGCTTGCCGATGTGGTCGGTGCCCTTGTAGTTGGCGGCGTCCTCGGTCTCGTCGATCGCGGCCTTCTCGGCCGGATTGATGCGCCCCATGTAGCCCAGCACGTGGCTGGCGAGCGGGCCGTAGGGATAGTTGCGGAACAACCGCGCCTGGATGTCCACGCCGGGGAAACGGAAGCTCTGGGCGGTGAAGCGGGCCACCTCCACGTCGTCGAGCTTGGTGCGGATCGGCAGCGACTCGAAGCTTCTGGTTTCGCCCAGCAGCCGGCGAAAGCGCTTGCGGTCGCTCGCATCGATGCGCACGAGCTTGGCCAGCTCGTCGAGCGTCGCGTCCAGGTC
>NZ_JACDCW010000021.1 GCF_013817345.1 Methylibium sp.
CGGGTTGCTGTGTGGAGTGAAGTCAAGGAGGAGGGCTGGGCGTGAGCCCAGCCCGGGGGACATGAACGCAACACAGCGACCCGGCGCAGCGCTCGCGCGCTGAGCTTGCACAGTCGGCATTCCGAACACGAACCGAAGCCCGCTACGACTCTTCGACGGCTTCAATTCGATGCGTATGAACGCAATTCCGTATGAACAGCGCCTTGCGCGAGGACTTGCCGGCAAACGGACGATTTACTCTTTTTCTTGCCTCTAGGCCGCAGCCAAGGCGGGCTTGCGTCGGCGCCGGCTGTTGCTGCGTTCTTCGAGCAGCCCCAGCAGCCGGCACTCCGACGCTTGCAGCCCCCGCCGCGGCCGGGCTGCATCGTGCAGGCGCACGCACAGCGCAGCGCGCGAGTCGGCCGCACCGTTGATCAGCGAACCCAACTCCAGCACCTGCGGATGGATGTAGGACTTGCGCGCCACCGCAGGCGTGTTGCCGAGCCGCTTTGCCACAGCGGCCAGGATGTCCTTGGCGCTGGCGGCCCCTCCGGCGGCCGCCGCCTCGGCCGCGCAGGCCAGGCGGGTCAGCTCGAGCGCCTGCACGCTGCCATGCCACGTGCGGAAGTCCTTGGCTGTGAAGCGCTCGCCGGTGATTTCGGCCAGGTATTCGTTGACGTCGGCCGAGTCGATGCCGTGGGTGCCGCCGCTCTCGTCTTCGTACTGGAACAGCTCTTGGCCGGGCAGTTGCTGCAGGCGGCGCACGATGCGCGCGATGCGCGGGTCGTCCAGGCTGGTCTGTTGCTGTACGCCGCTCTTGCCCTTGAAGGTGAGCCGCAGCAGGCTGCCGCGCACTTCCACGTGGCGGTTGCGCAAGGTGGTCAGGCCGAACGAGCCGTTGCTGCGTGCGTATTCGTCGTTGCCGACGCGTACGAAGGTGGTGTCGAGCAGGCGCACAAGCGTGGCCAGCACCAGCGTGCGCGGCAGCGCCGAACGGGGCGCTTCGCGCAGGTCGCGCGCGATGCGCGAGCGAATGCGGGGCAGCGCCTTGCCGAAAGCCTGCATGCGCTCGAACTTGTCGTCGCCGCGCTGCGCGTTCCAGACGGCGTGGTACCGGTACTGTTTACGGCCCCGTGCGTCGCGCGCCGTGGCCTGGAGGTGCCCGTTGACGAGCGGGCAGATCCAAACGTCTTCATAGGCCGGCGGAATGGCGAGTCGTCGGATGCGGTCGACCTCGTGTCGGTCGCGAAGCAAGGTGCCGTCGGGGCCGCGATAGGCGAAACCCTGGCCGCGCCGTACGCGCCGGTGACCTGGCATGGTGTCGCTCACATAGACCAAACCCGCCGGCACGGGCACCGGTACTCTCGCGGACTCCGGCTCGGGCTCGCTAGAAGCCCGAGCCATCGCAGTGCGCAAGGCGGACCGACGTTACGTCCATGGTCACGGACCGCACGAGCCCCGGACTCAGGGCCTCGAAGCGGGTGGGCGGGCGCCCGGCGCCATGGCCGGCGGGGTGGTGGTGTCCATGCCACTGGCGCCGCCCATCGGCGGCGGTGTGATGATGGCCGTGCCACCCGGGGCCATCGAGCCGGTTTCACCCGTCATGCCCGGCGCACTGGCCGTGCTGCCGGGGCTCGGTGTGACGACGGCGGCATCGTCGCGCTGGTCGCAGCCGGCCAGCGCGAACGCGGCGATAAGCACCGCCAGCGAGGTCGTGGTTCTTGAAGCGTTCATCGTGTGCAACTCCTGCAGTTTCGAAGGGGTGGCTCAGCTCGCCGCCTTCATGCGATTGCGCAGATCGCGGATCTGGTCGTGGTTGCGCTTGACGCCCTGGTACTGGCGCTCGACCACGGTCTTCACCTGCGTCGGCAGGTCTTCCTTCAGGCACTCGCGGTAGGCCTCCATCGCGGCGTCTTCACCGCGCTCGCATTCGTCGAGCATGGCCTGGTCGCTGTGGCCGGAAAGCGTGCCCTTGACCGAGACCCAGCCGCGGTGCATGGCGCCGCTGGCGCTGCCGCCGGTGTCGGGCTCGCCGCCGCACTGGACCACCTGTTGCTGCAACTCGCGCGCGCCTTCGGCGCATTCGCCCGCACGCTTGGAGAAGGTGGAACGCAGCGACTCGGACTTGGTGTTTTCAGCGCAGGAGCGAAAGCCGTACTCGCCGTCCTTGCAGGTTTCGATCAGCTTGTTGAGGTGCTTGACAGTGTCTTTGTTGTCGATGGTCATTTCAGGTCCTTTCGAAGGGTGGAACGTCCTTGACGTTTTCGGGGCGGTATCCGCTGGCCATCCTTGTGGCTCACGGACATACCCCGGCTTTGGCAGGCGGCATGCCCGGTGCACCCGCTGTGGGAACGGGACTTGCCATGCGCATTGATGCAAAAAACTCTGTCTTCGGCCACCGCCCGCCGTGATCCGGCGCTGCCGCACGTCGTCGACGCCACCATGTTCTGGAGCGAAACCGGCGGCGGCGTGCGGCGCTACCTGCTGACCAAGGCCGCCTGGCTCACCCGCCAGGCAGGGTGGCGCCACACGGTGCTCGCGCCCGGCCTGCAAGGCCTGAACCAGGCCGACTGCGGCGGCCCGTCGCTGCCGCTGCCGGGCGGCTACCGGCTTCCGCTGTCGCGCAAGGCCTGTGCGAACGCGCTTGTCGCGCAGGCGCCAGACGTCATCGAAGTGGGTGACCCGTACCGCCTGGCCTGGGCTGCGCTCGACGCCGGCCAGCGCCTGGGCGTGCCGACCGTGGCCTTCTGCCACAGCGACCTTGCGGCACTGGCGGCCAAGGCCGTGGGCGGGGAGGGCGTGCGCGCGCGCTGGACGCGCCGTGCCGCCGAGGCCTATGTGCGCCACACCTACCGCGACTTCGACACGGTGCTGGCTCCCAGCCGCTCGATGGCGCGCAGCCTGCAAGCTGCAGGCGTGGACGGTGTGCGCGTGCAGCCGCTCGGCGTCGACAGCCACGAATTCCATCCGCGGCGTCGCGATCCCGTCTGGCGCCACACGCTCGGCCTGGCGCCCGACCAGCGCGCACTGCTCTACGTGGGCCGCTTCGCGCCCGAGAAAAATCTGCAGCGCCTTGTCGCGGCGGTGCAGCGGCTGGGCCCGCGCTACTGCCTGCTGGCGGTCGGCAGCGGACCCACCCCGCCGCACGGCGAGGGCGTGCGCGTGCTGCCCTTCGAGCCGCGCACGCGGCAGCTCGCGCGCATCTATGCGAGCGCCGATGGCTTCGTGCATGCCGGCGACCAGGAAACCTTCGGCTTGGCCGTGCTCGAAGCCATGGCCAGCGGCCTGCCGGTCGCCGTTCAGGCGCGCGCCGGGCTGGCCGAACTGGTGGCCGGCGGCGCGGGCATCGGGGTGGCTTCCGAGCGCACGGGCGACTGGGCGGAAGCGATTGCGGCACTCTTTGCCAGCGAACGGGAATCGCTGGTGCGCGCCGGTCGCGCGCAAGCCGAGGCCCATGACTGGCAGCGTGTGATGCCTGCGCTCGTTCGCCGTTACGAACAACTCATGAACACGCACGACAGCGCGGCCGTTCTCACGCAGCCGGGCGTGCTCTGGCAGGGCGGCTGGGGACCGAAGAGCGCGGGTCAGGATCTGCCGTGAGCCCTGCGCCCGCGAGCGCAACGGCGCACCGGGACCGCCGCTTCCGCGAACTGCCCGCGTTACTGTGCGTGAGCCCGGAGCTTCGCGAGTGCAACGGCGCAGGAGCCCGCTCGAGATCGTCTCGTGCGAGCGCAACGGTGAGGGGCTGCGCTTGAAACCGTCGCTCGCGGTCGTGTTGCACGACGCTGCGCCCGCCACCTGGGCTGCCTGCGAGCGCCTTCACCGCTGCGTGCAGCAGGTCGCGCCGGTGCCGGTCACGTGGCTCGCGGTGCCGCGCTATCACGGCATGCGGCCCGAATCTTTTTTCGAGGAAAGCCTCGATCTCGCGCTGGCGCGTGGTGACGAACTCGCGTTGCACGGCTACACCCACTGGGACGCCGAGCCAACGCGCGGCTGGCTCGATCACGCTCGGCGGCGCTGGTACACCGCCAGCGAAGGCGAATTCGCGGCGCTCGGTCAGGCCCAGGCCGCACAGCGCCTGCGCGCCGGCAGGCGCTGGTTCGAGCGCCGCCGCTGGCCGCTGCAGGGCTTCGTGGCCCCCGCGTGGCTGCTCAGCGAAGGCAGCCGCAGCGCGCTCGACGCGGCCGGCTTCGACTACACGTGCACGCTCACCGGCCTGGTCGATCTGCGGCGGCGCGCCACCTTGCCCAGCCGGGCCGTCGTGTACAGCACGCGCTCGGCGTGGCGGCGGGCGGTGTCCGCGCCTTGGAACGCCGCGGTCGCGCGCCGGCAGCGCGCCGCACCGCTGTTGCGCTTCGAGCTGCATCCGGGCGATGCAGAGCACGGGTCGGTGCGGCGGTCCTGGATGGGGCTGCTCGAGCGTGCGCTGGAAGGTCGCGATGCGTTGACCTTGGCGCAGGTGGTGGCGAGGTGGCGGGAAGACGACGGCTATTCGGCGCGGCTGCCGGTGTTGCGCGATGGGCCGACGGTGCCATTCCCTATTGCTCCCTCTCCCTCTGGGAGAGGGCTGGGGTGAGGGCTTGCCGGAACTCGGAAGTTGCTTGACTTCTCCAAGGCTGCCGATTCGGCAGCCTTGCAAGGCAGAGCCACTGCCCGGTTGCGGCAAGCCCTCACCCCAGCCCTCTCCCAGAGGGAGAGGGAGAAAGCCCTCAAGGCCAACAGACCAACAGTACCGTCGCCGTGGCGAGCCCCGCTGCTGCTCCCGCCAGCACATCGCTCGGGTAGTGCAAACCCAACACCACCCGCGAAGCGGCCACGAGCGCGGCGTAGATCCACAGCGGCACGGCCAACGCCGGGTAATGGTGCGAAAGGATCAGCGCGAAGGCCACCGCATGCAGAGTGTGGCCGCTCGGGAAGCTGAAGGAGTCGAGCGGGCGCGTGCAGCAGCGGATGCCGGGGCAGTCGACGAAGGGTCGGCGCCGGCCGATGTGGTGTTTCAGCGCCAGGTACAGGCCGAGGTTCACTGCACCCACGGCGGCCATCTGCAGCGCCGCCATGCTGCCGTTGATGCCGCCCAGCAAGGGCAGCGGCAGCAGCAGCATCACCACGACCCAGGGGCCGCCGTCGCCGAGCCGGCTGACCGCCACCAGCAACTGCAGCACCAGCGGCTGCGTGGACGCGCGGTGCAAGGCGGTGGCCCAACGCCGGTCGCGTTCGATCCAGCGGGCGCGGCGCTCGTCAGGCCAGTACCGCATGCTGCACCGCCGTTCCGGCGTTGCGGGCCGCAAAGTGCAGCAAGCGGCTCTCGAAACGCCTGAGCACCGCATCCCAGCCCACGGCGAGCGCGGTTTCGCGAGCATGAGCGCGCAGCGCCGGCAGCAGCTCGGGGTAGTCGGCCGGGCTCGCTGCGAGCCGACAGGCCTGGTCGATGAAGTCGGCCTCGTCGCCGGGGGCTGCGAGCAGGCCGTTGCTGCCGTGGCGAATGTGCTCGGCGGCGGCAGCGGCATCGAAGGCCAGTACCGCCAAGCCTGAGGCGAGCGCTTCCAGCGTGACGTTGCCGAAGGTTTCGCTCAGGCTGGGGAACAGGAAGACGTCGGCGCTTGCATAGTGCGCAGCCAGCGCCTCGCCCCGCTGCATGCCGACGAAGCGCGCGGCCGGGAACTCGGCTTCGAGCCGCCGGCGCAGCGGGCCGTCGCCGACCACCACCATGCGCGTGGCCGGCACGCGCGCGCGGGCCGCCTCGAAAGCGCGCAGCGCCAGGCTCACGTTCTTCTCGGCGGCGAGCCGGCCGACGTAGAGCATGACGGGTGCGGCCACGGCGGCGGCACGCTCTGCGCTGCCCGCGTTGCCGCCGATTGCGCTGCCGGGGACCGCATTGCCGCCTGCATCAGCCATCGCGCTGCCAATGCCGGCATCGCCTGCTGGCTCGCCCGCCCGGTGTGCGACAACCGCCCCGCCGGCATCGCAATCGCCATCGCCATCGCCCATCGGCACCACGCCCCACAGCGCCCGCAGCGCTGCGCTGCGCCGTGCCGGCGAGAACTGCGCCGTGTCCACCCCGCGGCCCTGCACCTCGATGCGCTCGAAGCCCTGCGCGAGCAGTTGCGCGCGCACCACCCGCGTCGGCACGAAGGTGGCATCGGCCTGGCGGTGGAAGCGGCGCAGGTAGCCGCACACCAGCGGCTCGAGCCAGCTCAGCCGGTAGTAGCGGCTGTACCAGTGGAAGTTGGTGCGGAAGTCGGTGGTCACGGGGATGCAGAGACGGCTCGCGGCCATCACTGCCGCGCGGCCGAGCGGGCCCTGCGTGGCCACATGCACGAGCGCAGGCCGCCGGGCCGCGAAGCGCCGCTGCAACTGGCCGATGCTGGCCAGGCCGAGACGCAAATCGGGGTACATCGGGATCGGCGCGCCGGCGCTGCGCCATTCGTCGGGACTGCTGCGGGCGGCTTCGAAACGCTGGCGCGGCCGGATCAGTTCGACCTCGTGGCCCTGCGCGCGCAGAAAGCGCACGGTGCGCTCGACGGTCAGCGCAACGCCGTTGATCTCCGGCGGATAGGTCTCGGTGACGTAGACGAGTTGCATGCGGTCTCGCGGACTCGAAGCCAGGGCGGCACTTGCCGGATAGCAACGAGCATGCCCGGCGTTTTCGACAAGGGCATGACGTTTGCCGGTTTGTGGCCGGCCCGCGACTCCGCGGTCTTCTTGCCGGCTCCGCAGGGGACATCACCGCGATGAATTCACTCGTTCTCGTCCCCGGCGGCGCCGGCTTCCTCGGCAGCCACCTCTGCGAACGTCTGCTCGCCCGCGGCCACACGGTGCTGGCGCTCGACGACCTGTCCACGGGGCACCGCCGCCACGTCGGGCACCTCTCGGCGCATCCGCGTTTTCGGCTGCTGGTGCACGACCTGACGCGGCCCTTGCCGCGCGCCGCGCGTTCCGCCGGGCGCGTCTACAACCTCGCCTGCCCGGCCAGTCCGGCCTACTACCAGCAGGATCCGGTGCAGACCACCCTGACCAGCGTGATCGGCATCTGGCATCTGCTGGAGCTGTGCCAGAGCTCGGGCGCGCGGTTGCTGCAGGCCTCCACCAGCGAGGTCTACGGCGACCCGCAGGTGCACCCGCAGACGGAGAACTACGTCGGCCACGTCAACCCGATCGGCCCGCGCGCTTGCTACGACGAAGGCAAGCGCTGCGCCGAGACGCTGGCCTTCGCCTACCGTTGGCAGAGGAACGTGGAGATCCGCGTGGCGCGCCTGTTCAACAGCTACGGTCCGCGGCTGCGCCCGGGCGACGGCCGCGTGGTCAGCAACTTCATCGTGCAGGCTTTGCGCGGCGAGCCGCTCACCGTGTACGGCGACGGCCAGCAGACGCGCAGCTTTTGCTATGTGGACGACACGGTGGAGGGCCTGCTCAAGCTGATGGACGGGCCGATCGAGGGCCCGGTCAACCTGGGCAACCCGGTCGAGCACACCATCCTCGAGTTGGCCGAAGCGGTGCTGCGGCTCACCGGCAGCCGCTCCGAACTGCACCGCCATCCGCTGCCGCCCGACGACCCGCGCAAGCGCCGCCCCGACATCTCGCTGGCACAACGGCAACTCGGCTGGATGCCGCGCGTGTCGCTGGAAGACGGCCTCGTCGCGACGATCGAATGGTTTCGGCGTGAACTCGAGCTGCCCGCGACGGGCGGCTTGGCGCGCAAGGCCGCATAGACCTCGGCAACTCGGTCAGCGGGCGGGCGATGCGTGCGCCTGCAGGCAGGCGAACCGGCAGACAAAAGCTCAGGGACGCGTGTCAAGCCGCTCGCTTAGCCACTGCCGTCCGCGCCGCCACGCATTCGCGGCCGGGGCGTCTGCCTGCGGAGGGGCCGCCTGCGCCCCCTCGGTTTCGGGCGTAGTCGACTCGCAACTCCGAGCGATGTCGTCGCGCACCAGCCGGTCTACGCCCGCACCGAAATCGCCGTCGAGCACGATCAGCGTGAGCTCCGCACCGTGCAGCCGGCGGTCGAAGTCGAGCGAACACCCGACGGCCGCCCAAACACCGTCGATCACGCAGATGTCGGCCTGCAGCGGTGCGTCGCGGCGCCGGTGCAGGCGTGCGCCGCCGCACAGCAGCGCATGGTTTCGGGCGCGCTCGGCCGGCTCGTCGGCGTCGCGCGCATGCGTGGCCGGAAGCAGCACCTGCACCTCGATGCCCCGCGCACATGCGCGCGTCAACGCTTCGGCGACGCTGCTGGCCGGAGTGCCGCCGATCAGCACGCTGTGCTGCGCCGCGTCGATGGCGGCCAGCAACGCCGGCTGCAGCGGTCGGTCGTGCCAGCCGGCGCTGCACACGGCCAAGCCGGTGCGCTGCGGGCCGCGCGGGCTCAGCGCCGGGAAGTAGCGGGCTTGCGGCGGTGCCGTGCCGCACTCCTGCCGCCAGTGAGCGAGAAACAGGTCCTGTAGCTGCGCCACGGCCGGTCCCTCCACGCGCAGGCAGCTACCTGCCCCGGGTGAACGCGGCGGGGCCAGGCCGCCCAGGAAGGCGACATGCCCGTCGACGACGATCAGGCTGCGCTGCGTGTGGCGCCCGGCCGCGCGGCCGAGCAGGGTCTGCGCTCGCGCCAACCAGCGCGACGCACACACGTTGATGCCGGACTGGCGAAGCAGCGTGGCGTCGCGGGCCGCGCCGGGTCGCGATCCGTCCAGCAGCAGGTTCACGCGCACGCCGGCGCCGGCACGGGTGATGAGCCGCTGGGCGAGCGAGGCAGCCAGGGCGGGGGTAATGAAGGCCGGGCTTTCCAGGTTGATGTGCTCGCGCGCGCGGTCGATCGCTTCCAACAGCGCCGCCCACGCCGGCTCCCCGCCCCGCAGCAACTCGACGCGATTGCCGCTGACCAAGGGCTGGCCGAGGCTGCGCGTCAACGCGTGGGCCAGCGCATAACGAGGCGGCGCGACGACGATGCCGCTGCCTGCAGCGCGTGGCGCTTGCGGAGCGAAAGGCCGGGCGCGCACGCCGCGCGGCATCGGCAGCCGGCGAACCTGCGCACTGCCCCCCGCGGGGTGCGGCTCGCGGTTCATCGACACTTCATGGCGAGCCGGATGAGGGCCTGTTTCCTGAGTCACGCGGATCCTTCTTGCTGCATCGGCAGGCGTCATCGGTGCACAGCGGCGGGGCGGCTGTCGGCACTGCCCGGCCTGTGGCGGCAGCAGTCGTAAGCAGCAGCCCGCGTGCCCAGGCGACCGGCGGACACGAAGTGCGTCGTTGTGGCTCATCGAGTGACGGGCTGTAAAGTAAGCGCAAGGCGTCCGCGTTGCGGCACGCCGATTGCTTCGTCGCCCACAGTCGTTCTGCACCAGCCGCGGTGGCTGTGCGCGGCCTGTATGCAAGGATGCCGCATGAGAGAACGAGCCTGTCCGTCTCACCGATGAGCGCGACCCCCACTCGAAGTGCGGAGCAGGCCCATGCCGCTCACGACACTTCCGCCGCGGCTTCGCCGCCCTTCGTGCCGTCGCCGGTCCGCGAGCCGAAGTCGGAATCGGAATCGCCACGCGCACCCGCTGCCCCGTCTCTCGCTGCGGCCGCGTCCGCGCGGGCCTCGCCGGCACCACGGCGCGCCGGCAGCATTGCGGTCGTGCTGGTTGTCACCGTGCTGGCCGCGCTGGGCCAGTTCGGGCTGACGAGCTGGCTGGGCATGCCGATGGGCTTCGTGCCGGCCTATCCGGCCGTGATGGTCGCCGCGTGGTACGGCGGCTGGTGGGCGGGCGCCTTGGTTACCGGCGTGCTGGCGCTGCTGCTGCCTGCGCTGGCCGGCGCAGCGTGGAACGAGCCGACGCAAGTGGCGGTCGGGCTGATCCTCCTGTTCGGTCTGCTCAATGCGGCGCTGTCGCAGTCGCTGCGCCACGCGCGCGAGCGCTCGCAGGAGCGGGCCGAGGCGTTGTCGCTTTCGCAACAGCGCCTGTCTGGGGCGCTCGAATCGACCGGCGTAATGCTGCTCGAATTCGACCCCGCCCTTTGCTGCACGTGGCTCTACAACCCGCCGCCGGGCGTCGATGCCGCGGCGCTGCTCGGCCGTCCGGCCGAGGCGCTGTGCGCGCCCGCAGATGCCGAGCGCCTGCGCGCGGCGCTCCGCCAGGTGCTCGACAGCGGCGAGCCGCAGCGCATCGACGTGACACTGCGGGCCGGCGCGCCGGGCGAGGCGGCGCGGTGCCATGAACACTGCATCGTTGCGCTGCGCGATGAAGCAGGGCGCACCTGCGGCCTGCGCAGCGCCGCCAGCGACGTGAGCGCATTGCGTTCGCAGCAGGCACGCGAGGCCGAGGTGCAGGCCTTGTTCCGCGCGGCACAGGAGCGTTCGCCCGACGCTTTCGAGCTGGTGCGCGCCGTGCGCGAGGGCGACGCCGAGGACGGGCAAGTTGTCGATTTCGTGTGGGAGTACGCGAACCCCGCAGCGGCCACGCTGCTCGGCCGCAGCGCGGAAGCGCTCGTGGGCCAGCGGCTGCTTGGCGAGCGGGCCGACCGCTTCCAGCGCGCTCGCTTCGCCCACTGGTGCGAGGTTCTGTCCGCCGGCGAGCCGCGGCGCGGCGAGTTCCGGCGCGACGAACTCGGCCGCAGCACCTGCAATTACCAAACGCTCGCGCTCCCCCTGGGCGAGCGCCTGTCCGTCATGACGGTCGACGCCACCGTGCCGACGCGCAACCTGGAAGCCGAGCGCGAGCAAAGCGCTGCGCTTCAGCGCGCCGCTGCGCTCAAGGACGATTTCCTCGCTCATCTGAGCCACGAGCTGCGCACGCCGCTCAATGCCATCACCGGCTGGGCTCACCTGCTCACGCGCGTGGGCGCCGACCCTGCGTTGCTGCAGCGCGCCGCCGAGGCGATCGGCCGCAACGCGCATGCGCAGGCGGTGCTCGTCGATGCGCTGCTCGACATGAACCGCGTGGTCAGCGGCAGCCTGCGGCTCGAGCGCCAGCCCTGCGACCTGAGCGAGGCGCTGCAGCGCTCGCTGGCTACCGCGGCGCCGCTCGCGCAGGCCAAGTGGATTCGCCTGCACACTGACGACATCGCCACCGGCGTGCCCTGCAACGGCGACTCCGCCCGGCTCGAACAGGTGTTCGGGAACCTGCTCAGCAATGCCGTCAAGTTCACGCCGCTGGGCGGCGACGTGTGGGTCGTGCTGGAGCCGGTTGACGGCAACACGGCGCTGATCGAGATCCGCGACAGCGGCGAGGGCGTGGCACCCGCGGTGCTGCCGCATTTCTTCGACCGCTTCCAGCAGCGGGCTTCCGGCACACGTTCGCACGCCGGGCTGGGCCTGGGGCTGACGATGGTCAAGAGCCTCGTCGAGCTGCATGGCGGCCGCGCGTCCGTGCACAGCGACGGACCGGGCCTGGGCACGACAGTGCGCTTGCACCTGCCGACCCTCGAGCAGCCCGGGGCGCGGGCCAATGCGGCGCCGGCCCGGCCCGCGGCCACCGACGGGGCGGCGGCCGGCAGTCCTGTCAACGGCACTGCCCTGGAAGTGCAGGGCGCGGCGGCGTCCCACGCGGCCCCGCTGACTTTCCGGCGCATCCTCGTGCTCGAGGACGAGGCCGATTCGCTGGAGGTACTGTCGGTGCTGCTGCGCCAGCAGGGCGCCGTGGTCCGCGCCTTCGACAACGCAGAGCAGGCGCTCGCTGCGGCCGAACACGGAAGCTTCGACCTGGTCATCAGCGACCTGGGCATGCCCGGCATGAACGGGCTGGAATTCATGCGCCGGCTGCAGCGCCGGCCGCTGCCGGTCAAGGCGATCGCGCTCACCGCCTATGCCGGCGAGACCGAGCGCGCCGAGGCCCTCAAGGCCGGCTACACGCGCGTGGAAACCAAGCCGATCTCGCCGCCGCAGTTCCTGGCGGTGGTGCTGGCCGAGGTGGGAACGCCGGCGGCTGGATGAGACGGCGGAGTCGCTCGGCTTTTGCAGAACTGCTGCGCAGCGCTGCGAGGCCAAGCGGTCGAAGGACCTCGGGCGGACCAAGGCCACCACGCTGTACGGCTCGCCCGTGATTGCCGTTCGTCAAGGCGCCTCAGGGCTGCACGGGTGGACGCGGGGGGTCGGTTCCGTGATCGGTCTGTAGCGGCGTGCTGGCGGCCATGCGCTGCGCCAGGTTGTCGGAGACCCCATTGCCGCCCATGCGATGCCCCACGCCGTCCGACACCTCGTACACGCTCCGCCGCTGGCGCAGGAGCGAGCGCAGCGACGGCGGCGCGACCCTGTTGCCTTCGAGGTAGATGCCGAGCAGGCGCAGCCGGCGGTTGCGCTTGCACACGGTGCGTATGCCCACGAGGATGGGCACCGCAATGATGGCGCCGGCAATGCCCCACATGAAGCCCCAGAACATCACCGACAGGAACACCGCAAGGGGGCTGAGTGAAAGTCGGCGGCCGACGAACCAGGGCGTGATCAAGTTCGCCTCGATCGTGTGGATCAGGAGAAAGGCCGCCGCGGGCGCTACCATCAAGCCCGCCGTGGCAAACGACAGCACGCCGGCGATGAGCAGCACGCCCACGATCATGAGCGGCCCGATGTAGGGAATGAAATTGAGCACGCCGGCCACCGTGCCCCACAGGATGGGGCTGGGCATGCCGAGCGCCATCATCGCGCCGGTGGTAATGAGGCCGACGCAGAAATTGATGACGGCTAGCGCGGCCAGATAGTGGCCGATCTCGCGCTGTGCGCTGCGCACGCCGCCGAGCACCAGCGCGCGAGTGCGCCGCCGTGGAATCGCCTCGACCGTGCGCGAGAGCATCCAGTGTTCCGACGCGAGCAGGAAGTACAGCAGGATGACCACCGCCGCCGCCGAGATGCCGACGGTGACGCTGCTCCCGAGCACGGCGCCGGTGAGCTCGACGCTCTCGGCGGCGATCCGGTCCTTGAGCGGATCGGGCGGCGGCTTCGGCGGCTCGGCCGTCGCGGCGGCCCGCGCCTCCTCTCGCGAGAGTGTTGCGGGGGGCTGCCTCGGTTCCGGAATGGGTTTGGGCGGCGGCGCGATCAGCGGAATGGTCGAGCGCAACCGGTCGAACTGGTCGATCACCTGCTGCAGCGTGGTGGGGGCGCGTTCCAGCCACGACGCGGCCGGGTTGACGAGCATGCTGCCGAGCAGCCCGCCGCCGGTCAGCAGGGCCAGCACCAGCACGCCGGCGCCGACCGTCTCGGGGATGCCGCGGCGGCGCATCAGGCGCACGGGCGTGGCCAGCACGAAGGTCAGCACGATGGCAATAACGATCGGCAGCAGCAGCGGTTGACCGAGCTTGATGAAGAAGACCAGCGCAATCCAGAACAGGCCCTTGCCGACCCAGTTGGGCGGCGGCGAGTGGGGCAGGCTCACGGGCGCACCACGCAGGCAGGCGCATGTTCGCGCCGATCAGTGACACGACGGAATGGCACCACGGGCCTCACGATCAGTTCTGAAGAAGAAGCATTCTGCAGCTTTCATGCCATAGCGGCGCCGTTCATGCGGCGATCGTCCGCGGTGCAAACGTGCGGTGCGATGCGTTTTCGGTAGGAATTGCTGCAAAGCGCTGGTGCCCTCGATCGCATTCACGTCAATCGCAATGGCGACCACGACGAGCTGAAAACGCGCTTTGCCCGCCGTTGCGGGCATCGGGGGAAAGCCGCAGAGTGCAAAAGAAAAAGCCACCTGCAAATCGCTTTGCAGGTGGCCGAAGCCTTGTCTTGTCCGCGGGCGATGGCCCAGCGGATCGCGCAGATTCACGCCCCTGGAGTCGTGAAGCTGCGCAGTGGTTCAGTTCGCGGCGCGAACGATGATGTCGTTGCGCACACCCTTCACTTCGGGCGTGCCGCGGGCGATCTCTGCAGCGCGCGCCTTCTCGGCCGCACTGGTGGCGAAGCCGGAAAGCTGCACCATGCCGTTGACGGAGCCGACCTCGATGCGCATCGCGCTCACCGTTTCGTCTTTCGCAAAGTTCGCCTTGACGCGGGTCGCGATGGTCTTGTCGTCGATGTACTCGCCAACGCTGCTCTGGCCGCTGGTGACCGCGCAGCCACTCATGGCGAGGCCGCCGAGGCCGATCACGAGAGCGCAGGCGTAAAGAGTCTTGTTCATGTGTGTTCTCCAGGTTTGACGAAGCGAGAGCGGGAGCCACCATGGCCTGCACCGCTCGCAACCACGTAGAAAGCAATTGCCGGGCCCGGTTGTTCGAACGTAGGTGTGCAGGTATGGCGCTTGCCAACGTTTCTTCGCCGCAGAGCGCGCTCTAGCCAGCGCGGGCGTGCACCAATTCCTTCGCAGAAAGACACCATGGCCACGCGCAAACCTGTCAATTCACCGGCGGCCACCGCCGCGCCCGCGTCCTCCAAGAAGCCCGCCCGGGCGTCCGCAGCGGCAACGAACGGGCCCTCGTCCGGCCCGCCCGCCGCCGCAACGGAAACCGTCGGCTCCATGCTCAGCACGATGTCCGGCCCGTCGAGCGCCGGCCTCGGCGCCGACGCGGCTCAGCAGTTCGAGACCGAACCGCAGCGGCGCCTGGCCAGCCAGAAGCTGGGCGCCCAGGCGATGGGCATGGCGTTGCCCGACAACCCGCTCAAGCCGGACGACCACGGCCGGGAAAGCGCGATGGCACCCAAGACCGGCACGTCCGCGCCGCCGCCCAACCCGATCGACACGGCCAGCACCGTGACAGAGGACACCGCCTCGCTCAAGCTCGGCGACGGCATGCCCAAGCCCGGCTACAACCCGGCGGCCGAATCGCTCGACCGCGTGCGCGTGGACTCCGGCGGCCAGACGCTGACCACCAGCCTGGGCGTGAAGATCGCCGACAACCAGAACTCGCTCAAGGCCGGGCTGCGCGGGCCCGTGCTGCTGGAAGACTTCGTCCTGCGTGACAAGATCACCCACTTCGACCACGAGCGCATTCCCGAGCGCGTGGTGCATGCCCGGGGATCAGCCGCGCACGGCTACTTCGAGTGCTATCAGCCGCTGACCGACATCACCAAGGCCGCGCCCTTCACCGAGGCCGGCAAGCGCACGCCGGTCTTCGTGCGCTTTTCCACCGTGCTCGGCGAACGCGGCGCGGCCGACCTCACGCGCGACGTGCGCGGCTTCGCGGTCAAGCTCTACACCGACGAAGGCAACTGGGATCTGGTCGGCAACAACATCCCCATCTTCTTCATCCAGGACGCGATGAAGTTCCCCGACCTCGTGCATGCCGCCAAGCCGGAGCCGCACAACCAGATGCCGCAGGGCGCCAGCGCGCACGACACCTTCTGGGACTTTGCGGGCCTGTCGCCCGAGATCACGCACATGCTGATGTGGGCGATGAGCGACCGCGCCATCCCGCGCAGCTACCGCATGATGCAGGGCTTCGGCGTGCATACCTTCCGGCTGGTCAACGCGGCCGGTGAATCGGTGTTCTGCAAGTTCCACTGGACGCCCACGGCGGGCACGCATTCGGTCACGTGGGACGAGGCCGTCAAGATCAACGGTGCGGACTCCGACTTCCACCGCCGCGACCTCTGGGAAGCCATCGAGGCGGGCGTGTATCCGGAGTGGGAACTGGCGCTGCAGGTCTTCACGGAGGAGCAGGCGGAAAGCTTCACTTTCGACGTGCTCGACTGCACGAAGATCGTGCCCGAGGAACTGGTGCCGCTACGCCCGGTCGGGCGCATGGTGCTCAACCGCAACCCCGACAATTTCTTCGCCGAGACCGAGCAGGTGGCCTTTTGCACCCAGCACGTCGTGCCTGGCATCGACTTCACCAACGACCCCATGCTGCTGGGGCGCAACTTCAGCTATCACGACACGCAGCTCTCACGCCTGGGCGGGCCGAATTTCAATCAGATCCCGATCAACGCGCCGGTCGCGCAAGTTCACAACAACCAGCGCGACGGCTTCCAGCGCCAGGCCATTCCGCGCGGACGCGTCGCCTACGAGCCCAACTCGCTGGCCGGCGGCTGCCCCTTCCAGGCTGGCGTGACGACGGGCTTCGTGCCGTTTCCGCAGCCGATTCCCGACGCGCAGAAGCTGCGCGGCAAGCCGGAGAAGTTCGCCGACCACTACACGCAGGCCACGCTCTTCTGGCGCAGTCAGACCGCCGTGGAGCAGCAGCACATCATCGCGGCGTTCCGCTTCGAACTCACGCGCGTGCAGACGCCGGCGATCCGCGAGCGCATTCTTTCGCTGCTCGTGAACGTGGACGAGAACTTGGCGCTCGGCGTGGCCGACGGCCTGGGCATGGCGCTGCCGGCAGGCCAGCAGCGTGCGTTGCCCAATCCGCCGAAGCCCGAGGTCGAGTCTTCCGCGGGCCTGTCGCTCTTTGCGCGGCCCGGCGACGGCAGCATCGGCGCGCGCCGCGTGGCGCTGCTGGTGTGCGATGGCGTCGATGCGCTGAGCCTTCGTGCCGCACACACGGCACTCGCGCAGGCCGGCGCCGCGCCGCGTTTCCTGGGTGCGCGGCTGGGGCGCGTCATGGCGGCGTCGGGTGAACCGATTCACGTCGAGGCGACGCTCGAATCGATGCCTTCGGTGCTGTGGGACGCCGTGGTGCTGCCCGACGGCGACGCCGCGCAGGCAGCGCTGGCCGGCCTGGGCATGGCGGTGGAGTTCGTCAAGGATCAGTACCGCCACTGCAAGCCGATGCTGGTGCTCGGAAGTGCGACCACCTTGCTGGAGGCCGCGAACGCTTCGGCGCAGTTGCCCGACGGCAGCGCCGACCCCGGCATCGTCGTCTCGCCCCCTGTCGAGCCCGATGCCGCGGAGCCGCTGGGTGGTGTAACGGGCGCCATCCAGGCCTTCATCGGGGCGCTCGGCAAGCATCGCCACTTCGAACGCGAGGTCGATCCGCCGCCGGTGTGAGCGTCCGCGGGGCGGATCGACGACGGCCTCGGGCGGCGGCGCAGGAGCGTTCGATTCGTCGCGGCTCGCGCGGGTTTACCTGCGTTCGACCCGGCGCAGCGCGACACCGGCCGCAAAGACCGCGAGGAATCCGTAGATCGTCGGCGACCGTCAATGGGCGCGCCAGTTGCTCGAATTCGTCCTGACGATCGTTTGGGTTTTCAGATGAAGTTCGAACAAGCCGCAGACCGGCAGACTGGTTCTTCCCTTCGACTCGACTCGCCTCGTGGTGAGCCCGGGAAAAATCCGCTGCTTGCATTGAGCCGGCTCGCAGGGCGACCGGAGGTCTCCTTGCGCCTGCCGAGCGCGAGGATGCTGCTGTGTGTACCGCTGTGGCTTGGCGGTTGCGCGACCGTCGTCGATACGCGCGTCGAGCAGATCATTGCCGCGGAGTTGCCAAGCATCGTCGGCCAGGCTGCGAGCTATGAAGTTCAGGTCGAAGGCGCACGCGTGACCGGCGAAATTGCGGATCTGAACCGAGTGCGTGCTGTCGGCGAGCGTGTCGCTCGGCCGAAGTCGCCGATCCTGGATCGCGTCGATGTGCGGATGTCCGATGTCATTGTCGATCGCACTGAAAAGCGTCTCGTCGATCTGGGTGCGGTCGATGCCGAGGTGCGTGTTCTCGCGCCCGACATCGCCGCCTTTCTGGATGCGCGTCCGGGTCTGGACAAGGTCGTCGTCACGCTCCAGCCTCCGTACGAGATCACCGTCGAGTCGCAGTTCTCAGCCGCCGGTTACTCGCTACCTGCCGCCGCCCGCGCCAAGGTGCGCGGCCGACTGGTCACCAGCAACGGCGCTCTCGTGATGGAAATCGTCGACCTGCGGCTGGCCGGCTTCCCCATCGGCACGATGCCTGCCTTCGTTCTCGAAAGGCTGATCAATCCGCTGGTCGATTTGTCGGCACTGCCTGCCCCGTCGCAAGTCACGTCCGTGCAGGTGTTGCCGAAGGCGGTGCTGCTGACCGCGAGCGGCAGCCAGAAAGTCGGATCGCGCGGCAGTGGCGCTGCACATCTGCCCGAACTTTTTGTGTTACCGCTGGGGTGTGCCGATCGGCCCCGAGACTAAGAAGGTGCTGAGAGAGTTCCAGCAGTAAAAGGGGTCGAAAAATGACGGAGCGAGGTTTCGTGTTCAGGACGATTTTCTTCGTGCTCTTCGCCGCTGCGCCGGCGTTCGCAGCCGACCCGGCGCCACTGGCTTACCTGGGCATCGAAGCCGAGCCGCTCGAAGGCGACATCAGCACCGAGCGGCCGAGTTTCAGCACCAGCCCCGTGCCGCTGGCAGCCGGGCACCTGCAGCTCGAATCCGGCGTGCAGTTCACCCGCATCGATTCCGACGCCGACGACGTGACGCTGCCCTTCGCGCTGCTGCGCGCCGGCTTGGGGAAAAACCTGGAATTGCAGCTCGGCTGGGCCGGCTACTCCCACACCGAAATCGGCGGCCGATCGTTCAAGGGCGGCACCGACATGAGCCTGGCGCTGAAAACGCAGTTGACCGAGCAGTCGGGCGCGCTTCCCGCACTCGGCCTGCTCGGCCAGGTGTCATTGCCCACCGGTGCAAAGAACAAGACCTCCGATTCGGTCGACCCGAGCGTCGGCCTGCTGTGGACTTACGACTTCGCCAGGGCGGGGTTCTTCGGCACGGCCTTGCTGACCTCGACCACCGACGACGAGGACGACCGCATTCTGCAGTCCGGCATGGGCGCGGGAGTCGGCGTTCCACTGGCCCAGCAGTTGAGCGGCTACGTCGAATACTTCGGCATCTTCACCGAGCACGAAGGGCCGCAGCACAACGCCAACGCCGGCCTGATCTACCTGCTGAGCAAGGATCTTGCGCTGGACGGGGTGATCGGCGGCGGCCTCAACCGCCGCGCGCCGGATTACTACGTCGGCGTCGGCGCGAGCGTTCGCTGGTAGTCCGATACAGGCGCATCGATTGCTGTCCTTCGGTCTGGCCTTCGGCCTGGGCGGCAAGGAGGCGGCGGCGAAGATGATCGAAAAGGCGCAGCAATCGGCCGAGGAGGCCAAGTCCAAGCTGGAGAAGGCGGCCGAGGCAGGCAAGGCCGACGCAAAGCGCGAAATGCATGCAACGGAGCGCCCGCCGCAGACCGCGCCGCGGCGTGTTTGAGCCCCGCTCTGAAGGAGGAATTGCGCATTACCCGGCGCAGCACGGTGCACGCAGGCGGGCCGCAGCGCTTCAGCCTGCGCAGCGAAGAACTAGAAGTCATCCGCAATCCGGTCGGTAAGCCAGACTGATTCTTAAGCCGACGAAGCTTTCATCACTCAACGCAACGCCGTTTCAACGCGGCTTTTCTTCTCAAAGGATTATTCATGAGCAGCACCACATTGGTCGGCATCTTCGACGAGTACAGCCAGGCGCAGAAGGCCAGCAAGGAACTCGAGGACGCCGGCATCGCCAAGCAATTCATTCAGGTGAGCGGGGTGCAGTCCGCATCGACACCTCCGGCTTCGCGGAACAACGAGCCCGAAGAGCACCAGGGTGCGATCAGCCGTTTCTTCTCGAACCTGTTCGGCTCGGACGACGAGCCCGATGCGGCCCATTATTCCGAGGCGGTGCGCCGCGGCAATGCCGTGGTGACCGTGAGCGTCGCCGACGAGAAGCGTGTCGACGAGGTCGCCGACATCCTCGAAGACTGCGGCGCGGTCGATGTCGACGAGCGGGTGGAACAGTGGAAGGCCAGCGGCTACATACCGCCTGCCAGCGCCGGGCCGATGGCCGGCGAAGGCGCCAGCGAAAAGCTCGACGTGGTCGAGGAAGAGCTCAAGGTCGGCAAGCGAACGGTGCAGGAGGGCGGCGTGCGCGTGCGCCGGCACGTGACCGACAGACCGGTCGAGGAGCAGGTGTCGCTGCACAGCGAGCGCGCCGACGTCACCCGCACGAAGGTGGACCGCGCGGCCACCGAGGCGGAGATGCAGACGGCTTTCGAGGACAAGAGCCTGGAGATCCGCGAGACCATCGAAGAGCCGGTGGTGTCGAAGACTGCCCGCGTGGTCGAGGAAGTCAGCGTGGGCAAGAAATCGTCGGACCGCACCGAGACCGTCAAGGGCAATGTGCGCCGCACCGACGTCGATGTCGAGAAGATCGCCGGCGAATCGTCGCCGCGCCGCCCGGCTCAAAGCGGCATGGCGGGGTCGATGAGCCGCTACACCGGCCCCGAGCGCCGGATGAACGCCAACCGGGCCTACGCCGGCCAGGAGCGCCGCATGGCGGCGATGTAAGACTCTCTCGACAGGGCGTGCCGTCCCCGTCGTTTTGAACGCCTCGCCATCGACCCGGCGAGGCGTTTTCTCTCGTGCCGACGCCGGTCAAAAGAAAAGTCGGGATCGTGCTTTGCTTCACCGGTGATTGGCGCCGTTTGCCGCGCACGAAGGATGCAAGGATGAAGCTCACGAAGTTCGGCTGGACCATGACCACCCTGACGGTCATTGCCTGCAGTGGCGGTGGCGGCGCCGTCGTTGCGCAGCAGATGGCCGAGCCTGCGTCGGCCCAGGTCGAACGCCTGACCGGCTTTCTCAACGAAGAGCGCACGCGCTTTTTCGCTCGCCCGGTCGGCCTTGCACTGGCGATGGACGGTGCGCTGCTCGTCTCGGACGACACCAACGGCGTGATCTACCGCATCGCCTACACGACGCCTTGAACGGGAGCGCGCGCATGCCGAGAACGACATTGGGGGAGTTCATCGTCTCCAACATGGAAACGATTCTGGAGGAATGGGAACGGTATGCGGCTGGCATTCCCGAAGCAGCCGGCATGGACACGCAGACGCTGCGGGACCATGCAGAGCAGATCCTGCAGACCATTGCCCGGGACATGGCCCTCCCGCAAAGCACCGAACAGCAGGAGGCGAAGTCCAAGGGCCACGGACCGCGGCTGGGCAAAGGCGACACGCCGGCCGAGGAACACGCCGGCGGCCGCCAGCGCGAGGGCTTCGGCTTGATCGACCTGGTGTCGGAGTACCGCGCCCTGCGTGCGAGTGTGCTTCGTCTGTGGGCCGAGGAGGTGACCTCCGCCGATCAAGACGCCGTCGACGAGATGACGCGCTTCAACGAAGCCATCGACCAGCCATTGAGCGAATCCGTGGGCCGCTACTCGGCGCAGCTCGATCGTTCGCGGGAGTTGTTCCTCGGTGTGCTCGGGCACGACCTGCGCAATCCGCTCAGTGCGGTGTTGAACGCGGCTCAGTACTTGCAGAACACTATCGATCTCACCGCCGGGCAGTCCAAGAGCGTGGCGGTCATTCTGCGCAGCGGCCTGCGATTGCGGAGCATGGTGTCGGACCTGCTCGATGTCACGCGAACGCGCCTCGGGCAATCACTGCCGATCGACCGCAAGCAGGTCAACCTGAACACGATGTGTCAGGAGATGGTCGAAGAGGCGCAGGCGCATCACCCGGAGCACACGTTGCGTTGGCGCGCAACAGGCGAACTGTCGGGAAGCTGGGACGCGGCGCGGCTGGGTCAGATGCTGTCCAACCTTGTCGAGAATGCCATTCGGCATGGCGCGCAGGACAAACCGGTCACGGTGTCGGCGGACGGCGAGGCAGAGGTTGTGACTCTGTGTGTTCACAACGAAGGCATCCCGATTCCGGAACCGGCCTTGCGCAGGATTTTCGAGCCGCTGACGCAGGAAGAAGAAAGCCCTGCGGATCATCTGCAAGCCGGTGGACTCGGGCTCGGCCTCTACATCGCCAGGGCGATTGCCGAGGCCCATGGCGGGTCGATCGAGGTGCAGTCCTTGCAGGATGCCGGCACCACATTCACCGCACGTCTGCCGCGAAAGAACCCGAGCGGAGAAGGCGGTCGGTCTTCGGGCACGAGCCTCCAGTAGCGTTCAGGGCGTCGGTCGGGCCAGGTGCCGGCTGGCACGAGAAGGCAGGGTTTTGCGGCGTGCCTACTTCCCGCGTTGTCTACAGCACTGCCTGGCGCACAAAAGCGCGAGCCATCGGGAAAATCACGTCTCCGAGTCCGCCGGTCTTGGCGAAAGGCATCGCTTCCCTTCAGACCGTGGCGTCCCTCGCGGGCGACGGAAACAGGCGCTCTGTCAGCTCGCGCGGGTTCAGGTGGATGAGGTCCTTGTCCTGCGTCTGGACCACGCAGGACGCCACCTCCGCGCTCAGCGCCTTGCGCAGGCGGCCCAGGAATTTCGGCGCCGCCACGACGTGCAACTGCTCGTAGCGCGAGACGCGCCTCGCCTGCGTCAGATGGTCGGCCACCCGGCGCGCGAACAGCTCCGCTTCCTTCTCCAACTGGCTGTCGCCGGCCGAAGTGGTGGCATTGCCGCCCATGCGCAGGTCATCGCCCCCGCGCCGGCCGTGCGCATCGCGGCTCAGGGCGGCATTGCTGGCATGTGCGCCGGCGTCGGTCAGCTCGTCGATCGGCTGCAGTTGTGCGCCGTGGGAGGGCAGGGCGAGAAAGCGCGCCCGGCCTTCGTCGGCGACCACGACCCAGATGGTGTTCATGGCGGCTCCTCGTTTCATTGACGCTTCACTTCTACTTGTCGACCGACGCCTTCAACTTCTCGGCCATGCCGAGGTGCTGCTTGAGCGTGGGCAGGGTCTTGTTGGCGAAGGCTTTCACTTCGGGATCGTTGGCCTGCCGGGCACCTTCTTCAAACAGCTCGATCGTTTCCTGGTGCGCCTCTACGCCGATCTGTTCGGCATAGGCTTTATCGAAATCGCGCCCGTCCTGATGGACAGCAGCTTCAACTTTCCCTTTTGCAGAACCGAGGGCTCGCTGGGAACTTCAATGCCCTTCTTCTTGGCCAATGCCATGAGTTCCTTGCCCGCTTTCGTGTGGTCCGCCACCATCTGTTTCGCGAACGACTTGACCTGCGGGCTGGACGCTTTCTTCTGCGCGAGCTTGGCGCCTTCCACTTCGACATGGCCGTTCTCTGCCGCTTGTTTCAGGAAGTCGGTTTCGGCATCGGTGAGCGTCTGCGCAGACGCGCCGGACACGAAGGCGATGGAGACAGCAAGGCCGGCCACGTAGCTGAAAAGCTTGGACATGACGGACTCCGGTGTTGGTCGATGAGCCCGCAGGCCAGCAAACGCCATTCCCCATCGATCGGCAAAGGCGGCCTTGGCAGCGTCTCCTGTACGGGCATTGCATTTGCTCTTTTTGCGGCATCCTGCAGCATGGCAACCCTGAAGCCTCCTCCCGATCACTCCAACGCCCGGCTCGCATCCTTGCAGCCGCGGCAGTGGCTGGGCCTGGCCATCGTCTCCGCCGGGATGCTGGTCGCCTGCTGGTCGCTCTGGCAGCGGCTGGTGGTTCCCGATCCCCGCGTCGGCCAGGCCTTGCTCGGCGGCCTGGTGGCCGCGGGAGCCACGGCCCTGGGGACGCTGCCGGTGCTGTTGGCGCAGCAGGTTTCCGATCGGGCCCGCGACGCCATGCTCGGTTTCGGCGCGGGCGTCATGCTGGCCGCGTGCGCCTTCTCGCTGGTCGTTCCCGGGCTGGCCGCAGCCGAATCGCTGGGCGCGGGTCCGTGGCGGGCAGGCAGCACCGTCGGTGCCGGCATCCTGATCGGCGCGGCCTTGTTGCACGCGCTCGACCGCTGGCTGCCTCACGAGCATTTCATCAAGGGCCCGGAAGGCTCGACGACGCGCGCCCATGCGATGGCGCTCAAGCGCACCTGGCTGTTCGTGTTCGCGATCGCGCTGCACAACCTGCCCGAAGGTCTGGCCATCGGCGTGGCCTATGCCGGCACCGACCCGGTGGGCGCCAGTGCCCTGGCCACCGGCATCGCGATCCAGGACGTGCCCGAGGGACTGGTCATCGCGGTCGCCCTGCGCAGCGCCGGCTACAGCCGCGGCCTGGCGGTCGGCCTCGGGGCAGCGTCCGGTCTGGTGGAGCCGGTCGGTGCCGTCCTGGGTGCCGTGGTCGTCGGCATGTCGGCCGGCCTGCTGCCCTGGGGCCTGGCCTTTGCGGCCGGCGCGATGCTCTGGGTGATCAGCCACGAGATCATTCCGGAGTCGCACCGCCAGGGTCACGAGCGGCTGGCGACCGGCGGGCTGATGCTGGGCTTCGTGCTGATGATGATTCTCGACACGGCGCTCGGCTGAGCCGCGTGCCCCCGGCGATGGCGTGCCTGACGAAGAACCGGTCCCGGTGACGCGCACCTTCACCCGCGAGCTGGCCGCGCTCGGTGCCGGTCCTGAAAGCTGGAAAGGGCGGCGCTTCGTGTTCGTGCCCTACGACCAGCTCTCGGGAGAGATCGGCCCGCTCGCGCACGAGCCACCGGCGCAACTCGGTATCGTGCTCGTCGAGAACCCCTGGAAGGCCGCGCGGCGCCCGTACCACAAGCAAAAGCTTGCCCTGGTGCTCGCCAACCTGCGGCATTTCGCGCTCGAGCAGGCCCGGCGCGGCGTGGCCGTCGCTCACCTGGTGCACGACGGCCCCTACCGAGATGCGCTGCGGCCGTTCGCCGAGCGCTGCGGGGTGCTTCGCGTCATGGAGCCGGCCGAGCGCGAGTTGCGCGCCGACTTGGCGCCACTGGTTGCCGCTGGCCTGATGGAGGTGCTGCCGCACGAAGGCTGGCTCACGACACGGCTGCAGTTCGAGCGCTCCCAGGGGCGCGCGCCGCCCTGGCGCATGGACGATTTCTATCGCCACGTGCGGCGCGAGCAGGGCGTGCTGATGGAGGGCACCCGGCCCCGCGGCGGGCGCTGGAGCTTCGACGCGCTCAACCGCAAGCGCTGGCGCGGCAGGCCGCCTGCGCCCACGCCGCCCCGCTTCGAGCCCGACGCGATCACGCAGGAGGTCGGTGCGCTGATCGAGCGGCACTTCGCCCACCATCCCGGCACGCTGGACCTGGGCGCTCTGCCCGCGACAGCGGCTGACGCCGAACGCTTCGCCGACTGGGCGCTCGATGAGTGCCTCGACGCCTTCGGGCCACTCGAGGACGCGATGAGCACGGCGTCGAGCGGCCTCTTCCACACCCGTCTCTCGCCGCTGCTGAACCTGCACCGGCTGTTGCCGCGCGACCTGCTGCGGCGCGTGCTGGCGGCGCCGATCGCACTGGAGAGCCAGGAAGGCTTCGTGCGCCAGTTGCTCGGCTGGCGCGAGTACATGCACCACGTGCACGCGTTGACCGATGGCTTTCGCGCCTTGCCCGAGGGACACGAACTCCCGCCGATCGCCGCGGTGCCGGGCGATGGCGGCTTCGCGCGCTGGAGCGGCTCGCCATGGCAACGCGGCACGGACGTGCCGGATGCCGACGGCGGCGCCTGCCCGTCGGCGCTGAACGCCGACACGCCGCTGCCGCCGGCACTGTGGGGCCGGCCTTCGGGCATGGCCTGCCTCGACCACGTGATCGAAGGCGTGTGGCGCGAAGCCTGGAGCCACCACATCACGCGGCTGATGATCGTGGCCAACATCGCGACCCTGCTCGACGTGAGCCCGCGCGAGCTGACCGACTGGTTCTGGGTCGCCTACCAGGACGCCTACGACTGGGTGGTCGAGCCCAACGTGCTGGGCATGGGTAGCTTCGCGATGCGCGATCTGTTCATGACCAAGCCCTACATCTCGGGCGCCGCCTACATCGACCGCATGAGCGACTACTGCGGCGGCTGCGCCTTCGACCCCAAGCGCAACTGCCCCATCACGCCGATGTACTGGGCTTTCCTCGAGCGCAAGCGGCCGCTGCTCGAAGGCAACCCGCGGCTCGAGATGCCGCTGAAGGCCGCTGCCTCTCGCGACGCCCGCACGCGCGCTGCCGACCGGCGGGTGTTCGAGGCCGTGCGTTCGCTGCTCGTGGCGGGCGAGCGCCTGACGCCGCAAAAGTTGCTGGTTGCCCTGGAGCCGGTGTGAGCCGCGGGGCACGCCGCGGCACGGCAAGAGCGTCGTTGGGCGACAGTGCTGGTGCCGGCCCGACCGAAGTTGCAGAATCCTCGAACGATCCTGCGTGGCAGCCGGGAGAAGCCGTCGCGTCCTGCAGGCAACGCGCTGCCGCTCATGCCGCGCCATCAGCGATGGAGAGCAGTGAATGAACAGTGATCGCGGCCCGGAAGTCACCACGCTTGTCGGCACCGGCCTGACCGAGGCCTTGCGCGACAGCGAAGAGCGTCTGGCGGCGGTCTTCAACTCGACGGCCGTCGGCGTGGCGCTGGTTGCGTTGGACGGTCGCTTCGTGCAGGTGAACGACTCCTACTGCCGCATCACGGGCTACTCCCGCGAGGAACTGTCGCTGGTGGACCGCGGAGCGCTCACCCACCCCGACGACCGCGCGCGCTCGCTCACGTCGATGGAGGCCTTGACGACCGGCCAGGTGGCCAACTTCGACATCGAGAAGCGCTACGTCAGGAAGGACGGCACGCCGGTATGGGTGCAGAACAGCGTCTCGCTCGTGCGCGACGGCGTCGGGCAGCCGGACCGCGTGGTGATGCTGTGCCGCGACGTGACGAAGCGCAAGCGGGCCGAAGCCATCCTGCTCGAGCAGAAGAACGTTCTCGAACTCGTGGCGGCGGGCAAGTCGCTGCAGGAGTGCCTGACCGCCGTAACCGCCGCAGTGGCCCGGCTTCAGCCACATGCGCGCGCCGCCGTGCTGCTTGCCGACGAGTCGCGCACCCGTTTCACGAGCGCCTTCGCCCAGGACGTCGCGGCCTCGTTCGGGAAGGGCCTGGAAGGCGCGCCGATCGACGAAGTCGCCATCGGCACCTGCGGCACGGCGATCTACACGGCCGAGCCGGTCACCTGCGCCGACGTGGCCAACGACCCGAAGTGGGCGCCGCACTGGCGCGAGCTGTGTCTGGCACACGGCATCCTTGCTTGCCATTCGGAACCGGTGCCAGGCACCGACGGCTTGCCGGTGGCCTCGTTCATGCTGTGCTTCGACGAGGCGCGAGAGCCGAGCGACTGGGAGCGGCGCATTGCCGTCTTCGGCGGCCAGATCGCCAGCATCGTGCTGGAGCGCGAGCGAGCCAGCCAGACCGTGAGGCAGGCCGAGAAGAACCGGCTCGACCGTTCCGATCAACTGCGCAGGCTGGCCGAGATCGCGACGCGGCTGAGCAGCATGCATGACCCGCGTTCGATCATGCAAGCCGTCAACGACGAGGCCCGCGAGCTCGTCGCCGCGCATCTTTGCGCCACCAGCATGACGGTGAACGCCGAATGGGCGCAGGCGGTCGTCAGCGTCTCGCTGTCCGACAAGTACGAGCGTTGGCGCGACAACGAAGCAAAAGCCGATGGCTCCGGCATCTATTCCCGTGTGAGCCGCATGGGGCGGCCGGTGCGATTGACGCAGGCCGAGCTGCTGGCGCATCCGGCCTGGAAAGGCTTTGGAGCGCACGCCGCCGAGCATCCCCCGCTGCGCGGCTTGCTGGCGGCACCCTTGACCGGCCTGCGCGGGGGCAACGTCGGCCTCATTCAGCTATCCGACAAGCTGGAGGGTGATTTCACCCAGGACGACGAAGCCTTGCTGGTGCAGCTCGCACAGATGGCCTCGGTGGCGATCGACAACGCCGCCCTCGTCGAGGAACTGCGCGAGGCCCATCGCCGCAAGGACGAGTTCCTCGCCACGCTGGCCCACGAACTGCGCAACCCGCTAGCACCGCTGCGCAACGGCCTGCAGGTCATGAAGCTCGCTCGCGACAAGCCCGAGATCGTCGAGCGCGCCCGCTCGATGATGGAACGCCAGCTCGCACAGATGGTGCACCTGATCGATGACCTGCTCGACATGAGCCGCATCAGCCGTGGCAAGATCGATCTGCGCAAGGAGCGGGTGGAACTGGTCAAGATCGTGCAGCAAGCCGTGGAAACCAGCCGGCCGCTGATCGAGGCCGCGGGCCACGAGCTCACGATCAACCTTTCGCCGCAGCGAATCTTCGTCGAGGCCGACACGACGCGGCTCGCGCAGGTGATCGCCAACCTGCTGAACAACGCCGCGAAGTACACCGAACCGGGCGGGCACATCACGCTGGCGATGGACAAACACGATGGCGAGGCTGTCGTCAGCGTGCGCGACACCGGCATGGGCATTCCGCAGCCGTTGCTGCCTGCGGTGTTCGAGATGTTCACGCAGGTCGATCGGGGGCGCTCGCAGGGCGGCCTGGGCATCGGGCTGTCGCTCGTGAAGGGGTTGGTCGAGCTGCACGGCGGCGGCGTCGAAGCCCACAGCGAAGGCGAGGGCCGGGGCAGCGAGTTCGTGGTCCGGCTGCCGGCCACCGAGGCGGACGAAGTCTTGCTTGACAGCCAACATGAGACAGGCGCTCCCGTGGCAGCACGCCGCATCCTCGTGGTGGACGACAACCGCGATGCCGCCGCCAGCCTGGCGCTGATGCTCGGCCTGATG
Organism: Methylibium sp.; assembly: GCF_013817345.1. GTDB lineage: Bacteria > Pseudomonadota > Gammaproteobacteria > Burkholderiales > Burkholderiaceae_C > Methylibium. Next base: position 28,146 of record NZ_JACDCW010000021.1, read on the forward strand.
GGCAACGAGGTGCGCACCGCGTACGACGGCGCCGAAGCGCTCGAGACAGCGGCGGCGTTTCTGCCCGATACGGTGCTGCTCGACATCGGCATGCCCCGGCTCAGCGGCTACGACGTCTGCCGGGCGCTACGGCAACAGGCCTGGGGCCGCTCCATCCTCGTGCTGGCGCTGACCGGCTGGGGGCAGGAAGAGGATCGCCGCAAGTCCCACGAAGCGGGCTTCGACGGTCACCTCGTCAAGCCGGTGGATCCGCCGGCGCTGGCCGAATGGCTGGCGAAGCGTTGATCACGAGCGGCGGCAATCCGACGATTTCGAACGTTGCCGAAGCGATCCCGATGCCGGCCTCCTCCAGCGCGCCGAGGATCTCGCGGCTCATCGCGTCCTTGAGCGCCCGCACGCCATGGTCCATGACCATGAAACGAACGGTCAGCTCGAGCCAGTTGTCGGTCAGCCGGTAATACACCTTCGGTCGGATTTCGGGCTTCTTCATGACGTAGCGCCGCTGCAGTTCCTGCAGCGCTTCCTCGCTCATCTCGGCGATCGGCACGCTGTGGCGCTCGGCGGCTTCGAGCAGGATGCGCTCCGCTCGCCCGCGGTCGGCGCTGTAGGCGATCGGCAGAGCGAGCTCTTCCCACAGGTAAGGAAAGTCGCGCGTGTAGTTGTAGATCGGCTCGTCGAAGACCTTGGCATTGGTGACGGTGACGATGCGGCCGGTGTACTCGCGGCTTTGCACCCACACGGGCGGTTCGGCGCCTTGTACGGGAGGCGGCTGGCCCATCTCCATGATCGTCGTCTGGGTGAAATCCACCCCGATCACGTCGCCGCGCACGCCGCCCATGACGATGCGGTCGCCCACGTTGATGATCCGGCCGCGCAGGATGACGAAATAGCCCGCCACCGCGGTGACGACCTTCTGCAGCGCGAAAGCGAGTCCGGCGGTGACCAGGCCCAGTGCCGTGGCGAGACGCGTGGGGTCTTCGAACCAGATCGACAGCAGACCGAGGATGAGGAGCACGGCCGTGCCCAGCTTGATCGCCTGGCGGACCCAGAACTCGACGTGCGGGGCGCCGCCCCGCAACCTGTGGCGCGCAAGCCGTTGCGTGAGGCGGCCCAGCCACAGCAGCGCGGTGATGAAGACCAGCGTGAACAGCAGCTTCTTGCCGTTGTCGGCATTGAGGCCGACCAGGCGGATCCCGAACAGTTCGAGGGCTTGCGTGTCGCCGACGAGGCGGATCCAGTCTTCCATCGCTAGTGTCCTGTCCGATCACGCGCGCACTGGCACGTCGCGCAACAGCCGACCTGAGTTGCACCCATCGTTCTTCGGGGCGTCGCGTCGGGCCTATGCCGACGATCTCATGCGGTTACGCAGCGCCTTGATCTGCCCGTGGTTGCGCAGCACGCCCTCATGCTGTTTGCGCACCACTTCCTTGATCGGTTCGGGCAGCTCGCGGCTCAAGGCCTTTTCGTAATTCTCCTTCGTGCGGTCCTCGCTGTGCTCGCAATGTTCCAGGATTTCGAGGTCGCTGCGCCCTTCGCCGCTCGGCGGGTGACCGTCCGTGCGGTCGAGTTCGAGCCGCAGCTTGTTGGCCGCTTCGGCGCATTCCTCGGCACGCCGGTCGAGCAGCTTGCGCAGCTCTTGAGACTTCGCCTGCTGGCCGGCGCTGCGCAGCGCCTGTGCGTTGCTGTTGCAGCCTTCGATCAACTCGCTCAGCGTGGCCCTGACTTCATCGTTTTTCATCTCGAACTCCTCGGGGGTACTTCATGCCGGCATCTGGCAATGGCCGTGCCTTCGACGAGGCGTTGCCGGGAACCCGGATTGCCGCGAATTGAGTTCATTCCCCATTCCTCAAAGGATCGCTTCATGTTCTTCCACAACAAGGCACTGCAGTACACCGTGCGCGTCGGCGAAACGAACCCCGGTCTCGCGAACCTCATGCTCGAACAGTTCGGCGGACCGCAGGGCGAGTTGGCGGCGGCCTGCCGTTACTTCACGCAATACCTGGCCGAAGACGACCCCGGACGCAAGGACCTGCTCATCGACATCGCCACCGAGGAGCTCAGCCACCTCGAGATGATCGGCACTCTGGTCGCCATGCTCAACAAGGGCGCGAAGGGCCGCATGGCCGAAGGCGTGGAGAAGGAGGCCGAGCTCTACCGCAGCATCACCGAGAACGGCAACAGCTCGCACGTCACGCAGGTCCTGTACGGCGGCGGCCCGGCCCTCACCAATTCGGGCGGTGTGCCGTGGACTGCGGCTTACGTGGACACCATCGGCGACCCGACCTGCGACCTGCGCAGCAACATTGCCGCAGAGTCGCGCGCGAAGATCGTCTATGAGCGGCTGATCTACTGCACCGACGACCCCGACGTGAAGGACGCACTCAATTTCCTGATGACGCGCGAAATCGCGCACCAGCTTTCCTTCGAGAAGGCCCTGTATTCCATACAGCCGAATTTCCCGGCCGGCAAGCTGCCAGGCAAGAAGGAATACGCCAACAAGTACTACAACATGTCCAAGGGCGAGGGCGATGGTCAAGGACCGTGGAACAGCTGCAACTTCGAGCAGGTCAACGAGCCCGAGGACCAAATGGCCACCGACGGGCAGGGCGGCTTCGGCGTGCAACTCTCGCCCGAGGAGATGAAGACCGGCATGGCGCTGATGAAGCGCACGAAGTCGGAACTGGGTGTGAACCCGATGACCGGCGCCGAGCTCGGCATGACACAGGAGGTGGCGCAGGCCATCGGTGCGAACAACGGTGGCGCCGCGCAGATGCAACCGCCCAAGCCCGGCCCGGCGCCGACGAAGGCAAGCCCTGCTCGGCGCTCGAACGGTTGATGCCCGCGACCGGCATGCTCATGGACGGCACACCACCGCCTGCAAGCCCGCCCTCGGCGCCTGTGACGGTGGCCGCGGTCGAGGAGCAGATCGAGGTTTCCACGAACGAAGTGGAAACCGGCCGCGTGCGCATCTCCAAACACGTGACGGAGCGGCATGAGACCGTCGACGTGCCGCTTTTGCACGAGGAGGTCGAGATTCGCCGCGTGCCCGTGAACCGTGCAGTCGATGCGCCCGTGCCGGTGCGCCACGAAGGCGACGTGACCATCGTGCCGGTGTTCGAGGAAGTGCTGGTCCTCAGCAAGCAGCTCGTGCTCAAGGAGGAGCTGCACATCTCGCGGCGTCGCACCGAAGTGCGTGATCCGCAGGAAGTGGTGCTGCGTTCGGAGCGCGTTGAAATCACACGCACTCCTACCGACCGCTTTGCGAAATAGGACGTTTCAAGGCCGGCTTGCGGGCCCGCGCCTTGCCCGTTTCATGTCTCGTTTTACTTTGAATCGCGCCGTGGCGGCGACGGTTCCCCAGTCTCAAAGGAGCATTGCAATGGCCAGCACAGTAGTAGTAGGTATTTTTGACGAATACAGCGAAGCGAAAAGAGCGTGCGAAAAGCTCGAAGCGATGGGCATCGACCTTCAGAACATTCAAGTCAATTCGTCGGCTTCCGGAGAAGATCACCCGTCGCTGATGTCTTCGCACAAGGAGCATGAAGGCGGCATCCGCGGCTTCTTCGCTTCGCTCTTCGGCAGCGACGAATCCGACGACTCGAGCAGTCATTACTCTGAAGCGGTGCGCCGGGGCTCGGCCGTGGTGACCGTGAACCTGGACGACGACGGCAAGCTCGAAGCGGTGAGCGAGGTGCTCGAAGACTGCGGCGCCATCGACGTCGACGAGCGGGTTCGGCACTGGCAGTCGTCGGGCTACACCGGATACGACGAAAGCGCTCAGCCTTTCACGAGCGAAGACGCCGCCCGCGAGCGACAGAAGCTCCAAGTCGTGCAGGAAGACCTGAAGGTCGGCAAGCGCGAGGTCGGTCGCGGCGGTGTGCGCGTGCACCGGCACGTGAGCGAGACCCCGGTCGAGGAGCAGGTCACGCTGCGCGAACAGCACGCGGTGGTCGATCGCAAGCGGGTCGACCGGCCGGCGACGAATGCGGATCTGGCCGATATGGGCGAAGCGAACATCGAAATCCGCGAAACCACGGAGGAGCCGGTGGTTTCCAAGACCGCGCGCGTGGTGGAAGAGGTGAGCGTCGGCAAGAAGGCAAGCCAACACACCGAAACCATTCGCGACAAGGTGCGCCGCGCCGATGTGGATGTGGAACGCCTGGACGACGGCGCCGAATCGCGCCGCTCGCCCATGGCCACGCATTTGCGTGACGACGCGGCGATGGGCAGCCGTACGCCCGGCATGGCCGAAATGGGCACGGACCTCGGCAACGGCTACACGGGACCGGAGCGGCGGCGCCAGCGCGGGGGTCGCAACCCCGTCGGTATCGAACGGCGCGCGGGCATGTGACGGGTTGTTGGCAGGCAAGCGATTCGCTTGTCGGCACGTGGCTTGCCCGTAACGGGCATCGGGGGCCTTCTCCGAAATTTTTCCTTATGGAGTACGCAATGAAAAAGCTCATCTTTGTCGCACTGGGCGGCTACCTCTGGCGCAAGTTCACACGCCGCAGCAACGGCGTCGAGTCTCGCGCTCGCTACGGGTGATCGACCGCAAGGCCGAAGGCGCGCCGGCCGAAAAGCCGGCGCTTTTTTTTGGAGTGATCTCATGACCAGCAAGGCCGATCCGACGCCGACCGATCTGCGGCGACAAACGCCCGGTGCAGGACGCACCGAGCAAAGCCGCGAACAGGGTGCGGAGCCGCGTTTGCCGCATGAGCGAGATGAATCGTCCGACAGCCAGGACACGCAACGCCCCGTGCCTGCCGAGCCCTCCGGCAAGGAGCTCGGCGAGAAGGCCTTCGACGATCTCGACAGTGGACGGCAGGACACCGGCCGCTTGCCCGTGACGGACGAGGTTTACGAAGAGCTGAGGAAAGAGCCTGGCGCCAAGCAGGAGTCCGCGCCGAGGCCCGACGCTGTCGAGCCACAGCGACGCGGCCGTTGAGAGCGGTCCGGCGCTGGTTTCGGCTACTGGCGCCCAAGCTTGTCAAAGCGTAGCGCGGTCCTTGTGGCACTTCCGTGACCACGCGTTGTTGCAGCAATTCGCACGCCACCATCGGCAAATGACGCGTCGCTTGACCACCCGGCTAAGGGGGTTGGGCGATCCAGCGCACGCAGGTGTGTCGGAATGTGAGTTCGGTCTCGTACACACGCAGTCGCGCGTTTCGCGAATCGCAAGCCGCATTTTCTCTATGAGAGCGGACCGCATCGTCTTTTTGGCCCCTGACGATGGAAGGCCCGTGGCGCGGGTGTTCGGATGGACGACGCCCGCGACGCTCTCGGCGCGGCACAGTGGTTGCATTGATGCCCACGTTCGCGCCAGCCGCGGGTTCGCTTTGCAGCGGCGGCGCCAAGACCACCGAATTCAGGAGACGTTCCGATGAGATCGATCGCGCTTCGCGTCGAGCACCGGCAGCAACAGTCGCTGTCCCCGCGTTTGCAGCAGGCGGTGCGCCTGTTGCAGCTGTCTTCGCTCGACTTTGCACAGGAAGTGCACGACGCGCTCGGCAAGAACCCCTTCCTCGAAGGCGACGAGAGCGACCCCGAGGCGCCCGCTGCCGATCTGCCTGAAACCGATGTCGAACCCGGGCTTGCGGCGCCGGCGGCCGCCAGCGCCGACGAACCCTTTCTCGACACATCGGCCGTGATGGACACGAGCCCGGAAGGCGACGCCGACGGCGACGTCGACTACAGCGAACGCGACAGTTGGCAGGCCGATGGCCTGTCGAGCCAGCGCCGTGGCGAGGAGGGCGATCTGAGCGCGATGGACATGATGGCCGTCGAGACCTCGCTCAACGAACATCTGCACGGGCAGATCAATGTGCTGCCGCTGTCGATGCGCGACGTGGTGCTGGCCAAGTCGATCGTCGAATCGCTCGACGACGACGGCTATCTGCGCACCGACCTCGACGAGTTGATCGAGCTCACCGAACTCGACCCCCCCGCGAGCCCCGACGAACTGCAGGTTGCCCTGCGCCTGGTGCAGTCGCTCGACCCGCTCGGCGTCGCCGCTCGCAGCGTCGGCGAATGCCTGCTGCTTCAGCTCTCCTCGATCGAGGACGAAGGCGAACGGGAGATCGCGCGCCACATCGTCACCGACCACCTCGACTGCCTGGCCGCGAAGGACGTCGCCGGCCTCGCCCGCAAGCTCAAGCGCACGCCGGCCGAGATCGAGGGGGTGTGCGACCGAATCCGCCGGCTCGACCCGCGGCCGGGCTGGCACTTCGGCGCGTCGCAAGTGCAGTACGTGACACCGGACGTGATCATCAGAAAACTCCGCGGCGCCTGGCGAGTGCAGCTCAATCCGAGCATCGTGCCCAAGGTGCGTTTAAACCATGTGTACGCCGAGATGTTCCAGCGGCACCGGCAAGCCCAGAACGGCGAGATGGCCGCTCACCTGCAGGAAGCGCGCTGGACGGTGCGCAACATCGAGCAGCGCTTCGCGACCATCCTCAGCGTTTCGGAGGCCATCGTCAAACGGCAGAAGCACTTCTTCGAATACGGTGCGCTGGCGATGAAGCCGCTGGGCCTGCGCGAGATCGCCGACGAGGTGGGCTTGCACGAGTCCACCGTCTCGCGCGTGACGAACAACAAGTACATGGCCACGCCGCTGGGCGTGTTCGAGCTCAAGTACTTTTTCTCGCGCGCCATGACCACGGCCAGCGGCGGCGCCTGCTCGGCCACGGCGATTCGTGGCGTCATCAAGGACATGATCGAAGCCGAGCGGTCGAGCGCGCCGCTCTCCGATGCAGAAATTGCGCGCCAGCTCGCTCAGCAGGGGCTGGTCGTGGCGCGCCGCACGGTCACCAAGTACCGGCAACTCCTCAAGATCGAAGCCGTGGAGCGTCGCCGCCGGGCGGCTTGAGGTCGCCCTCGGGACGGCCGAAAACGACAAACGCCGCAGCTTGCGCTGCGGCGTTCGACCGTCGGGCCGCGCCTTACTTGGTCTTGGAGGACGTGCCGCTGGTGCCCCCCGAGCTGGTTGGGCTCGAGGAGCCGGACAAGGTCGATGACGACTTGGCGCCGTTGCCCGTCTCACCGGTGCTGCCGCCGCCCGTGCTCACGGAAGACCGGGACGAACTGCCGACACCGCTGCTGGAAGTGCTTCCCGGCGCGTCCTCGCTCATCCCGCTGAGAAAGTCCGCCCCGCTGGCCGAGCCTTCGCCGCTGCCCGAGTACACCGTGCCGCCCGTGGCATTGCTGCCGGAACTGCCGGAACTGCCCGAACTGCCCGAACTGCCCGAACTGCCGGTGCTGCCCTTCGAGCGGCTGCCGCGCCATTGGCTGAAGTCGTCCGAGAACTTCTTGTAGCGGTCCTGGCGCCACGACTGGTAGTCGTCGTCGAGGTTCTTCATCTGCTCCGAGCGCCACTGGTGATAGTCGGGATCGTGGTGCTGCTGTGAGCTTCCCTGCCCGGCGCCGCCGCGGGCCCAGTCGTTGTAGCCGCCCTGCGAGCTGGACGAGCCACCCGACTGCGAGCCGCCACTGAAGCCACCTTGCAGGCCGCCGTACGTGCCGCCCTGCGAGCCGCCCCAGTCGCCGCCCTGTGAGCCGTAGCCGCCGGAGCCGCCTTGCGGGCCGCTGTAGCCTCGGCCCTGCGAGCTGCCCCAGTCGCTGGACTGGCCGCTGCCGCCGCTGTACATGCCGCCTTGCTGCTGGCCACCCTGGCCGCCTTGCGATCCCTGGCGGCCCTGACCCTGCGAGCCGCCCCAGTCTTCCTGCGAGCCGAAGCGTCCGCCTTGCTGGTCGCGGTAGGAGCCGCCCTGCTGGTGGCTGCCGTAGCCGCCGCCCTGGGAGCCGTAGCGTCCCTGATCCTGCTGCGAGGAGCCCCAGTCGCCCTGCCAGCCGCGCCCACCGCCTTGCTGGCCGTAGCCACCGCCGCCTTGCTGCCCATGACCGCCGCCGCCGCCTTGCTGCTGCCCGCCGTAGCCGCCGTAGCCGCCCTGCGAGCCGCCATAGCCGCCGCCCGATTGGCCCGATTGCCCACGGGAGCCGCCCCATTGCTCGTGCTGATCTCCATAACTGCCGCCTTGCGAGCCGCCGCCATAGCCGCCCTCCGGAGTGCCTTGTGAGCCGCGCCCCTGACTGCCGCCCTGCTGGCCGCCGTAGCCGCCTTGCGATTCCCCACTGGAGCCGCCTTGCAGTTCGCGGCCGCCGCCGGTGTAGTAGCCACCCATTTCTTCGCCGCGCCCCGTGCCTTGCGATGAGCCGCGGCCCGAGCTTTCGGGCGGGCTGCCCGAAGTGCCGCGCTGGCTGCTGCTGCCGTAGCGTTGCTGGCGATCGTCGCCTTGCGACGATTGGCGGTCGGTGTCGGACGATCGGCCTTGTCCTTGATAGTCGTGCTGAGCCATCTCGATTCCTTTCTGGAAAAAGTTTCGTTCCGACCGCCGCTACCGCCTTCGCGGGCATCGCCACTCGGGGCAGAGCAAAACGGTTCGGCTCGTCAGACTTCAAACGCAGCAATCCTCATTCCCATTTGCCGGCTCGAGCGCCCGCCTCTGATTCGCTGCTCAAGCGCCTCGCCACGCGGCCATTTGCGCGCTCCGATTTACTGCTACGCGCTGCTCCGCCTCCAGGCCAACGGCTGACGGTTCGCCACCGTTCCCCTGGATGGACACTCGTCGAGAATGGGCATGACGCTTGCGGAGCCGCCTGCCCATGACCCTGACCCGACAAGATGCTTTGCATGCCGCCATCGGCGGTTCGCGCGTGCGCCGCATCGAAGCTGCACCCTGTATTGCCGCACCGTGGCTGCTCGTCGCAACGGCTGCCATGCTCGCGGCGTGCGCAAGCGGCCCGCCGGCATCGAAGGAGGCTTCGTCCGCCGTCGCCGAAGCACCGGCCGCGCCCAATGCGCAGATGCAGGCCGTGCTCGACCAACTGGCCGCTTTCGGCAACGAGCCCACCGTGAACCTGAGCGCCCCGGCCGCCCGCGCGCAGCCGGCGCTGCCAGACGCCATGAGCGCACTGCTGCAGACGCGGGGCCGCAGCACCCTGCCGGAGGTGGTGGCTCGCATCGAGAACCACCTCATCCTCGGCGCCGATGCCACGGCGATGCCCGTGCGTGTATACTGGCCGCCCGGCGATGGGCCGCATCCCGTGCTGCTCTACTTTCATGGCGGCGGCTGGGTGCTGGGTGACCTGGAGCAGGGAGACGCCGCGGCGCGCGCGCTCAACAACGCCGCCCGGGCGATCGTGGTGGCGCCGCAATACCGGCAGGGCCCGGAGCACCGCTTTCCCTCGGCGCACGGCGATGCCTGGGTGGCCTACCGCTGGACGCTGGCCAACGCCGCGAGCTTCGGCGGCGATCCGGCGCGCGTGGCGGTGGGGGGAGAGGGCGCGGGCGGCAATCTCGCCGCCAGCGTGGCGATCCGCGCCCGCGACGAGCGCGCGCCTTTGCCGGTGCATCAGCTGCTGGTCTATCCGATCACCGACGTCGGGCTCGACACGCCCTCGCACCGCCAGTACATCGACACGCGCCCCCTCGGCACGCGGCAGTTGCCCTGGTTCTTCAGCCAATACCTGCGCAGCCCGATCGAAGGCACCGATCCGGCGTTCTCGGTCCTGCGCACGCCCGATTTCGCCGGCCTGCCGGCGGCCACCGTGATCACTGCCGAAATCGACCCGCTGCGCTCGCAGGGCCAGGCGTATGCCGAGCGCTTGCGCAGTGCCGGCGTGGCGGTGGATTACCGCAACTACGCAGGCGTGGCCCACGGCTTCTTCGGCCTGGGCAGGGTGGTGGACCAGGCCAACGAGGCGGTCTTGCACGCGGCACGCGGCCTACGACAGGCTTTCGGTCAACCCTAGGCCGCGGCAGCCGTTACGAACGGCTTTACCGGCGATCGGCAATTCCCTCCGGAGCAACTACAAGGGGTGGAGCGACGCGGTTCGCGACCCTCCCTCTGTACGCCTGTGACGGTGCCTACCGCACGCACTTTTCCTTTGCAGAAAAAGTTGGCACGCAGCTTGCCTTCGTTGCTCCTGCCAACCTGCAAGACGTGCCTCGCGGCACGCGGCAGACATCAAAAGGAACAGACCGTGACCTCGCTTTCTTTCTCGACTCCCGACACCCGTTCGCGCTACGGCGCCGTGCAGCCTCTGGCGATGCGCTCCACCACGCGCAGCCTGCGCCAAAATCACGTCCTCGAGGCTCTGCCCGACGATGTCTGGGAGCGGCTTTCGCCGTCGCTCGAGCTGGTGCCGCTGGCCGCGGGCAAGCTGCTGCACGGTGCGGGCATGGGCTTCGAGAACGTGTACTTCCCCACCCAGGCCGTGATCTCGCTGCAGTACGCCATGAAGAACGGCGACGCCTCCGAGGTCGCGCGCATCGGTTACGAAAGCGTGTGCGGCGTCTCGCTGCTGATGGGCGGCGACACTGCCCCTAGCCGGGCGATCGTGCAGCATTCCGGGTACGCCTTCCGCATTCGCGCCGGCGTTCTGCAGCGTGAATTCGACCTGGGGGGGGCGGTGAGCCGCCTGCTGCTGCGCAGCGCCCAGTGCCTGATTTGCCAAGCCGCCCAGACGGCCCTATGCAACCGCCACCACCGCGTCGAACAGCAGCTCTGTCGCTGGCTGCTCATCAGCCTGGACCGCGTGCCGGGCAACGAGCTCACCGTCACGCACGAGTGGATCGCCAATGCGCTGGGCGTGCGGCGTGAGAGCGTGACGCAGGCGATTCTCAAGTTGCGCGGGCAGGGGTGCATCACCAACGGCCGCAACAGCATCACCGTGCTCGACCGTGCCGGGATCGAGGCGCGCTCGTGCGAGTGCTACAGCGCCATCAAGCACGAATGCGAGCGCCTCGCGCCGGACCGCCAGGACGTCGACCAGCACGACCACCGGGCAGCGCGCAACGCCTCGCACGCCCACAGCTACGCCGACTGAGCGCGGGCTGCGGCCGCCTTGTCGGCTGCGGACGTTGGAGCGCGAAGTTCGCGCCAGCGCGTTGCACTGGAGCTGCGGGTCGGGCCCGTGACTTGCCTCGGTCCCTGTGATGCCTGGATCTGCGGCATCCGACACAGGAGAGACGATGCACGAAACTGCCATTAAGAAGCGGGCCGGCCAGCGAAATGCCGAGCCGGCTCCTTGCCCGGCGTCGATCGCCGCGCCGCCGGCCGTGCCCGGCCCGGCCCCCACGCCGCCCGAAGCGCCCCCGCCACTTCAGCCCCCCGCGACGCCCGAGCCACCGCCGCCGGAAATCGACGATCCGCAGCCGCCGGACAACCCCGTGCCGGTGCGCGAGCCGCCCGTCATGCCGCCGCCCATGGCCGTATGGATGGCGGGCGGGCGGCGTTCGGAAGCCCGTCTGCACTGAGTGCCTTAGGCGCCGCCTGCGACTCGGCGGCGGCTTGTCGATCCGTCGCTGAACTTGCGGCATGCAATGCGTGCAACAGGCGCACGCTACCCCGGCTTTTCCGCGTCTGAAGGCGCCGCGCCTCCTGCCAGACTTCGCCCGAAGTATTCGTGGGGGCGGGGGAAGGCATGGACAACTCGACACCGGGGTTCAAGGTGGACTGGGATTGCGGCGAAGGCGGGGTTTGCCTGCCGCGCCCGCTGGCCGAAGCGCCGGCGGGTTTTCGATACGACGTGCTGGCGGACTGGAAAGACCGGATCGACCGGCTCCACCGCGACGCCGAATCGGCGCTGTACCCCGACAAGCGCAGCCGCGAGCTGCAATCGCAACGGGTGCAGAACGAACGCCGCCGGCTTCTTTGCGAGCGCCTGAGCGGCCGCACGGTCGTGATGGCCGAGCCGCTCGTCAACGGCGATGTGCTGCTGCATCTGGACACGGGCAAGGCCGTGGTGATGTACGCGCACGCCGAAGACGTCAAGCTCGAGGTCGTGGCCGATGCCGGTCATGCGCGCCGGCTGGCCGCACAGGACGCCACGGGTGATTTCTACCTCCGTGAAGACTCGCTCGAAGCGGCGAATCGCCGAGAAACGCTCATGGACGCCGCCGCCGACGCGGGCAGCGAAACCCTGTGCTGAGGCGGCGGCCGTGCAAGCCCGGGTTGGGGTCCGTTGCCGCTCTTGTGTTTCGCAGGAACGCATCGTGAAGCCTCACCGCCCCGATCGCCGCCCGCTGAAGTGCTACCTGCTCGGCCTGGCGCTTGTCGTCGTCGGTGCCGGTGTGATGGAGTGGCTCGACTCCTGGCTGCCGCTCGCGCTCGCCGGCTCGGCTTCGCTGATGCTGACCGTGCCCCTGGTTCGGCAGATCGCGGCTCGCAAGGCAACGCCTGGCGAGCGCCCACGCAAGCGCTGAGCGCCGCAGACTCCTTCTCCTCGTCGCAAGCGGGCGAGCCGCTTGCCCTGGTTGTCTGATGACCACATCGCGCGCTGCTGTGTGCGCGTGCGGCTGGCATCTTCAGCAACCTTTGAGGAGAAACACATGGCTGATTCGAAATACGTGACCGGGCTGTTCCGCGACAAAGAGAGTGCCGAGCAGGCCTACCAGTCCGTTACCGACCGGGGTTACGGCAAGAACGATGTGAACCTGGTCATGTCGGACGACACGCGCAAGAAGCACTTCACCGATACCGCCGGCAAACCGACCGAAATGGGCACGAAGGCGGCCGAAGGCGCAGGCATCGGCGGCGCCATCGGCGGCACGGTGGGCGCCATTGCGGCGGCCGTGGCGGCGGTGGGCACCAGCATCGCGCTGCCTGGCGTAGGCCTGGTCATCGCCGGCCCGATCGCCGCGGCCCTGGCTGGCGCAGGCGCCGGCGCCGCAACGGGCGGGCTGGTCGGCGCCCTGATCGGCTGGGGCATTCCCGAGGAGCGCGTGAAGGAATACGAGGCCGGTATCAAGGAAGGCGGCATCCTGATGGGCGTGAACCCGCGCAATCCGGAAGACGCAGCCTACTTCCAGGAAAACTGGCGCGCCTCTCGCGGCGAGCACGTAGGCTACTGAGAGATAAGGGTTGCCAAGCCGCCGAGACGGGTGCATCGACGCATGCTGCGCGGAAGGCGTCCGGTAAGGCGCCAGGGGCAAGGCTTGAGGCGGACCTTGCCCGCGGTCGCCGCTTCAGCGCGGGTCGCGCGGTCTCTCGCGGCTTGGCAGGTAAGGAGCGGCAAGCGCCGTTCCCGAACTTTGCTCCCGCTCCCCTTCTTTCTCTTTGATCTTCGTCCCGCTGATAAGCGTCTGTCTTGCTCCCTCTCCCAGAGGGAGGGGGAGCAAAGCGGGGAGAAAAGGCCGCACCTCATCCCTCGATCGGCGTCCCCAACCGCAAGTGCATCGCCGCCGCCGCAATCGCGGCACCCCCTGCAGCCACGCTGATCTGGTTGAGGCCGCGCGCCACGTCGCCCGCGGCATACAGGCCCTGCACGGTCGTGCGCTGATGGCGGTCGATCACGAGGTAGCCCTTGCCGTCGACCTTCGCGCCCAGCGCCACACCGAGTTCGGAATGCACGTGCAGACCCAAGGCGCTGTACAGCGCATCGCACTCGGTCTCCCCGGCACCGTGGCGCACCGTGACGTGGCCTTGCCACAGGCGGATGCTTTCGATCGGCGCCTCGACCAGCACAACGCCAGAGCGCGCCAGGCGCCGGCGATCGGCGGCGCCGGGTGCGAGCGCAGGGCCAGTGCGAAAGATCGTCACGTACGGGGTGAAGTGGCGCAGGTACAGCGCTTCCTCGATGCCAGCGGCGCTGTCGGCGACCACGCCGACGCGCTGATCGATCACCTCGAAGCCGTCGCACACCGGGCAGTAGCGCAGCGCGCCGCTGCGCAGCGCCTCGGACAGGTGCGGCATGGGCGGTGTCACATCGCTCGCGCCGCTGGCTAGCAGCACGGTGCGTGCGCGGGTTTGTTCGGGGCCGTAGCGAACGATGAACCCATCGTTGTCCGCCTCGATCGTCTGCACGCAACCGGCGGCGAAGCGCGCACCGTAGCGCACGGCCTGCGAGCGCATCGCCGCGACGAGCTCGCCGCCGACCACGCCCTCGGGATAGCCCGGCACGTTGTGCGAGCGCGGAATGCTCGCCGCGCGGCTCGTGCCTTCGTCGATGACGAGTACGCGGCGCCTGAACCGAGCCAGGTAGATCGCGCCCGTCAGCCCGGCCGGGCCTCCGCCAACGATCAGCGCATCGCAGTTGGCCGAGCCGCCTGCGGCCGGCATGTCCTGTAGCTCACGCGATGGAACGGTCGGGCTCGGACGGGGTGGAGATGTCGCGCAGGGCCTGGTCGATGTGGCCGTCCTGTCGGGTGGCCAGATCGCCGAGCGAGACTATGCCGATCACCGCACCGTCGTCGTCGACCACCGGCACGCGGCGGATCTGCGAATGGCCCATCTGCTCCATCACCTCCTCCGTGCTTTGCGCCTCGGTGCAGCAGCGCGTGGACTCGGTCATCACGTCGCCCACCAGCGTTTGCGCAGGGTCCAGGCCAGCGGCGGTAGCGCGTACGGTGATGTCGCGGTCGGTGATCATGCCGACCAGGCGCTTGCCGTCGCATACGGGCAGCGAACCGACGTTGAGTTCGTCCATCATCTTCGCTGCGCGCTGCAGCGATTCGTCAGGGCCGATCACTTCGACGTTGCGCGTCATCACTTCGGAGATGGTCGTCATGGCGGGATCCTCGGGTTCGCGGTGGAGGTGAGAGCGCAACGGCAACGCGCGTTCCCGATGGCGTTCACTATGTGGGAGAAGCGGCAGACGCAGGCGGAGCCGCCGAGGCGGCTGTGTCCATCGGTGCCAGGACGGCCGAGGCTGCCGTGGATGCCGGAGCCTCCGATGCCGCCTGCACTACCGGGTCCGCACCCGGGGCGGCGGGTGCTGCGGCCGGCGCGGCGCCGGCCGGTTGTGCGGTCAGCGGCTGGGCCGTCGAGGAGGCGACGCGCCAGATCACGTTGCCCACGTCGTCGGCGACCAGCAGGCCGCCGCGCCGGTCGATCGCCACGCCCACCGGCCGGCCCATGGCCTCTTCGTCTTCGTTGAGAAATCCGGTGAGCACGTCGACCGGCAACTCCTTCGTCGGCTTCGCGCCGTCGAAGGCGACGAATACGACCTTGTAGCCCGCGCGCGGCTTTCGGTTCCAGGAGCCGTGTTCGCCGATGAACATGCCTTCGGCGAACTGCGCAGGCAAGGCATTGCCGGCCGAATGCGTCAGGCCGAGGGCCGCTACGTGCGTGCCGAGCGCGTAGTCGGGCACGATGGCTTTCTCGACCAGCTCGGGCTTGGGCGGCTCGACCCGCTCGTCGACATGCTGGCCGTAGTAGCTGTACGGCCAACCGTAGAAGCCCTTCTCCTGCACCGAAGTCAGGTAATCGGGCACCAGGTCGCTGCCGATTTCGTCGCGCTCGTTGACCACGGTCCACAGCATGCCGCTGTCGGGCTCCCAGGCCATGCCGTTCGGGTTGCGCAGGCCCGAGGCGTAGATGCGGTGCAGCCCGGTCTCGGGGTCGATCTCCCAGATCGCGGCGCGGCCGGTTTCGGCCTCCATACCGTTTTCTCCGACGTTGCTGTTGGAGCCGACGGTGGCGAAAAGCCGCGAGCCGTCGGGACTGGCGATGATGTTCTTGGTCCAGTGGTGGTTGAGCGGCCCGCCCGGCAAATCGACCACGTGCTCGGCCTTGTCGTTGATGCTCGTCTGGCCCTCGCTGTAGGGAAAGCTCACCACCGCGTCGGCATTGGCGACGTACAGCTTGTCTTCGATCAGCGCCATGCCGAAAGGCGAGTGCAGGTTCTCCAGGAACACCGCCCGCAGCTCGGCCGTGCCGTCCCCATCGGCGTCGCGCAGCAAGGTGATGCGGTCGGCACTCGGCACGCCCGCGCCGGCGCGCGCCATCACCTTGTTCATCACCCAGGTCTTGATGCCCTTGCGCTCCGGGCGCTTCGGGGCGTTGCTTTCGGCGACCAGCACATCGCCGTTGGGCAGAACGTAGACCCAGCGTGGATGGTCCAGATCGCGCGCGAAGGCCGTGACCGCGGTGCCGGGTGCGGGCGTCGGCATACGGCCCTCCGGCCATGGGACGGCCTGGGCGATGTTGACGGTCGGAATCAAGGTCTTGTTCGGCTCGGGAAGCTGCGGATCGGGGCCGATGCCGGCGGTGACGGGGAGCTTGGCGGTCTCGCCACACGCCGTCAGTCCCAACGTAAGCGCAACAGCCAGAGCGACGGTGGGGGGCAGCGGTCGTGTGTTCATGAGGGGGCCTTTCAAGACTTCGAGCAGAGATGGAGTGGTGCGAACGCAGCGATGGCCGTCGGCGCGGCCGGGGTCAGTGCCCCGAGAGGGCAACGCCGCGCAGCGAGTGGGTCGGCGCTGCCCTGGCGAAATGGCAAGAGCCGTTCCCGGTGCGGTGCGGTGCGCCGCGCGGCACGGGCCTTGCCGGGGCCATTGGGCGCCGACCTTGCACTTGCCTCGTGCGGCAAACGCGGGCGGTTGGCGTTTGCCCTGCCATCACCCCTCCCCGAAATCGCCATACCGATGCTGCGTGCTGCTGATCCCTTGCACCGTCGAGTCCTGCAGTGGAGTGCCGCCGCCACGCTGTGGCCGCTGCGCAGCCTGCTTCACCGGGCGGCGCATCCGTTCGGTGCGGCGCAAGCCTTCCGCTCGCCCGACCGCCGCCTGCTCGAGGACGTGATCCTGCAGCGCTATGCCGCCAGCTCCCGCCGGCTCGAGGTGCTGTTCGTCGGGACCCGCTGGTACACGAGCGCGTACGAGCGCCTGCTGGCGGGCCACAGCTACCTCACGATCGACGTCGATCCCCGGGCCGCGCGCCACGGCAGCACGCAGGGTCATGTGACCGCGTGCGTCAGCGGGGCAGCGGCGTGCTTTGCGGCCGGCCGCTTCGACGTGATCGTGTTCAACGGTGTGTTCGGCTGGGGCCTCGACGAGCGCACAGCCGTCGAGGCCGCGGTGAGCGGGTTCCACGGTCTGTTGCGCGAAGGCGGCGAACTGGTGGTGGGCTGGAACGACGTGGCCTTGCGCCGGCCGTTCGCACTCGGCGAATTGAGGGCGCTGCGCGCTTACGAGCGCTTCGCCTTCGAGGTCGATGGCCCGCTGGTACTCGAAGTTCCCGGCCCGAATCGGCACCGCTTCGAGTTCTTTCGCAAGCCGGTCGGGAGAGGGCAGGGCGAGTGCAGGGACCGTGCAGCCGTCGCCGCTGCCTGATTCCGACGCAAGGATCGAAGCGCCGCTACTTGAGCGAACACATCGGGAGCATCAGCGCCGGTGCGCTGGCCCAGACCACGCCCACCAAGGCGAGCCAGGCGCTGCCCGAGGCCGCTGCGGCCAGGAGGCCGCGCGAGCCCCGCGGTGGCAGACCGCGATGGGCGCGCAACAGCAGCCAGGTGATCCAGGCCATGGCCAGCAGGCTTGTCGCGATCAGCAGCACGCGCAGCAGGCTGGTGCCGAGCAGCGGCAGCTCGGCCCAGCCTGCGGTGCAGCCGGCCGCCACCAGCACATACAGGCCGAAGAAGTGCAGCGCCCACACGATGAACGGCCCGCCTCCCTGCCACAGCACCCCGGCGATGCGTTTGCGGAAGGCCTCCAAGCGTCGCCTCGCCTTGCGCGTCGCGCGGGCTCAGTGTTCGCCGAGCCGCTTCGCGACCTGGCGGCGGCCCATCATGGCGCCGCTCACGGCGGCGAGCAGAGCCAGCACCATGGCACCCAGTGCGGTCCAGATGGTCGCCGACGCATAAGGCTGGGCCTTGGCGGCGGCCTTCTCCACGCGGGCGCCCGCCTGCGATGCGAGATCCTCGAAGCCCTGCTTGGCCGCGGCGGCCGCTTGCGCCGGATTGTTGCGGGCGGCTTCGACCTTCTGTCGGATATCGGCCAGGCTCGAGCGTGCCTCTGCCTGCGACATGCCCGTGGCGGTGGCGACCAGTTGCACGGTCTCCGGCTCGTTGAGGCGGGCGATGATCCGGTCGACATCGCCGCTCGCCAGCTCGCTCATGTCGGTATTGCGGACCACCGATGTCGCACCTTGCGTGATGCCGCCCAGCAGGCCGGACGCCCCGCTGGCCAGCATGCCGATGCCGCTGCCGGCCATGTACATGACGGCCAGGATCGACAGCACCCAGACCAGCACCCCTTCGATGAAGCCGGAGGCCTTGTCATAGACCATGCCGGTCCGCGTGGCGACCAGGCCGCCGATGAAAAGCGCGATCAGCAGCGTCAAGCCGCTCCAGATCGCCGCGCCGGTGCCGATACGTCCGGCATCGAGGTTCTGGGTCGGACCGATGTTCGCGGTCGACACGCCGATGGCCAGGCCGAGCGTGCTGAGCAGCAGGAACACGCCGATGCCCACGAGGAACCCGCCCCACACGCCTCCCCAGGCGACGCGATAGCCCGAAAGAGGGACGCCTGAAGCGCCTGTAGTCCGATCATGCATGCGGGGTGTTTCCTGGTAAGCCATTGCTTTTCTCCTTGAAGCGTGGTGAGTTGGAGCGATTCCCGGTCTAGCAATCGACGTACCGGGATTGCACGAGCCGCTTCGAACTGGGAGGTCTTTCCCGGGCAACTCGGGGCGTTGGAAAGCAGCACGACTTCCGATACTTCGGCAAACGGAGGGCTGTAGCCGGGCCGCGCGCATGACGCAAGGGCCGGGGTCGCCACCCCTCAAAAACAAGGAGCCTCATGAAAACGTTCGTCGGCAACCTCAGACTGGCACACAAGTTCCTGCTCATCGGCGTGCTCGCCGCGGCGATGCTGGCCCTGCCCAGCGCCTTGGTGGTGAGCTCCGGGATCGAGAAGTTGCGCTTTGCCCAGACGGAGCTGGCCGGCATCGGCCCGGCGCATGACGCGCTGCGGCTCGTTCAGCTCACTCAACAGCACCGCGGGCTCGCGGCCGGCTTCCTGAGCGGTACCGAGGCCCTGGGCCCGCAGCGCCAGGCCAAACAGACCGAGGTGGACGGCGCGCTCGCGCAAGCGCAGGCGTCGGTCGCCTCGCTGGGCGATGCCACGCTGATGGCGCTGAGCGGGCGCATCGCCACCGACTGGCAGGCGCTTGCCAGGGACATCAGTGCCACGAACATGCTCGGCTCGCGCAGCTTCCTGCGTCACACCGCGCTGATCGAGGAGCAACTCGCGCTGATCGAAGACATCAGCCATGTCTCCGGTATCGCTTTGCACCCGGAACGCTCGGGGCGATTCCTGCAGACGGGCGTGCTGAGGCATCTGCCCCATTTGACCGAAACCCTGGGCCGCATGCGCGATCGCGGGACGGTGCAACTGAGCAGCGGCCTGGCCTCGCCGGAAGAAAAGACACGTCTCGAAATGATGGGGGTGGCGACCCGGGCGCACTACCTCGACGCCCGCAAGGTCCTGGCGCTGGCAGTGCAAGGCAGTCCGACATTGCAGGAGGCTCTCGCGGCATCGATGGACGTTGCGATGGCCTCGACCGAACAGGCGCTGAAGTTGGCGGACGAGCAGATCGTGAAGGCCGAGCCGCTGAGCTTTTCTTCTACCGAGTACTTCGCCACGACCACCCGCGTCATCGACGAGCAGTTCGTGCTGATCGAGGCCGCGTTCCAGGCGCTGGACCAGATGCTGCGGCAGGACGTGGCCGCGGCTCGCATGCAGCTCGTCGCGGTGCTCAGCGGCATCGCCGTGCTCGCGGTCATGGCGCTGTTCATCATGTGGACCGTGACCCGCACGACGACCCGGTCGGTCGGCATGGCGCTGCGTCTGGCCGAATCCGTGGCCAAGGGCGACCTGAGCTCCAAAGTGCAGGCGACGGGCCGCGATGAGATCGCCCAGTTGCTGCGTGCGCTTGCGTCGATGAACGACAGTCTCGTGCGCGTCGTTTCGGACGTGCGGACCAACGCCGAGGGCGTGGCCACGGCCAGCATGCAGATCGCGCAAGGCAACCACGACCTCAGCCAACGCACCGAGGAACAGGCCAGCGCGATCGAGGAGACGGCCGCGTCGATGGAGCAGCTCGGCTCCACCGTTCACCAGAACGCCGACAACGCCAAGCAAGCCAACCAGCTTGCGTCCAATGCTTCCAGCGTTGCCGTCAGGGGCGGCGAGGTGGTGGGTCAGGTGGTCGACACCATGAAGGGCATCAGCGACAGCTCCAGGAAGATCGCCGACATCATCAGCGTGATCGACGGCATCGCTTTCCAGACCAACATCCTCGCGCTCAACGCTGCCGTGGAAGCGGCGCGGGCCGGCGAGCAGGGACGCGGCTTCGCGGTGGTGGCCTCCGAAGTGCGCAGCCTGGCGCAGCGCAGCGCCGAGGCGGCCAAAGAGATCAAGGGCCTGATCACCGCCAGCGTCGAGCGCGTGGAGCAGGGCACGACCCTCGTGGGACGCGCCGGCGCGACGATGCAGGAGGTGGTGGCATCGATCCAGCGCGTGAGCGACATCATGGTCGAGATCAGCAGCGCCAGCACCGAGCAGAGTGCCGGCGTGGCGCAGGTCGGCGAGGCCGTGAGCCAGATGGATCAAAACACCCAGCGCAACGCCGCGCTGGTGGAAGAAAGCGCGGCCGCGGCCGAAAGCCTCAAGCAGCAGGCGCAGCAGCTCGTGCAGGCGGTGGCGGTGTTCAAGCTCGACAACGCCACCGACGGCGCGTCGCTGGCCGTGCGCGTGGAAGAGGCACCGGCCACCGGCGGCTGGGACGGCACCGAGCGCCGCAGCCCGGACCGTGCCAAGAACGTGACACGGCCTGCGTTCGGCAAGGCCGAGCCGGCAGCGCTCAAGGCAGAGCCGCCGACGCTGACCGAAGAGGCGGCGTGCATCGAAGCAAACGGCAGCGACCTCTCACTGCCGCAGACGGGTGTGGAGCCTTCGCAGAAAGTCAGTTAGGGCCGGTTCGGCGGTGGGCCTTGTCGTGCGAAGTTGAGTTCGATCGGCCAAGAATGCTGGGATCGATCTGGCGCCGCATGGGGCGGCAGTCGGGCTTGTTGCGGACGTTCGGTTGACTGTTGTGCGTGTGCTCGGCGGGAGCAAAGCCGCGGCGGGCGGCGCCTCTAACCCATCCAGCCCGGCAGCCAATTGACCAAGCCTGCCAGCACCAGCCCCTGCAGCGTCACGTAGTGCCACATCAGCGCGGCGCTGTCCAGGCTGGCGCTGGCGCGTTCTTTCAGCAGGCCGCAGGCGGCGCGCGCGATGACGTAGCCGCCCATGATCAGCAGCAGGAACACGTGCAGGCCCTGAAAGGCCAGCATCGCGCTGACCGTCGCGCTCCA
>NZ_JACDCW010000114.1 GCF_013817345.1 Methylibium sp.
CCCGGGCGACGGCCGCTGCGGGCGACCGCCAGTTCGCTGGATCGGGCGGTCGCGTTGCTCGTGGCCCGCTCGGATCTGTGGGAGCGGCTGGACGCCGAGGCGCACGAGTTGCTGTCGCAGGTGCAGCCCCCGCACGGCGATTTCTTCTGCTGGCTCGAACGTCGCGTCCACGACGAAGGGGCGCTGTCGCCGCAGACCCTGCTCGTGGAGATGCGAGCGGCCGGGGGCGAGCCGGCGCTGGCCCAACTGGCCGAGCGGCTGGCCGCGTTGCACGAGATGCCGAGCGGCGACACGACGGTTACCGAGTTGGAGGTGATCGTCTGCCGGGTCCGCCTGGACGCCCTGGAGCGCGAGCTCGAAGGCATGACTTCCCTGGCGGCGCCCTCGCCGGAGCAACTGGCGGCGATCCGACAGACCCGGGCCGAAGCCAATGCCCTCAAAGTCCGGCTGAGCTCGCAGGCGGTCAAGCCGGCCAATTGAATGCTTTGGCAATCGCTTTGACGCCCGGCCATTCTTCGCCGATAATCACCGGCTAGTCAGATGCGGCAAGAGTGAGCGCAGCACCTCCGGCCCCGGCCACCCTTGATAAGGGGCATAACAGGCCAACCTTCCCCGCAAGGGCTGCACCTTCCAGGACACTCACGCGAGCTTGCCCGCCGACACTTGGCGCTGCATGTGCCCCTTTCGGGCGCCCAGCGGTCCGACCTCCTCAGCGCGGCACCGCATGGCCCGCGTGTGCAGTCGTCGGCGCAAGGTGTGCGGCCTGTAGCCCCCGAGACAACCATCCTCCAAGGAATCGCATGACCGCGAAGAAGAGCGCTCCCGTCCCTGCGAGCAAGCCCACCAAGACGGCTCCTGCCGCTCCTGCCGACAAGCTCGCCGCCAAAGCCGTCGAGTCCAAGCCGCTCAAGAAGTCGGCCGGAGCCGCCGCGCCCGCCGTCGCCGTCAAGGCGACCGCCAAGCCTGCGACAAAGGGAACAAAAGCCGCGCCGACCGGCAAGCCGGCGGTCAAGGCCGGCAACGCAGCCGACAAACCGGCCCGCAAGGGCAAGGTCGTTGCGGGCAAGACCGCCATGCCGGTGCTCGATGAGGATTTGTCCGACATCGAGGCCGACCTCGAAGGCGAAGTCGAGACGGTTACTGAAGAGACGACCGAAGACAAGGTCAAGGCCAAGCCGCTGCGCATGAAGGTTTCGCGCGCCAAGGAGCGCGCGCTGATGCGCGAGTTCGGCCTGGACGAGACGGCGCTCACCGAAGACGAGGTCGCCAAGCGCCGTCAGGAACTCAAGACGCTCATCAAGATGGGCAAGACGCGCGGTTTCCTGACCCACCAGGAAATCAACGACCACTTGCCCGAGAAACTGGTCGAGGCCGAGATCCTCGAGGCCATCGTCTCGATGCTCAACGACATGGGCATCGCCGTCTACGAGCAGGCGCCCGATGCCGCCACTCTGCTGATCGCCGGTGCCTCCACCGGCACCTCCACTGATGAAGAAGCCGAGGAAGAAGCCGAGGCGGCGCTCTCCACGGTGGACTCCGAGTTCGGCCGCACCACCGATCCGGTGCGCATGTACATGCGCGAGATGGGCACGGTGGAGCTCCTCACGCGTGAAGGCGAGATCGAAATCGCCAAGCGCATCGAAGGCGGTCTGCAGGCCATGATGCTGGCGATCAGCGAATCGCCCACCACCATCGCCGAGATCCTGGTGTTGGCCGACAAGATCCGCGCCGGCGACATGCAGATTTCGGAAGCCGTCGATGGCTTCGTCTCCAACGAGGAAGCCGACGACTATGTCGCCGAGGAAGACTTCGACGAGTTCGATGAGGAAGACGACGACGACGGCCAAGGCGGCTCCAAGGCGCTGACCAAGAAGCTCGAGGAGCTCAAGACGCAGGCTCTCGTCAAGCTCGACGATCTGCGCAGCCACTTCGAACGCATGCGCCGGGCCTACGAGCGCGACGGCTACAAGTCGCCGGCCTACAACCGCGCGCAGATGTCGGTTTCGGCCGAGATCATGAGCATTCGCTTCACCGTCAAGACCATCGAGCGGCTGTGCCAGATCCTGCGCTCGCAGGTTGATGACATTCGCCGCTACGAGCGCGAGTTGCGCAAGATCGTGGTCGACAAGTGCGGCATGCCGCAAGAGCATTTCATCCGCAGCTTCCCGCCCAATTCGCTCAATTTGAAGTGGGCGGAAAAGGAAATTGCGTCGAACAAGTCCTACAGCGCGGTGATGGCGCGCAACCTGCCGCCGATCCAGGACCTGCAGCAAAAGCTGATCGACCTGCAAAGCCGTGCCGTCGTGCCGATCGACGACCTGAAGCTCATCAACAAGAAGATGAACCAGGGCGAGAAGGCTTCGCGCGACGCCAAGAAGGAAATGATCGAGGCCAACCTGCGCCTGGTGATCTCGATTGCCAAGAAGTACACCAACCGCGGCTTGCAGTTCCTCGACCTCATCCAGGAAGGCAACATCGGCCTGATGAAGGCGGTCGACAAGTTCGAGTACCGCCGCGGCTACAAATTCTCGACCTATGCCACGTGGTGGATCCGCCAGGCCATCACCCGCTCGATCGCCGATCAGGCGCGCACCATCCGCATCCCGGTGCACATGATCGAGACGATCAACAAGATGAACCGGCTCTCGCGCCAGCACCTGCAGGAGTTCGGGTTCGAGCCAGATGCGCCCACGCTGGCCGAGAAGATGGAGATGCCCGAGGACAAGATCCGCAAGATCATGAAGATCGCCAAGGAGCCGATCTCCATGGAAACGCCGATCGGCGACGACGACGATTCGCACCTGGGCGACTTCATTGAGGACACCAACAACACCGCGCCGATCGAAGCGGCCATGCAGGCCGGCCTGCGCGATGTGGTCAAGGACATCCTGGACTCGCTCACGCCGCGCGAAGCCAAGGTGCTGCGCATGCGTTTCGGCATCGAGATGTCCACCGACCACACGCTGGAAGAGGTGGGCAAGCAGTTCGACGTGACGAGGGAGCGCATCCGCCAGATCGAAGCCAAGGCGATCCGAAAGCTCAAGCACCCGAGCCGCTCGGACAAGCTGCGCACTTATCTCGACAATCTTTGAGCCTCTCAAGGAAACGAAGGGCCGCTCCCGAGTTCCTTGATCCCCCTCGGGAGGCGGGCTCGGCGCCGCCGAGCCCTGGGGGCGCTCAGTTCGCTCGACACGAAGCCCGGCATCCGCCGGGCTTTTTTTCGCCCTCGTCCTTTGCCGATCGTGCGTCTTTTCACGCGCGCTAAACTTTCCCCGCCTTGACCGACCCGTACCGATGACCACCCTGCTCCAACGCACCGTTCTGTTTGCCGATCTTCGCGGCAGCACCGGTCTGTTCGAGACGCTCGGCAATGCCGAGGCGGCATCGGTGGTCACGCAGAGCGTCGACTTGATGGCGCAGATCGTCGCTGCCTGCGGCGGTGTGGTGGTCAAGACGCTGGGCGACGGGTTGATGGCGGTGTTCGAGCATCGGCAGGGCGGCATCGACGCGGCCGACGAGATGCACGAATCACTCGACCGCATCGTCGCCGACACGCCGCGCGGCGGCTCGCGCCGGCCGACGCTCAAACTGCCGGCACTCAAGCTGCAGGTGGCGATGGCGCACGGCGAGGTGGTCGAGCTGAACGGCGACTGCTTCGGCGATGCCGTCAACGTGGCCGCTCGCCTGCTCGACCGCGCCGGCGACAAGGAAACCCTGGCCACCGAGCAGGTGCTCGAGGGCCTGGAGGCCGAGCACCGCGGGCGCTTCCGCTCGCTGTCCAAGCTGCAGTTGCGCGGCCGCCAGGAGCCGGTGCAGGTGTACCGGCTCGAGGCGCGGCGCTTCGGTGAAACCGTGGCCACGCTGTTCGAGGGCAGCGCGCCGGCTCGCGAGCCCGACGGCCTGCGGCTGGCCTGGCGTGAAGTGAACCGTGTATTCGCCGGCACCGACTTGCCCGCAGTGCTCGGCCGCAGCCCGCAGGCCACTTATTGCATCGACGACACCCGCGTTTCGCGCTCGCACGCCCGCGTCGAATGGCATGGTGGCACTTTCCAGGTGAGCGACCTCAGCTACAACGGCACCTTCGTTCGCTTCGCCGGGCGAGACGACGTGGTCGCCTTGCGCCGTGGCAGTTGCACGCTGCACGGCAGCGGCGTCATCTGCCTGGGTGCAGCGCCGACCGACGCCACGGCACCGACCGTGCACTTCGAGATACTGAGCTTTCACGACACCGTGCCGCGCTCGGGGCATTGACCGACAAGTGCTCAGCCGGCCGAGAATTACCCTTCGGCACTGAAGCCTCCGGGGCCCGCCGCCTTCGTCACGCAAAGGGCACGGTCAGACTGCGAAGGAAACTTTCAAACGCCAAGTCCCTCGGCAAGCCGAAGCAGGTCGGGCCCGTGCCAGCACGGCGGCGCAGTCACAGGCCGGTCATCGCCGATACGCCGCACCCAGGCCGCGTGCATGCCGGCCGCCAAGGCGCCGTGCACGTCGAGCAGCAGATCGTCGCCGACGTGCAGCACGTCGCCCGGCTCACAGTCGAGCCGCACGCAAGCGGCCGCAAAAATCCGCCGATCGGGCTTGCCCACACCGACGTCATGCGCACGCAGGCATCCCTTGAACCAGTGCGCCACACCGACGCGCTCGAGATCGGCATTGCCGTTGGTCAATGCCATCAGCGGCCAACGCGCAGCCAGCCGCTCGAGCGCCTGCTGCACGTCGGCGTACAACTCGACCTGCTGGCGAGCGGCGAAGAACACGTCGAAGGCCGCCGGCATCAGCGCTTCGTCTTCGCCGCTGCTCGCCAGCATGCGGCGGATCGTCTCGCACCGCATGGCGGTCAGGTCATGCGCACGCTCGGGCCAATCGGATGCGACGGCAGCGCGCAGCGCTTGCGTGGCGGCGATGTCGAAGCGTTCGGCGACGCGCGGGGCATGCTCCAGCATCCAGGCCGCCAGCGCCGCCTCGGCGCGAACGATGGTCGGGCCGATCGGCCACAGGGTGTCGTCGAGGTCCAGGGTGATGGCGCGGATGCGCGCCGCAGGGGGAAGCATGGCGATCGGGACCGGCGTGAAGGACCGCGCACCTTACCTCGCCATGCCATTTCCGAGCGCCATTGCGAGTGGGGGCTCCAGTACATTAGCGCCACCCTTTCTCGAGCGCCGCCGACTGCCGCATGAAGCCGGCCCCCCTGCCCGCCAACGAAGCCGAGCGACTGCAGATCCTGCACGAGCTGCGCTTCGGCGAGGCCGGGATCGCGCCGGCGCTGGCGTCTATCGCCAGGTTGGCGAGCATGCAGAGCGGCTGGCCGATCGGTGCAATTAGCCTGGTCGATGAGCACCGCCAGTGGTTCGCGGCTGCCGTCGGCACGGCGCTGATCGAAACGCCGCGCGAGCTTTCCTTTTGCGCACACGCGATCCTCGGCGACGGGGTCTTCGAAGTGGTCGATGCCACGACCGACGAGCGCTTTGCCGACAGCCCGCTGGTCAGCGGCACGGCGGGAGTGCGCTCCTACACCGCGCAGCCGCTCGTAGTGGACGGCCAGCGCATCGGCACCGTGTGCGTGATCGACGACCGCCATGACAACCGGCTCGAAGCGCGCGGATTGGCGGCGCTGACCGACTTGGCCGGTCTGGCCGGCTCGCTGCTCGAGGGACAACTTCGTGCGCAGCGCGCGCAACTGCAGGAAGCGCGCGTGCGCGAAGCCAGCCGTGCCGGCAGCGACTGGCTCTGGGAGAGCAGCGCCGAAGGCGTGATGACCTGGGTGTCCGAAAGCCTGGAAGAGCGTGCCGGCCTTGCGCCCGCTGCCGAGATCGGCCAGCACGCGCACCGTGTCGTTCGACCGCATCCCGACCACCGCGCGAGCTGGAACGCCTATCTGGAAGCCCGCGCCGCCCGGCGCGCGTTCAAGGACGTGATCGCCGAGCGCGAAACATCGCGCGGCACCATCAGCATCTCCTTCAGCGGCGAGCCGATGTTCGATGCGGCCGGCCGTTTTCGCGGCTACCGGGGCGCCACGCGCGAGGTCACCCGCGAACTGGCGCTGCGTGCGCAAGCGCAACAGGCGCAGGAGCTGCTGCAAGGCGCGATGGAGCACATACCAGCCGCCGTGATGATCTCCGACCCGAACGGTGGCATCGTGCTCAGCAACAAGGTCTGGCGGCGCAACAGTGCTCCCTTCACCGACGGGCGGGCCGAAACCTGGGAGTCGCTGTTGCAGGAGATGGTCGCGCGCGGCGGCTACCCGGAGGCGGCCGGGCGCGAGGCGGAGTTCGTCCGCTGGCGCTTGGCCGTCGTCGATCAGCCCGGCGCTCGCCACGAGATGCGCTTCGGCGAGCTCTACGTGCTGACGACCGATCAGCGCCTGGCCGACGGCAGCGTGGTGCACCTTTCCGTCGACATCACCGCGCGCAAGCGCGCCGAGCTCAAGCTGGCCGAGCAGCAAGCGCAATTGCGCGCCTCCGAAGAGCGCATGCGTGCGGTGCTGCAGTCGGTGCCGGACCTGTGGTTCGTGATCGACAGCGCCTCGCGTTGTCTCGCATGCAGCGACGAGCACCATCCCTGGCTGGTCAAGCCCTTCGATCAAATGCGCGGGCACCGCCTCGCCGACCTGCAGCCGCAGCGCCCGCTGCATTCGCTCGAGACGGTCGTCCGCCAGGCGCACGGCAGCGGCGAGGTGCAGCGCCTCGAATACGAAGCGGTCATCGCCGACGGCACCCGCCGCGACTTCGAGGCGCGCATCTCGCCGATGGATGGCGACCAGGCGCTGTTCCTCTTACGCGACCTGACCGAACTGCGCACGCTCGAACGCCATGTGCGGCTGCTGCAGCGCGCGCTCGAGGCCGAGGCGGCGCTGCCGATGATGATCGTCGACGCGACCCGGCCCGACCTGCCGGTCAACTACGTCAACACCGCCTTCGAGCGCCTCACGGGCTACGCCGCCGCGGAAGTCATGGGCCGCAACTGCCGTCTGCTGCAAGGCGACGAAAAGGACCAGCCGGGCCTCACGGTGCTGCGCCGGGCGCTGGAGCACGGTGAAGCCGCCACCGTGGTGCTGAACAACTACCGCAAGGACGGCAGCGCCTTCGCGAACGAGTTGCACGTCGCGCCCGTGCGCGACGGCGGCGGCGAACTCACTCACTACATCGGCCTGCTGAGCGACGTCACCGAGCGCAGCCGGGCCGCCGATCGGCTTCGCCTCAGCGAGGCGCTGTACCGCTCGGTCACCCTGGCCATCAGCGATTGCCTGCTGGTGATCGGTGCCGATGGCAACGTCGTCACGGCCAATCCCGCGGCTTGCGAGCTCCTGCACTGCTCGCAGGAACAGATCGCTGGTGCGCGCCCCAGCCAACTCGGCTTTCAGCTGCAGCACGAAGACGGCCAACCGCTCGCTGAAGAGGAACACCCGGTCCGCCAGGTGCTGCGGGGCGCGTCGAGCGTGCGTGGCCGGGTGCACCGCCTCGCCTGCCCGGACGGGCGCGCGCTCCTGCTGCGCGTGAGCGTGCAGACGCTGCAGTTGCCACCTCAGGATCGCCGGCCTTCCTGTGTGCTGATCTGCCACGACATCACGGCCCAGCGCGCCGCCGAGCGCGCGTTGGAGCAGGCCGAGGCGCGCTGGAACTTTGCGCTCGACGGCGCCGGCTACGGCGTATGGGACCACGATGAAGACAGCGGCACGGTGTTCTTCTCGCGGCGCTGGAAGGAGATGCTGGGTTACGCCGAGGGCGAGGTCGGCAACCGGCTGCAAGACTGGACCCGCCGCATCCACCCGGACGACCACCGCCGCGTCATGGACGAAATCGCCCGCCACCGCCGCGGCGAAACGGCCGAGTATGAAACCCAGCACCGACTGCGCCACAAGGACGGCCACTGGCTCTGGGTGCTCGACCGCGCCAAGATCGTCGAACGCCGCGCCGACGGCAGCCCGCGGCGCTCGGTCGGCACGCACAGCGACATCACTCGCCAGAAGCTCGCCGACCAGGCGCTGCGCGACCAGCAGGCCAGCGAACTGGCGAGCCGCTCCAAAAGCGAATTCCTGTCGCGCATGAGCCACGAGATGCGCACGCCGCTCAACGCGGTGATCGGTTTCGCCCAGTTGCTGCGCCTTCACGGCGGCCACGACGAGCAGCGCCTGAACCAGTACAGCGAGCACATCCTGCAGGCCGGCCAGCACCTGCTGGCACTGGTCAACGACGTTCTCGACCTCCAGCAGGTCGAGGAAGGCCGGCTGAACCTGCAGCTCGCCGTGTTGCCGCTCGCCGAAGCGCTGGACGCCGCGCTCGACATGGTGCGGCCGATGGCGGACCTGCGCGCGATCACGATCGACGGCCACATCGATCCCGGCCTGCGGGTGCGCGCGGACGCGCAGCGGCTGCGTCAGGTGCTGCTCAACGTGCTCTCCAACGCGGTCAAGTACAACCGCGACGGCGGCAGGCTGAGCTATCGCCTCGAAGCCGCGAGCCGCGGGCGCTGCGCACTGCTCATCGAAGACAGCGGCCCGGGGCTGACGGCGCAACAGGCGGCGCGCCTGTTCCAGCCCTTCGAGCGGCTCGGCCTGGAAACCTCCAACGTCGAAGGCAGTGGTCTGGGCCTGATCATTTCGCGCCGGCTGATGTTGGGCATGCAGGGCTCGCTGAGCCTCAGCAGCCGGCCGGGCCTGGGCACCTGCGTGCGGCTGGAATTGCCCTTGGCCGCGGCCGGCACCAACAGCACCGACAAGGGCCCGAAGGACGCAGCGCCCACGGCGTCGGTCGCCACCCCGGCCTCCGGGAAGATCGGCGCACGCGCGCCGATGCGCATGCTCTACGTCGAGGACAACCGCGTCAACGCCATCCTGTTCGAGGAGGCGATCAAACTTCGCGGCGGCATTGAACTGCGCATCGCGGAGGACGGCGCCGAAGGTCTGGCGGTGGCGGGCCGGTGGCGGCCCGAGGTGCTGATACTCGATGCGAACCTGCCGGGCATGACCGGCTACGAAGTCCTGGCACAGCTGCGCCGCCAACCGGGGCTGGCCGACACGCCTGCCTTCATGTGCTCGGCCGACGCCATGCCCGAGGATCTGGAACGCGCACGCCGGGCCGGGTTCGCGGGCTACTGGACCAAACCGATCGACATCGAGCGCGTCATGAACGACCTCGACGCGCTGCACCTCACCTCCTCGCAATGAAGCACCGACCCGAACCCGACCACCGCCATGGCAGCCTGGAGCGCGTGGCCGTGTTGCTCGTCAACCTCGGCACGCCCGACGCGCCCACCGCCCCGGCGCTGCGCCGCTATCTGGCGGAGTTCCTGAGCGACCCGCGCGTGGTCGAGATTCCGCGCGCGCTGTGGTGGCTGATCCTGCACGGCGTGATCCTGCGGGTGCGGCCGCGCAAGTCAGCCGCCAAGTACGCCAGCATCTGGACCGACGAAGGCTCGCCCCTGGCAGTGTGGACGGCCAAGCAGGCGGCGCTGCTGGCCGGCTACCTGGGCGAGCGCGGCACGCCGGTGCTGGTGCGCCACGCCATGCGCTACGGCCAGCCTTCGGTGGCGAGCCAGCTCGACGCGCTCAAGGCCGAGGGCGCGACCCGCATCCTCGTGCTACCGCTCTACCCGCAGTACGCCGCGGCCACCACGGCCAGTGTGTTCGACGCCGTCTATGCCTGGGCCGCCAGCGTGCGCCGCGTGCCCGAACTGCGCTTCGTCAACCATTACCACGACGATGACGGCTACATCGGCGCACTGGCCGGGCGCATCGAAGGCCACTGGCAGGCGCACGGCCGGCCGGAGCGCCTGGTGCTCAGCTTTCACGGCGTGCCCGAGCGCACCCTGCAGCTGGGCGACCCCTACCACTGCGAATGCCAGAAGACTGCCCGCCTGCTTCGCGAACGCCTGTCGCTTACGCCGGAGCAGGTGCTGGTCACCTTTCAGAGCCGCTTCGGCCGCGCGCGCTGGCTTGAGCCCTACACCGAGCCGACGCTCGTGGCGCTGGCGCGCTCGGGTGTGCAGCGTGTCGATGTGGCCTGCCCCGGTTTCACCTCGGACTGCCTGGAGACGCTGGAGGAGATCGCTCAGGAGGCTCGTCACGCATTCCTGGAGGCGGGCGGCCGCGAGTTCCGGTACATCGCCTGCCTCAACGACCAGCACGAATGGATCGCTGCACTCAGCGCGATCACGATCCGCCACCTGCAGGGCTGGCCGCTGCAGCCGGCGGACGGCGCCGAGATGCGGGCACAGGCCGAGCGCGCCCAGCGCCTCGGCGCGAAACGCTGAAGCATCCAGCGCGGCCTGCCGCTTGTCCGGCTGCGGCTGTGGCCGCGGCCGCGGCCGCGCCTGCGCGACAATGCGCCCCAATGACGACGCCTCCTTCTTCCGCGGGCGTGCGCCTGGACAAATGGCTGTGGGCGGCGCGCTTTTTCAAGACGCGCAGCCTGGCCGCCGACGAGATCGGCAAGCACCGGGTGCAGGTCAACGGTCAGGTGGCCAAGGCCTCCCGCGAACTCAAACCCGGCGATGAACTGCAGTTGCGCCAGGGACCCGTACCCCGCACGGTGCGCGTGGTCGCGTTGAGTGCGGTGCGCGGCTCGGCGCCGGTGGCTCAGGCCCTCTACGAGGAAACCGCCGAAAGCCGCGCCGCCCGCGAGGCCTTCGCGCAGCAGCGCCGGGTCGCACCCGAACCGGCGCTGGCCATCGAGCAGGGCCGCCCCACCAAGCGCGACCGCCGCCAGCTCGCCGACTGGGACCGCTGGAGCGCCTCCCTCGACGGCGGCGGAGACGGCTGATCAGACAGCCCGCCCGCCCCCCTGCCCGCCCGCCGCATTTCGATCCCCTTGAAAGGGCCGACAGCGGCCTCAGTTGTGTTGCGACCCCCGCTGGACACCCCCACAGCCCATGGAAAACCCTCAAGAACACCAAGCTCCCGACATGACCGACGCCCCGGCGCCGGCCGGCACCGAGTCCGCGCCCGCACAAAACCTTTCGCCCGAGCAGCGCCTCGCCGAGCTCGAAGCCAAGCACGCCGAGGTGGCCGATGCTTACCTCCGCGCCAAGGCCGAATCCGAGAACACCCGCCGCCGCGCCGACGAGGAAATGAGCAAGGCGCGCAAGTTCGCGGTCGAAGGCTTCGCTGACAGCCTGCTGCCGGTCAAGGACAGCCTGGAGGCCGCGCTGGCGATCGAAAACGCCACCGCCGAGCAACTCCGCGAAGGCACCCACGCCACCCTGCGCCAGCTCACGGCCGCGCTGGAGCGCAACAAGGTGCTGGAGATCGCCCCGCCGGCCGGCACCAAGTTCGATCCGCATCAGCACCAGGCCATCAGCGTGGTGCCGGCGCCCGAAGGCATCGAGCAGGAGGCCGGCACCATCGTTGCTGTGCTGCAAAAGGGCTATCTGATCGCCGACCGGGTGCTCAGGCCGGCGCTAGTGACCGTGACGGCTCCCAGTTAGTCGTTGGCCGCGTGCCGCTTGAAGAACCGGATGCAGTCCGCAACTCATCCCCAACCGAATTCAGTTTGAAGGAGTTTTGACCATGGCCAAGATCATCGGCATCGACCTGGGCACCACGAACTCGTGCGTCGCCATCATGGAAGGCAACACCACCCGCGTGATCGAGAACAGCGAGGGT
>NZ_JACDCW010000197.1 GCF_013817345.1 Methylibium sp.
CCCGAGCAGCGCAGCGCAGTCGGCCCGCAGGGTCGACCGCCGCACTGAAGCGCCGACGGGCACCCGCCCACGGCTTTGCTCCAGCCGAACACCCGCATGGCCGTCAGCCGAACGTCCGCAACGGGCCGGTTCCAGACCCTCCCCGCTTGTTGGCGATTCATTCGTCGCGGACGGCGCACAGCGCCATGGATTACTGAAATGGCACTGCCCGCTTTTCGACCGTCGATCTGGCGCGCCTCGCGGCTGCGCGGCGGCGGTGCCGCGACCACCCGCGCCACGGAGTTCGGCCTGTCCACTTACGAAGGCCTTCGCTGGCGGCGCGAGCGCTCCGCCGGGCGGCGCTGGGCCATCGCGGGCGCGCTTGTCGGCGCGCTGCTGGGCACAGTCGCCTTCGCCCCGGCCGCCTGGCTGGCCGGCTGGATGGAGCGCGCCAGCGGCGGGCACCTCGTGCTGGCCGATGCACAGGGCAGCCTGTGGAACGGCAGCGCCGTGGCGGTACTGGCCGGTGGCAGCGACAGCCGCGAGGCGCGCTCGCTGCCCGGGCGCCTGCAATGGACCTTGCGCCCGGCCGGCCTGGCGCTGGCGCTGCGGCTGGAACACGCGTGCTGCCTGAACGGCCGGCCGGTGATCACCGTCAGGCCCGGCTGGGGCCGGATCACGACCACGCTGCAAGCCCGGCAGGGCTGGATCGGCCAGTGGCCGGCCGAGTGGCTTTCCGGCCTGGGCACGCCCTGGAACACTCTGCAGCTCGGCGGCAGCCTGCGCCTGAGCTCGCCGTCGGGCCTGAGCGTGCAATGGGTGCAGGGGCGCTGGCTGGTCGAGGGCCGCGCGGCGCTGGAACTGATCGACGTGGCCTCCAGCATCACCACGCTGGAGACTCTGGGAAGCTACCGCTTCGAGGTTTCGGGCGACCCGGCAAGCGCCGGCACCACCCGACTCGACCTCGGCACCACCGAGGGCGCGCTGCAGCTCACCGGCCAAGGCACGCTCGGCGCGGGCGGCCTCGATTTTCGCGGCGAGGCACGCGCCGCCACCGAAGCCGACCGGCCGGCCCTCGACAACCTGCTGAACATCATCGGGCGGCGCGACGGCGCCCGGTCCGTCATTTCAATCGGATGATCATGAGCCTTCTTGTTCCCACACCGCCCGGCACCAGCCTCCCGGCACGCGCACTCGCGACGGCCTGCGCGCTGGCGCTGCTGCTGGCAGCCGCCGCACCGTTCGCGCTGGCCCAGCAGGCGCCTCGCGGGCCCTCGCGCGAGCCGGTGACGCTCAATTTCGTCAATGCCGAGATCGAAGGCGTGGCGCGCGCCATGGGCGCCATCCTGGACCGCCAGATCATCGTGGACCCGCGCGTCAAGGGCCAGATCACGCTCTACAGCGAGCAGGCGCTGCCGCCGCGCGAGGCGTATCTGAACTTTCTGGCGGCGCTGCGCGGCCTGGGCTTCACGGTGGTCGAGGTGGCCGGGCTGCTCAAGGTGGTGCCCGAGGCCGACGCCAAGCTGCAGACCGGCACGGTGTCCATCGGCGACTCCGTGTCGCGGCGCGGCGACCAGATCATCACGCAGATCTTCCGGCTGCAGCACGAGAGCGCCAACAACCTCGTGACGGTGCTGCGCCCGCTGATCAGCCCGAACAACACCATCAACGCCAACCCCGGCAACAACACGCTGGTCATCACCGACTACGCCGACAACCTGCAGCGCCTGGCCAAGATGATCGCGGCCATCGACGTGCCCAACGCCACCGACGTCGAGGTTCTTCCGCTCGCCTATGCGGTCGCCTCCGACCTGGCGCCTGTCGTGCAGCGCCTGTCCGAATCGCCGGGCGCGCCGGGTGCGCCCGGATCGGCCAATGCGCTGGCTGTGATGGTCGATACCCGCACCAACTCGCTGCTCGTGCGTGCCCCCAACCGGGCCAAGCTGGCGCAGGTGCGCGCGCTCGTGGCCAAGCTCGATCAGCCGGGCGCCAACGGCACCGGCGGCAGCGGCATCTACGTGGTCTACCTGAAGAATGCCGACGCCACACGCTTGGCGCAGGTGCTGCGGGCTGCCTTTGCCACCGACGCGCGCGGCGGCGGCGGCGGACAGACCGGCCCCATCACCGGCCAGACGCAAAGCCAACCGCAGGGTCAGCAGCAGGCGTTCGGCGGCACCAATGCGCTCGGTGGGCAAAGCGCGACCGGTGCTTCGCAGCAGTCCACGAGCCCGGTCAGCGCCGCGGCGGCGCCCTCCACGGGCGGTTTCATCCAGGCCGACCCGGCCACCAACTCGCTCATCATCACGGCACCCGATCCGCTGTACCGCCAGCTGCGTGCGGTGATCGACAAGCTCGACGAACGCCGCGCCCAGGTCTATGTGGAGACCTTGCTGGTGGAGGTGAACGCCACCAAGGCGGCCGACGTGGGCGTGCAGTGGCAGGGCCTGATCGGCAACAGCGGCGACAAGTACGGTGTACTGGGCGGCACCAACTTCGGCACCGGCGGCAACAACATCCTCAATCTATCGCTCGCTGCGGCCGGGGCCGGCGGCGGCGCCACGGGCGGCAGTTCGGTGCCGCTGCCGAGTTCGGGCCTGAACCTGGGGATCATCCGCAAGTACGGCGGCATCTACACGCTGGGCGCGCTGGCGCGCTTCCTGGAAACCAACGCCGACGGCAACATTCTTTCCACGCCCAACCTCGTGACCTTGGACAACGAGGAGGCCAAGA
>NZ_JACDCW010000115.1 GCF_013817345.1 Methylibium sp.
GCCTTGCGCCACCGCGGCCGACAGCGCCGTGCGAACCGAGTCGGCCAGCGGCTCCTCGAGTTGCCCGCGGGCTTCGGCGCTGCGCGGTGGCAGGCCGGCGGCCAGCGCCAGGCCGGCCAACAGCGAGCGGCGGCGCAGGGTGTTCATCCGCCCTGCGTTCAGGCGCCCAGGCGCTGGCGCAGGGTGGCCGTCACATCGGCCAGCGGCAGCTTCGAAGCCTCGGCTTCGGCGCGGCCTTGCAACTCGACCTGCCCATCCTTGAGCCCGCGGTCGGAAATCACCACCCGCTGCGCAATGCCGATCAACTCCCAGTCGGCGAACATGGCGCCGGGGCGCTCACCGCGGTCGTCGAGGATGACGTCGATGCCCAGCGCGAGCAGTTCACCATGCAGCGCATCGGCGGCGGCTTTCACTTCCGCAGAGCGGTCGTAGCCGATCGGGCAGATCACCACCGCGAAGGGCGCAAGCGCCGCAGGCCAGCGGATGCCGCGCGCATCGTTGCATTGCTCGATGGCGGCGCCCAGGATGCGCGTGACGCCGATGCCATAGCAGCCCATTTCCATTAGCTGCGGCTTGCCGTTCTCGTCGAGGTAGGTCGCGTTCATGGCGGCGCTGTACTTGGTGCCGAGGTAGAAAACGTGGCCGACCTCGATGCCGCGCTGGATGGCCAGCACGCCCTTGCCGTCAGGCGAAGGATCGCCGGCCACGGCACTACGGATGTCGGCCACCAGGTCGGGCTCGGGCAGGTCACGGCCCCAGTTCACGCCGGTGTAGTGAAAATCGGCCTCGTTGGCGCCACAGACAAAGTCGCTCATGTTGACGACGGTGCGCTCGGCGATCACCTTGACCGGCTTTTTCATCTCCACCGGCCCGAGGTAGCCGGGCTTGCAGCCGAAGTGCGTGTCGATCTCGGCGGCGGTGGCGAAGCGGAAACCGGCCTTCAGACCCGGCAGCTTGCCCGCCTTGATCTCATTGAGATCATGATCGCCGCGCACCAGCAGCAGCCAGACGGTGGTCTGCGAGATGTCGCCGCCTTCGCTCTTGTCGTCCGAGGCGAGCACCAGCGACTTGACGGTCTGAGAGAGAGGCAGGTCAAGCAGTTCCGCCACAGAAGAGCAGGTGGCCTTGCCGGTGGTAGGCGTCTTCGCCAAGGCCTGTTTCGGCGCGGCGCGCTCGTCGATCAGCGGCAGGCATTCGGCCAACTCCACGTTGGCCGCGTAGTCGCTGGTCGGGCAGTACGCGATGGCGTCCTCGCCCGTATCGGCGATCACCTGAAACTCGTGCGAGCGATCGCCGCCGATGGCGCCGGTATCGGCGGCCACCGCGCGGTAAACCAGGCCGAAGCGGTTGAAGATGCGCTCGTAGGCGGCGTACATCGCGTCGTAGCTGAGGCCGGCGGCTGCCACGTCGCGGTCGAAGGAATAGGCGTCCTTCATCGTGAACTCGCGTCCGCGCATCAGGCCGAAGCGCGGCCGTCGCTCGTCGCGGAACTTGGTCTGGATGTGATAAAAATTCTTCGGCAGTTGCCGGTAACTGCGCAACTCCTGTCGGGCGATGTCGGTGATGACCTCTTCGCTCGTGGGCTGAATGATGAAGTCGCGCTCGTGCCGGTCTTTCACGCGCATCAACTCCGGGCCCATCGCCTCGAAGCGCCCCGTTTCCTGCCAGAGCTCGGCGGGCTGCACGAGCGGCATCAGCAGCTCTATCCCGCCAGCGCGGTTCATCTCTTCGCGGATGATCGCCTCGACCTTGCGGATCACTCGCAGGCCCATGGGCATGTAGCTGTAGATGCCCGCGCCCAGCCGCTTGATCAGGCCGGCGCGCATCATGAGCTTGTGGCTCACGATCTCGGCATCGGCCGGCGCTTCCTTGAGGGTCGAGATGAAGAACTGCGAGGCTTTCATGGCAGGCGCCGGGGCATCCAGGAACGGTGGTGTGCGCGAGCGCGCAGGGTGCGAAGGCCCCATCCGCACCCTGGGGCGGGCGCGGGTTGCATCGAGAAGGCCCGGTGCAATAATGAATTCAAGACTGAATTCGAGGTTTCATTATGCTCGACCGTGAAGGCTTCAGGCCGAACGTCGGCATCATCCTGCTCAACCAGCGCAACCAGGTCTTCTGGGGCAAAAGGCTGCGAACCCATTCGTGGCAATTTCCTCAAGGCGGCATCAAATACGGCGAAACGCCCGAGCAGGCGATGTTCCGCGAGCTCCATGAAGAAGTGGGCTTGCACCGGGAACAGGTGCGCGTGGTGGCACGCACGCGCGACTGGCTGCGCTACGAAGTGCCCGACCACTTCATTCGCCGCGAGGCACGCGGCCACTACCGCGGGCAAAAACAGATCTGGTTTCTGCTGCAGCTCACCGGGCGCGACAGCGACATGAACCTGCGCGCCACCGACCACCCGGAGTTCGACGCCTGGCGATGGAACGAGTACTGGGTGCCGCTTGAGGTGGTGATCGAGTTCAAGCGGGACGTCTACCAAATGGCGCTCACCGAACTGGCGCGCTTCCTGCCCCGCAGCAACCACCAGAACCGCTACTTGCGTTCGGGCATGCGTTTGCAGCGACGCGATGAGGCCGCCTCCGAACACGACCCGGGCACTGCGGCTCAGCCTAGCGAGCCCAGCGGCACGCAGTGAAGGGGAGCAGGAAAAGCCTGTCGGCCGGGGGTCGGCAGAGCGCGGGCCCGTCTCATCTGAAAGAGTAGTGTCGGCAAACCGCTGCGGTCAAACGCTAGTTAGCAAGCGCCGACGTCGCTTTACGACAGCACTAGGTTGTCCCGGTGAATCATTTCGGCTTCGCCGGTAAAGCCCAGCAGCCGCTCGAACTCGCTCGAAGGCTTGCGCGCGATCAGCCTGGCTTCGCTGCTTGCGTAGTTGGCCAGGCCACGCGCGATCTCGACGCCGGCTCCGCTGCGCACCGCGATCACGTCGCCGCGTGCGAATTCGCCATGTACTGCGACCAGGCCGATGGGCAGCAAGCTCTTGCCGTCGTCGCGCAGCTTGGCGAGGGCACCGTCGTCGATGACGACCGCGCCACGCAACTGCAGATGATCCGCCATCCACTGTTTGCGAGCGGCAATCTTGGCGGTGCTGGCGGTGAGCAGCGTGCCGATCGCTTCACCGGTGGCCAGCCTTAGCAGGACGTCGGGCTCGCGGCCCCACGCAATCACGGTGGAAGCCCCGCTGCGCGAAGCGCGCTTGGCGGCCAGCACCTTGGTGATCATGCCGCCACGGCCCAGGCTCGAGCCGGCACCGCCGGCCATGCTCTCGAGCGCCGGGTCGCCGGCCCGCGCCTCGTCGACGAAGCGGGCTGTCGCGTCCTTGCGCGGATCGGCCGAGAACAACCCGGCCTGATCGGTGAGGATCACCAGTGCATCGGCCTCGATGAGATTGGCCACCAGTGCGCCGAGCGTGTCGTTGTCGCCGAACTTGATCTCGTCGTTGACGACGGTGTCGTTCTCGTTGATGACCGGGATCACTCTCAAGCGCAGCAGCGTGAGCAGTGTCGAGCGCGCGTTGAGATAGCGCTCGCGGTCGGCCAGGTCAGCGTGCGTCAACAAGACCTGGGCGCTGCCGATGCCGCGCTCGCGCAGCTTGCTCTCGTACATCTGCACAAGACCCATCTGCCCCACGGCCGCGGCGGCCTGCAGTTCATGAACTTCCTTGGGACGTGTGCGCCAGCCCAGGCGTTTCATGCCTTCGGCGATGGCGCCGCTCGACACCATCACCACGTCGCGGCCCTGTTCGGTCAGGGCGGCAATCTGCCGGCACCAGGTGTCGATGGCCTCTTCGTCGAGGCCTCGACCTTCATTGGTGACCAGGCTGGAGCCGACCTTCACCACGATCCGCTTCGCGGCACGCAGTACGTCAGACATGCCTTGCCCTTTCCGCCCCGCCGCTCATCGAAAACGGGGATCGTCGGCCTGGGGAACAAAGGCCGCATCCTTGCCGGACACGTCATCCGCGTCGAGCTCGGCAAAGCGCACATCGGGATCGACGTGGTGGGTCTGGTAGGTCGCCACATGGCGGTAGACCGCCTGCACCAAGTGTTCGCAGCCTTCGCGCGTCAAGGCCGAAATCTCGAACACGGGGCCTTTCCATTTGAAGCGCTTGACAAAGTCTTTCACCCGCGCGGCGCGTTCATCGGCTGGCACCATGTCCAGCTTGTTGAGCACCAGCCAGCGCGGCTTGTCGAACAGAGCCGGGTCGTATTTCTTCAGCTCGGCCGCGATTGCCTTGGCCTGCTGGACCGGGTCGGCATCATCGAAGGGCGCCAGGTCGACCATGTGCAGCAGCAGGCGCGTGCGCTGCAGGTGCCGCAGGAAACGGTGACCGAGCCCGGCGCCTTCAGCAGCACCTTCTATCAGCCCCGGCACGTCGGCCACAACGAAGCTCTGCTCGGGCCCGACGCGCACCACCCCGAGGTTGGGATGCAAGGTGGTGAACGGATAGTCGGCAATCTTCGGCCGTGCGTTGGAGATTGCCGCGATCAGGGTCGATTTGCCGGCATTGGGCATACCAAGCAGGCCGACGTCGGCGAGCACGCGCAGTTCGAGCTTGAGCTTCTTCTGCTCACCGGGCCAGCCGGGGGTCTTCTGGCGCGGCGCGCGGTTGGTGCTGGTCTTGTAGTGAAGATTGCCAAAGCCCCCGTCGCCGCCCTTGGCAATCAGGATGCGTTCGTCGGGCTCCAGCAACTCCGCGATGGGCGCGCCCGTTTCAGCATCAGCGATGATCGTCCCGACGGGCATGCGCAGAACGATGTCGTCGGCCGCTGCACCGAACTGGTCGGAGCCGCGCCCGTGTTCGCCGCCGCGGGCTTCATGGCGCCGGGAGAAGCGGAAGTCGACGAGCGTGTTGAGATTGCGGTCGGCTTGGGCATACACGTTGCCGCCACGCCCGCCGTTGCCGCCATTGGGCCCGCCGAAGGGAATGAACTTCTCGCGGCGAAAGCTCGCGCAGCCGTTGCCGCCGTTGCCGGCGATCACGTCGATATAAGCCTCGTCGACGAATTTCATCGCATCTGCAGTCTATTTCGGACGATGTTAGCGGAGCCGTGCCAACGAAAAAGCCCCGGCGAGCCGGGGCTTCGTAGGCGGGGTCTGCAGACTCAGCGCGGGGTCACGACCACCGTGCTACGGCTGCGCTCGCCCTTGACGGCATAGCTGACTTCGCCGTCGACCAACGCAAACAGCGTGTGGTCCTTGCCGATGCCGACATTGGCTCCGGGATGAAAACGCGTGCCACGCTGACGCACGATGATCGCGCCGGCCGTGATGACCTGACCGCCGAACACCTTGACGCCGAGCATCTTCGGCTGCGAATCGCGGCCGTTGCGTGTGGAACCGCCGCCTTTTTTCTGTGCCATTTTTCAGCTCCTTCTAGGTTGCAAGGTTCAGCCGTTCACTGAACTGATTTCCAGCTCGGTGAAGTTCTGACGGTGACCCTGCCGCTTTTGGTAGTGCTTGCGGCGGCGCATCTTGAAAATGCGAACCTTGTCATGACGGCCGTGCGCCAGCACCGTGGCCACGACCTTCGCGCCGGCAACCAAGGGAGTCCCAACCTGCAGGTCCGCGCCGTTGCCCACAGCAAGCACCTGGTCGATCACGATCTCTTGGCCAACGTCCGCAGCAATCTGTTCTATTTTGATCTTTTCGCCTGCAGCAACCTTGTATTGCTTGCCGCCGGTTTTTATGAGCGCGTACATATCAGCCTCTCACTCGAGTTCTCTTACTGGAAACACAAGCCGCCC
The DNA here is from genome assembly GCF_013817345.1 of Methylibium sp. Lineage (GTDB taxonomy): Bacteria > Pseudomonadota > Gammaproteobacteria > Burkholderiales > Burkholderiaceae_C > Methylibium. Next base: position 5,751 of record NZ_JACDCW010000115.1, read on the forward strand.
CTCAAACGAAGCAGCCGGCCCCGCGCAATTTTGCGAAGCCGGTGACTTTAACACATGCCCTTGTGTCAAGCGGTCAAAGAAGCGGCCGTGCTCGACGTGCCACAGCGTCGGAGTGCCGCGCTTTCTATAATCGCCGCTTCGCTCGCGCTCCCCGCGGGCTTTCGGGTTCTGTCGTGTCCGCCGTCTCGCCTGCCGCCTTGTCGGCCTCCACCTTTGCCGACCTGATGGCCCCCGAGATGGCAGAAGTCGACGCGCTGATCCGGCGCCGGCTGTCATCCCAGGTGGCGCTGATCAACCAGATTTCGCACTACATCGTCAGCGCCGGAGGCAAGCGGATCCGTCCGACCTTGGTCCTGCTGTTCTCGCAGGCGCTCGGATTTCACGGGCCGGAGAGATTCGAGCTGGCGGCCACTGTGGAGTTCATTCATACGGCGACGCTGTTGCACGACGATGTGGTCGACGAATCGGAGCTGCGCCGGGGGCGCGACACCGCGAATGCGCGTTTCGGCAACGCCGCCAGCGTGTTGGTCGGCGACTTTCTGTATTCGCGTGCCTTTCAGATGATGGTGTCGGTGAACCGCATGCGGGTGCTGGAGGTGCTGGCCGATGCAACCAACGTGATCGCCGAGGGCGAGGTTCTGCAGTTGATGAACATGCACGACCCCGACCTTGCGGTGGACGACTACTTGCGCGTGATTCGCTTCAAGACGGCCAAGCTGTTCGAGGCCAGCGCGCGCTTGGGCGCCCTGCTGGCCGACGCTCCAGCGGAAATCGAGGCGGCCTGTGCCGACTACGGCCGCGCGCTGGGCACCGCATTCCAACTGATCGACGACCTGCTCGACTACGAGGGCGCCACCACAGCACTGGGCAAGAACGTGGGTGACGATCTGCGCGAAGGCAAGCCGACCTTGCCGCTCCTGGCCGCCATGGCGCGGGGCACTCCGGCCCAGCGCGACTTGGTCCGGGCAGCCATCGTCAACGGAGAGATCGAACGCTTGCCCGAGGTGATCGCCATCGTGCGCGAGACCGGGGCACTCGATGCGACGCGGGCCGTCGCACGCGGAGAAATCGAACGGGCCAGGCAGTGTTTGACCGTCCTGCCCGATTCGGCGCACCACGAGGCACTGCTATACTTATGTGCTCAGTCGATCGAGCGTTCCGCGTGAGCGCCGCTCGATATCCGCGCCTCGCGCGGCGAGCAATTCGGGGTGTAGCTTAGCCTGGTAGAGCGCTACGTTCGGGACGTAGAGGCCGGAGGTTCGAATCCTCTCACCCCGACCAAGCTTTTTCTCGATCGTCTTTCGGGGCATGCGTGTGTCTTACGCACGGCATCGGCGGGAGATCGAGTAGTGGTGCGCCTTCGCGCGTTTACACCGGCTGATGAATCGACGATCATGAACCGGTTGCAACGCCTGCCGAACTGATCGCCCGTGGACACAATCGCCGACGCTCCGCAGAGTTCCTTGTCCGGCGTGGCGCGCGTCCTGGTTCACGCTGGCAAACTCACAGTCAAGGCTGCCGAAGATTTGGTCCGCGGCGCCAAAGAGCAGCGCCGCAGCTTCATCTCGGCGGTGATCGGCGCCGGCGCCGTCAACCCGGCCGACTTGGCGCACACGCTTTCTACCGCTCTGGCCATGCCGCTACTCGATTTGGCGGCCATCGATCCGCAGCGCTTGCCTCGCAATGTGATCGACGCCAAGCTGGCCGCTCAATACCAGGTGATCGTGCTCGGCAAGCGCGGCAATCGCCTGTTCATTGCCGGTGCCGACCCAACCGATCAGGAAGCCGTCGAACGGATCAAGTTCGCGACGCAGCTCACGCCGGAATGGGTGATCGTCGAACACGACAAGCTGCTGCGTCTGGTCGAGGCCGCCACGATCAGCGCCGGCGAGTCGCTCGAGTCGCTGGTGGCCGGCGATTTCGAGTTCGACGTCACCGAAGAGGAAACCGGCAGCACCGAGACACAGGATGTTTCGACCGATGTCGAAGACGCTCCGGTCGTGCGCTTCCTGCAGAAGATGCTGATCGACGCGATCAATGCGCGCGCTTCCGACTTGCATTTCGAGCCTTACGAGTCGATCTATCGCGTGCGCTTTCGTGTCGACGGCGAACTGCGCGAGATCACGCAGCCACCCATCGCCATCAAGGACAAGCTCGCCTCGCGCATCAAGGTGATTTCCCGCCTCGACATCGCCGAGAAACGCGTGCCGCAGGACGGCCGCATGAAGCTCAAGTTCGGCAACAAGGCAATCGACTTCCGGGTCAGTTCGCTGCCGACGCTGTTCGGCGAAAAAATTGTCATCCGCATCCTCGATCCATCGAGCGCGAAGCTCGGCATCGAGGCGCTGGGCTACGAGAAGATCGAAAAAGACCGCCTGATGCTGGCCATCAAGCGGCCCTACGGCATGGTGCTGGTGACCGGCCCGACCGGCTCGGGCAAGACGGTGTCGCTCTATACCTGCCTGAACATCCTCAACCAGCCCGGCGTGAACATCGCAACGGTCGAGGACCCGGCCGAAATCAACCTCCCGGGCATCAACCAGGTCAATGTCAACGACAAGGCGGGAATGAACTTCGCCGTCGCGTTGAAGGCATTCCTGCGACAGGACCCGGACATCATCATGGTCGGTGAGATTCGCGACCTGGAAACCGCCGACATCGCGATCAAGGCTGCGCAGACCGGGCACATGGTGATGAGCACGCTGCACACCAACGATGCGCCGAAGACGCTCACGCGCTTGATGAACATGGGCGTGCAGCCCTTCAACATCGCCTCCAGCGTGATCCTGATCACGGCTCAACGTCTGGCGCGGCGGCTTTGCGAGAACTGCAAGGCGCCCGCCGATTACCCTAAGGAAGCTTTGGTGAAGGCGGGGTTCACCCCAGCCGATTTCGAAGGTACCTGGAAGCTTTATCGAGCGGTCGGTTGTTCGAGCTGCAGCAACGGGTACCGGGGCCGCGTCGGTCTGTACCAAGTGATGCCGATCACCGAGGATATCCAGCGAATCATCCTGACCGAAGGCAATGCGATGGACATCGCACAGCAGGCGCACCGTGAAGGCGTGCGTGATCTTCGGCAGTCGGGTCTCATCAAGGTGCGCGCCGGCATGACGACCCTGGAAGAAGTGATCTCGGTCACCAACGAATAAGCGCTTCGCGAGGAACTCTACAGACCATGGCCACAGCAACCGTGTCGGCAAACGGCATCAAGGAACTCGTCTTCGAGTGGGAAGGCAAGGACAAGAACGGCAAGCTGGTGCGCGGCGAGATGCGTGCGGGCGGCGAGGCGGCCGTCGGTGCGACGCTGCGGCGCCAGGGAATTCTGGTCAACAAGGTCAAGAAGCGCCGCATGAGCGGCGGCCGGTCGATCAAGCAGAAGGACATCGCGATCTTCACGCGCCAGATCGCGACGATGATGCGCGCCGGCGTGCCGCTGCTGCAGTCCTTCGACATCGTCGCGCGCGGCAGCACCAATCCGCGCGTGACCAAGCTGCTCACCGACATTCGCTCCGACATCGAGACCGGCACCAGCCTGTCCTCGGCGTTTCGCAAGCACCCGCTGCATTTCGACGCGCTCTACTGCAACCTGGTGGAAGCCGGCGAGGCGGCGGGCATCCTCGAGACGCTGCTCGAGCGCCTGGCCGTGTACCAGGAGAAAACACTCGAGATCAAGCGCAAGATCAAAGGCGCGCTGATGTACCCGGTGGCGGTGCTGGTGGTCGCCTTCATCGTCGTCGCAGTGATCATGATCTTCGTGATCCCCGCCTTCAAGGAAGTCTTCAGCTCCTTCGGGGCCGAGTTGCCGGCGCCTACGCTGCTCGTGATGGCGATATCGGAAGTGTTCGTGGGCTACTGGTGGCTGATCTTCGGAGTGATCGGCGGCGGCACCTACTTCTTCCTGGAGTCGTGGAAGCGCTCGGAGAAGATGCAGAAATTCATGGACCGTGTGCTGCTCAAGATGCCGGTGTTCGGCGACCTCGTCTACAAATCGGCGGTCGCCCGCTGGACGCGCACGCTGGCGACGATGTTTGCCGCCGGCGTTCCGTTGGTCGAGGCGCTCGACTCGGTGGGTGGCGCATCGGGCAACGCCGTGTTTGCCGAGGCGACGGAAAAGATCCAGAAGGATGTTTCCACCGGCACGGCCTTGACCACGTCGATGCAGACCACCGGCATTTTTCCGGTGATGGTGCTGCAGATGTCTGCCATCGGCGAAGAGTCGGGCGCCCTTGACCAGATGCTCGGCAAAGCGGCCGAGTTCTACGAGCAGGAGGTCGACGAGGCCGTCAAGGGCCTGTCCAGCCTGCTGGAGCCGATCATCATCGTGGTGCTCGGCACGATCATCGGCGGCATCGTGGTGTCGATGTACTTGCCGATCTTCAAGCTGGGCCAGGTGGTCTGAGGCCGTTTCGTCGGCTTGTCGATGTCCAATGACTGGCTAGGCGGGCTTCTTTCGCCCTGGGCGCTCGGGCTTCTGGGCCTTTGCATCGGCAGTTTCCTCAACGTCGTGATCCACCGTCTGCCGCAGATGATGGAGCGGGCCTGGAAGCTGGAAAGCGCTGAACTGCTGGGCGTGGACGTACCCGAAACGCCGGCGCTCACGCTCTCGCGACCGGCCTCGCGCTGCCCGCAGTGTGGCCACCGGATTCGCTGGTTCGAGAACGTTCCGCTTGTCAGCTGGCTGATCCTGCGCGGCCGGTGCTCCGCCTGCAAGACGCCGATTGCGGTGCGCTACCCGTTGATCGAGCTGAGCACCGGTGTTCTGTTCGCACTGCTGATCTGGCGCTTCGGCGCGCAGCCGGTGGTGCTGGCATGGTGTGGCTTCGTGGCGGCGCTGATCGCGCTGTCGGGCATCGACTGGGATACGACGCTGCTGCCCGACAGCCTGACGCAGCCGCTGCTGTGGGCTGGCCTGCTCGCCGCAGCAGCCGGATGGACTGTGCCGCTCCCCACAGCGCTGGGTGGGGCTGTGGGGGGGTACCTTGCACTCTGGTCGGTGTATTGGCTGTTCAAGCTGACCACGGGCAAAGAGGGGATGGGCGCCGGCGACTTCAAACTGCTGGCCGCCCTGGGCGCCTGGCTGGGTTGGCAGATGCTGCTGCCCATCGTGCTCGGCGC
>NZ_JACDCW010000198.1 GCF_013817345.1 Methylibium sp.
TTGTGCCAGGTGCGCGTGGCCGAGACGCTCGACGAGCGCGAGCGCGCGCGCACCGACTCGCTGGTGCTGACCTTGTTGCTGGCTTTCGGCAGCACGGCGCTGTTCGCGCTGGCGATCGGCTTCGTGGTCAACCGCGCGATGCGCCCGCTGACTTCCGTCAACCAGCAGCTCGCCCTGCGCTCGCTCGACGACCTGCGGCCGCTGAGGCGGGGGCGCATGCCGGCCGAGGTGCAGCCGCTGCTCGACGCGGTCGATCAGTTGCTCGCCCGTGTGGCGGCGGACGCGACACGCCAGCGCCATTTCATCGCCGATGCCGCGCACCAGCTGCGCACGCCCTTGACCGCGCTGCGCACCGAGACCGAACTGGCGTTGCTGGAATCGCATCCCGGCGCGGTACACGCCACCCTCGAACGCCTGCACCGCTCGGCGCAACGCGCGGCGCGGCTGGCCGACCAGTTGCTTGCGCTGGCGCGCAGCGAGGCGAGCAGCCGCGAGCCCGGCGGCGCCGAGCCGGTCGATTTGAAAGCGGTGGCCCACGATGCCGCCCAGGACTGGGTGCCGCGCGCGCTCGAGCGCGGCGCCGACCTGGGCTTCCAACTGGAGTCCGCGCCCCTGCGCGGGCGCCATCACCTGCTCGGCGAACTGCTCGGCAACCTGATCCACAACGCGCTCGAGTACGCCTGCGCCAACCCGGCGCGGCCGGCGCGCATCACGGTGCGCACCGGCCTGCTCGACGTGGGGGAGGGGGTGCGCCAACCGGTGCTCGAGGTCGAGGACAACGGCCCGGGCATCGCCCCGGCGGAGCGCGAGCGAGTGTTCGAGCGCTTCTACCGCCCCGCGGGTTCGATGGGCGCAGGCAGCGGCCTGGGGCTGGCGATCGTGCGCGACATCGCGCAGTTGCACGGCGCGAGCGTCTTCCTGCTGGACGGCGAAGACGGCGGGGGGTTGGTGGTGCGGGTGGTGTTCCCCGCGGGGCGGTGAGGTTCCTTACGGCTGGCCGAACTGCGTTGTCAGCTGCGAGAGTTGTTCATCCAGCACCGCCAGCATCTCGTCGACCGATACCGGTTTGGTCACGTAGCGTGAGGCGCCGGCCTGCAGCGCGGCGTCCATCTGCGCCGGCAGGGCGTCGGCCGAGACCACGATGACCGGGATGCCGGCCGTCGATTCGTCGGATTGCAGGTGCTGCAGCAGCACCATGCCGTCGATGTCGGGCAGATGCATGTCGAGCAGGATCAGGTCGGGCGGCGCCGTGCGCACCGTGGCCAGCCCGTCCAGGCCGGTGGTTGCGATGTCGAGGCGGACCTGCGGGCGCTGGGTGAAGATGCCGCGCATCACCTCCACATTGATCTCGTTGTCTTCGATGTAGAGCACCTGGCGACGGTGGTAGCCGCCGCCCGTATCGTCGAGCACGGCCGGCTCGGTGGTGGCAGCGTAATGCCCGGCCAGCGGCAGGCTCAAGGTGAAGACCGAGCCGACGCCCTCGGTGCTGCGCACCGACAGCGCGCCGCCGAGCCGCTCGGCCAGCAGCCGGGTGATGACCAGGCCGATGCCGGTGCCCTCTGCGGCGCCGCGCTCGCGGCCCAGGCGGTTGAAGGGCTGGAACAGTTGCGCGAGTTGGTCCGGGCTCATGCCCAGGCCGGTGTCGCAGACCTCCACGTCGAGCATCACGGTGCCGTCCTCGGTGTTGCGGCGGCGGGTCGTCAACACCACCTCGCCGCCCGGACGGTTGTATTTGATGGCGTTCGACAGCAGGTTGGTGAGGATCTGCTTGATGCGCGTGCCGTCGCCCAGCACGCGCAGGCCCGGGTCTTCGCTCGGGCCGCGCACGATTCGCACGTCGCGCTCGCGCGTCTGCGCCTCCACCAGCGCCATCGACTCGATCAGCAGCGGCTCAATGCGCAGCGCCAGTTGATCGAGCTTGAGCATGCCCGACTCGATGCGCGAAAGATCCAGCACGTCGTTGATCATTTCCAGCAGATGCCAGCCGGCGCGCCGGATCTGTGCCACCCACTGCGCATGGCGCTCGTTCAGGCGCGGTTCGGCGTCCAGCTCGAGCAGCTGCGAAAAACCGAGCATCGCGTTGAGCGGCGTGCGCAGCTCGTGGCTCATGCGCGAGAGGAATTCGCTCTTGGCCTGATTGGACGCCTCGGCCGACTCGCGCGCTCGCTCGGCTTCCTCGAGTCGCAGGTGTTCGGAGATGTCTTCGATCAGCGCGACCAGCCGCTGCGGGCCGCCGCGCGCGTCCTGCTGCAGGGTCATGGTGGCGTCGACCCAGAGCACCCGGCCGTCGCGGGTGATGAGGCGCTTGCGCCGCCGCACCAGTTGCTGCTCGCCCCGGGCCAGGACGTCGCGCAGGCGCTGGTCTTCGGCCAGGTCGTCCGGGTGGGTCAGGGCCGGGGTGGTGGTGTCGAGCAGCTCTTCCTCGGAGTAGCCGGTCATGGCCGAGAAGCTGGCGTTGGGCTGCTTGATGCTGCCCCGCAGGTCGGTGTAGATCACGCCGAGCGGCACCGAATTGAAGATGTTGCGAAAGCGCCGCTCGCTGTCGCGCAGCGCCTGCTCGGTGGCTTCGCGCTCGGCGATCTCGTGCTGCAGCTGCACCGTGCGCTCGGCCACCGCCGCTTCGGTGCGGCGCGC
>NZ_JACDCW010000022.1 GCF_013817345.1 Methylibium sp.
AGGAAGAACAGCGCCAGGTCCTGCCACTGCGCGCCCGGCTGCGCTTGCGCGCCGCGCGGCTCGGGCGCGGGCAGCGCTTCGCCGCGAATGCGGGCGGCCAGCGCATCAATGGCCGCGCTCAGGCCGCCGGCGTAGTCGTTCGCGCGAAAGGCGGGCGTGAGGTAGCGGTCGATGATCTGCTTGGCGGCCAGGTCGGGCACTGCGCCTTCGAGCGCCTTGGCCGGCGCAATGCGCAGCCGGCGTTCGTCTTTCGCCACGACGATCAGCAGCCCGTCGCCCACGTCGGCGCGGCCGATCTGCCAGGCGTCGCCGACGCGCTGGGTGTAGTCGGCGATGTCCTCGGAAGCGGTGGACGGCAGCATCAGGATCACGAGCTGGGAGCCGACCTCCTGCTCGAAGGCGGCGAGCTTGGCGTCCAGCGAGGCGGTCTGCTCGGCGCTCAGCGTGCCGGTCTGGTCGATCACCCGCGCGGTGAGTTCGGGCACCGGCACGAGTTCCTGGGCCCGCACCATTGTGCTGACGAGCGCCAGGGCCAGCGTGAGGGCCAGCAACAGCGCCATCGGTAGCACCTGCCAACCGGCGCGCGAGTGGTGCGGCCGGTGCGGCAACGAGGCGCCGGGCAGCGCCGGCGAGAGCCGCCGATCGCGCATCAGGGCCGGCCCGATGGTTGATGGCGCACGGCGAGTTGTCGCTTCATCGTGAAGCTGGCGGCGCCGCGGGCGGCGCGCCGCCCGGCGCGGCCGGCTTGCCGAAGTCGAAGTTCACCGCCGGCGGCTGTGAAATCTCGGCCTCGTTCTGCACCGTGAAATTCGGCTTGGGGTCGTAGCCGAAGATCATTGCGGTCAGGTTGTTGGGGAAGCTGCGCGCCAGCACGTTGTACTCCTGCACCGCCTTGATGTAGCGGTTGCGCGCGACGGTGATGCGGTTCTCGGTGCCTTCGAGCTGCACGCGCAGGTCCTGGAAACCCTGGTTGGCCTTGAGGTTCGGGTAGTTCTCCACCACCGCCAGCAGCCGGCTCAGCGCGCTCGACACCTCGCCCTGCGCGGCCTGGAAGCGCTGGAACGCCGCCGGGTCGTTCACGAGCTCCGGCGTGGCCTGGATGCTGGTGGCGCGCGAGCGCGCCTCGACCACGCGGGTGAGCGTTTCCTGCTCGAAGTTGGCCTCGCCCTTCACGGTGGCGACGATGTTCGGAATGAGGTCGGCGCGGCGCTGGTACTGGTTGAGCACCTCCGACCACGCGGCATTGGTCTGTTCGTCCAGGCGCTGGAAGTCGTTGTAGCCGCAGCCGCCGAGCGCGAGGCTCGCGAAGACGGCAAAGGCGGCGAAGGCGTGTCGGAGCATGGCAGTCCTTTGGAGGGCAGAGGCTGCGGCGCGCGCGGGCAGGCGGCCGAAGAAGTGAGCCGGGCGCGCGACGGGCCGCGTTGCGCGCTGGCTATCCTAACCACGGTGAACCCGAAAACGACCTCGATGCCTTCACTGCGTTACACGGCGCACTGATCCAGCGGCGTGTCGGCGCGGCCGCCACGCCGCCACGCCGCCGCGGCTGCACCGGCGGCGCACTGAGCCGGGCCGTGGTGGAGCGGGCGCTGGTCAGCGCGAGGGTCGCGGCTGCGGCACAGGACGGCCCCGCGCCGGTGGTGGCGCAGTGGGTGGGCGTCACAGGGCCGCCGCCGATAATCTCCCGATGACCCGACCCGCTGTTTCCGTTGCGCCGCCTGCCGCCGACGAGCCTCGCCTGCCCGAGCTCGCCAACGACCGTTTTCTGCGCGCCTGCCTGCGCCTGCCGACCGACTGCACGCCGGTCTGGTTGATGCGCCAGGCCGGCCGCTACTTGCCGGAGTACCGCGCCACGCGAGGGCGCGCCGGCAGCTTCATGGGCTTGGCGACGAACCCGGACTTCGCGACGGAAGTGACCCTGCAGCCGTTGGAGCGCTATCCACTCGACGCGGCGATCCTGTTCTCCGACATCCTCACCGTGCCCGACGCCATGGGCCTGGGCCTGAGCTTCGCCGAGGGCGAGGGCCCGCGCTTTGCGCACCCGCTGCGCACCGAAGCCGATGTAGCGCGCCTCGCCGTGCCAGACATGGCCAGTCTGCGCTACGTGTTCGACGCCGTTGCCTCGATCCGTCGCGCGCTCTTGCAGGACGTGGCAGGGGAGACGAAGGGACGTGTCCCGCTGATCGGCTTTTCCGGCAGCCCGTGGACGCTGGCCTGCTACATGGTCGAAGGCGCCGGCAGCAGCGACTACCGGCTCATCAAGACCATGCTCTACCGCCGCCCGGATCTGCTGCACCGCATCCTGGAGATCAACGCCGACGCGGTCGCCGCCTACCTCAACGCCCAGATCGAGGCCGGCGCACAGGCGGTGATGGTCTTCGACAGCTGGGGCGGCGTCCTGGCCGACGACGCTTTCCGGCGCTTCAGCCTGGCCTACACCGAGCGTGTGCTCGGCCAGTTGAAACGCGAGCACGACGGCTGTCGGGTGCCGCACATCGTGTTCACCAAGGGCGGCGGGCCGTGGCTCGAAGCCATCGCCGCGAGCGGCTGCGACGTCGTCGGCCTCGACTGGACCGTCAACCTCGGCCAGGCGCGCTCGCGCATCGGCGAGCGGGTGGCGCTGCAGGGCAACCTCGACCCGAACGTGCTGTTCGCCGAGCCGGAGCAAATTCGCGCCGAGGTTGTGCGCACGCTCGACAGCTACGGTGCGCCGTCGGCGCGCAGCGGCCACGTTTTCAATCTCGGCCACGGGATCAGCCAGCACACGCCGCCGGAAAGCGTGAGCGTGCTGGTCGAGGCGGTTCACCAGCATTCGCGGCAGCAGCGCGTTGCTTGAGAGGCGGCCGTCGGTCCGATCGATCCGGGGTTTTGCACTGTTTTAGCTGATTGGCGCTTGACTTATCCCCAAAAACGAATCACGACGCCGCTCGGTGTCAAGCTGTTGCGGTGCAGCACTCGATCGGCAAGGGTCGCCGCTAAGTTGTTGATTCATATAGGCAGGTTGTGCTGCCTCAAAATGCCTCAGTCCGTCCACAGGCCAACAACGGCGCGCATTTAGCGGCCGTTTTCGCAGGTTTCCCACAAAGTTTTCCACAGGCTGAGTGGATAGATCACAAAGCCTAGATGAATCAACAACTTGGGTCGGTTCTCTGACGATCGTTCGAGGTTTCGTGGCCAAGTCGACTGTTCTTCAATCGCCCGAGGCGGCTCTGCCGGCGGTGCCGGGTCACGCCCCGGTCGATGCCGCGACCCGCGTCGCGGTCCTGGTCGATGCGCCCCAGCACAGCGGCCTGCAGGGCGCGCTCGATTACCGCGCCGAGCGACCACATGTGCCCGGAAGCCTGCTGCGTGTGCCGTTCGGGCGCCGCGAGGTGCTGGGCATCGTCTGGGAGGCGCCGGTCGTCTCCGAGCCGATGCTCGAGCTCGCCGCGCTGCGGCCGGTCGGGGAGTCGCTCGACGCGCTGCCGCCGCTGCCGGACGGCTGGCGCGCGCTGGTCGACTTTGCCGCTGCCTACTACCAGCGCAGCCCGGGCGAACTCGCGCTGGCAGTGCTGCCGCCCGAACTGCGCGGCCTGGACGCCGCGGTGCTGGCGCGGCGGGTGGGCCGCCTGCGCGCGCAGCTCTCGGCGAAGTTGCCGCAGGGAACGGGCTCGCGGAGCGCATCCGGTTCGATCGGCTCGATCGAGCCGCCTGCGCCGACCAGCGTGCCTGACGCGCCCGGCCCCATGCCCAGTGGCGAACAGTCCGCCGTCCTGGCCGCGCTGGCCGCCTCAGTGCCGGCCGATGCGCCCGGCGTGACCCTGCTGCACGGTGCCACCGGCAGCGGCAAGACCGAGATCTACCTGCGCGAGTCTCGCCGCGCGCTCGATGCCGGCCGCCAAGCGCTGGTGCTGGTGCCCGAGATCAACCTCACGCCGCAGCTCGAGGCCCGTTTCATCGAGCGCTTCCCCGGCCGGCGCGTCGTCTCGCTGCACAGCGGCCTGACGCCCGCCCGGCGCCTGAAGCACTGGCTCATGGCGCTGCTCGGGGAGGCGGACCTGGTGCTCGGCACGCGGCTGGCGGTGTTCGCGCCGCTGCCGCGGCTGGGCCTGATCGTGGTGGACGAGGAGCACGACCCTTCCTACAAGCAGCAGGAAGGCGCGCGCTATTCGGCGCGCGACTTGGCGGTGGTGCGTGGGCGCATCGAGCGGGTGCCGGTGCTGCTGGGCTCGGCCACGCCCTCGCTGGAAAGCTGGCACAACGCGCTGGCGCCGGCCGAGGGCGGGCCGGGCCGCTACCGCCGCCTGACGCTGGCCTCACGCATCGGTGGCGGCGCACTGCCCGCGGTGCGGCTGGTCGACATGGGCCGGCTGCCGCGCGAGACGGTGCGCGACACGCCGATCGCGCCGCCCTTGCTGGCCGCCCTGCAGGAGCGGCTGTCGCGCGGCGAGCAAAGCCTCGTCTTTCTCAACCGCCGCGGCTATGCACCGGTGCTGCATTGCCTGGACTGCGCCTGGAAAAGCGCCTGCGCGCACTGCAGCGCCTGGCGTGTGTTCCACAAGCGAGACCGCACGCTGCGCTGCCACCACTGCGGCTTCACGGAGCGCGTGCCGCGCGCTTGTCCCGAATGCGGCAACGCCGACATCCAGCCGGTCGGCCGCGGCACCGAGCGGCTGGAGGAGCAGCTCGGTGCCTTGCTGCCCGGCGCCCGGCTCGGCCGCATCGACGCCGACACCACGCGGCGCAGCGGCGCGCTGGAGGCTGAACTGGCGCGCGTGCATGCGGGCGAGATCGACGTGCTGGTCGGCACGCAGATGATCGCCAAGGGGCACGATTTCCGGCGCATCACGCTGGTGGCGGCGGTGAACCCCGACGCGGCGCTGTTCAGCAGTGACTTCCGCGGCCCCGAGCGCCTGTTCGCGCTGCTGCTGCAGGCAACCGGCCGGGCCGGCCGCGACGCCGGACAGGCCGCGCGGGCCGAGATGTGGGTGCAGACCTGGCACCCGCAGCATCCGCTCTACGCGGCACTACGCGCCCACGACTACGAAAGCTTCGCGCGCCAGCAACTCGCCGAGCGCCTCTCGGCGGGCCTGCCGCCGCATGCCCATCTCGCGATCCTGCGCGCCGATGCCCGCAGCCAGTCGGTGGCGCAGGCCTGGCTGCAGGCGGTGGGGGACGCGTCGGCCGGCTTGCCCGAGGCGGCGCAGGTCACGCTCTATCCGCCGGTGCCGCTGTCGGTGCAGCGGGTGGCCGACGTGGAGCGCGCGCAGATGCTGGTCGAGTCGGCCTCGCGGCCGGCGCTGCAACGCTTCCTCGCCGCATGGGGTGCGCTGCTGCAGGCCCGGCGACCCGAGCAAAAGGGCGTGCTTCGATGGGCGGTGGACGTGGACCCCCTCGCCATCTGAGCGGGGCGATTTTTTCCGTCGATCGGCAAGCGCAGGCTCACGCTGCCCGGTAAGGCGATCGCTGCGATGCGTTTCATGGAAATGCCTCCTTGCGGGCGCCACGCCTCACGGCGGTTCCGGGCTGCGTCAGCCCGGCGTGGCGCCGAACAATCCGGCCAGACCCGAGAAGCTCAGGAACGCCAGGACCGTCGAGGTCATGATGATCCGGGCGATGCGGCCGTTGTCGGCCAAGAAGCGCTCCGCCAGCAGCGAGACGTTGCTGGCGGAGGGCAGGGCCGCCGCCAGGGTCAGCACCATCAGCTCGAAGCGCGACAGCGGCGCGCCGAGCGCGATGGCTGCACTGCCCAGCCCGAACACCAGCGCTGGGTGCACCGCCAGCTTGATCAGCGCAACCGGCACGAACAACGCCGGCGCGGTGCGCGAGTGGGCGTGCTGGCCGGCCCGGTAGAGCACGGCGCCGATGGTGAACAAGGCCACCGGCGTGGCGGCGCCAGCCAGCAGCTCGACCATGCGGTCGATCGGCCCCGGCAGGCCCAGCCCGTAGGCGGAAAACAGCGCGCCGAGCGCGATCGCCCAGGGCTGCGGGTTGCCGATCGGGCCGCGCAGGGCGTTGCGCAGGCGCCGGCCGAGCGGCAGGTGCGCGTTGTCGTGCATCTGCGCCAGGGCCAGGCACACGGAGCTGGTGATGAACATGTCGATCAGCAGGGTGACCATCATCGGCCCGGCCGCGGCGGCGCCGAGCAGCGCGGTCATCAGCGGCATGCCCATGAAGCCGGTGTTCGGGAAGGCGGCGACCAGCGCGCCGAAGGCGGCGTCTTTCAGGTTCACGTGCGGGCCGCGGGTGACCCGAATCGTGAAGGCAACGATGGCCAGCGCCGCGAGGCTCCACACCGCCAGCATCGCCGGGTTGAGCAGCTTGTCCACCGGCGTGCTGGCGCCGAAGCGAAACAGCATGCAGGGCAGCGCGAAGAACAGCACGAACGCGTTGAGGCCCGGAATCGTCGCCTCGGGCATCAGGCGCAGCCGGGCGGCGAGGTAGCCGCACAGGACCAGCCCGAAGAAAGGGACTGTGACGGCGAGGATGGCAGGCATGGGGCGGGCAGTATGTCAGGCGCTTGCGATCGCATCGGTCCCTCTCCCTCTCCCTTTGGGAGAGAGAGGTGAGGGCGGCGCAGCAGGGCGGCCTCGCCGACCCTCACTCCAACCCCGCTCGTGGGAGAGGAGTCGCGCAGCAGCGCATCGCTATGATCGCGCTCCCCTTTCGCTGCCTTGGTCCCGTTTCCTTGTCGTCCCCGCCCTCGCTCAACGCCGCCCAGATGCAGGCGGTGCATCACCTGAGCGGTCCCTGCCTCGTGCTCGCCGGTGCCGGCTCCGGCAAGACCCGCGTGATCACGCACAAGATCGCGCGCCTGCTGCAGCCCGGCGCCGGCGCCGGCCTCGAGGCGCGGCAGATCGCCGCCATCACCTTCACCAACAAGGCCGCAGCCGAGATGCGCGAACGCATCAAGGGCCTCGTCGGCGGCAAGGCGAGCAAGGGGTTGATCATCAGCACCTTCCACGCGCTGGGCGTGCGGCTGCTGCGCGAGGACGGCGCGGCGATCGGCCTGAAGCCGCAGTTCTCCATCCTCGACAGCGACGACGTCGCCGGCCTGCTGCGCGACGCCGGCGGCAGCAGCGACGCCGCGCAGGCGCGGCGCTGGCAGTGGACCATCAGCTTGTGGAAGAACCAGGGCCTCGAGCCGGAGCAGGCCGAAGCGCAGGCCGCCAACGACGACGAGCGCATCGCCGCGCGCGTGATGCAGCGCTACCAGGAGCGCCTGGCCGCCTACCAGGCGGTCGACTTCGACGACCTCATCGGCCTGCCGGTGGCCATGCTCCAGCGCGACGAGGCGGTGCGCGCCAAGTGGCAGGCGAGCCTGGGCCACGTGCTGGTCGACGAATACCAGGACACCAACGCGCAGCAATACGAACTGCTGCGCCTGCTGGTCGGCGACGGCAGCGAACGCACGGCGATGTTCACGGCGGTCGGCGACGACGACCAGAGCATCTACGGCTGGCGCGGCGCAACCATCGACAACCTCAAGCGCCTGCCGCTCGACTACCCGAAGCTGCAGGTGATCGCGCTGGAGCAGAACTACCGCTCCACCGGCAACATCCTGCGCGCCGCCAACAAAGTGATCGCCGCCAACCCGAAAATCTTCGAGAAGAAGCTGTGGAGCGAGTACGGCGACGGCGAGCCGGTCCAGGTGGTCGAGGGCGACAGCGAGGAACACGAGGCCGAGCGGGCGGTTTCTCGCATCCAGGCCCTGCGCGCGCAAGGCGGCGCGCTGCTCGGCGCCGGTGCGCCGGGCGCGGCGGTGCCGACGGACCGCTCCGGCGGCGGCCAGGGCATCGAATGGAAGGATTTCGCCATCCTCTACCGCGCCAACCACCAGTCGCGCGTGTTCGAGCAGAAGCTGCGTGCCGCGCAGATCCCCTACAAGGTCTCGGGCGGGCAGAGCTACTTCGACCGCGCCGAGATCAAGGACCTGTGCGCCTGGTTGCGCCTGCTGGTCAATCAGGACGACGACCCGGCCTTCTTGCGCGCCGTGACCACCCCCAAGCGCGGCATCGGCCATCAGACGCTGGCCAGCCTGGGCAGCTTCGCGGGCCAGTGGAAGACCAGTCTGTACGAGGCGCTCTTTGCCGAGTCGCTCGGCACGGCGCTCTCCGCCAAGGCAGTCGGCTCGCTGCACGAGTTCGGCCGCTACGTGAACGATCTGGAATACCGGGCTCGCCAGACTGTCGGGGGCGAGGATGCCAAGGCGCTGCTGCTCGGCTGGCTCAAGGACATCGGCTACGAGCAGCACCTGCACGATGGCGAAGACAGTGCCAAGGTCGCCACGGCCCGCTGGAGCAACGTGCTCGATTTCGTCGACTGGATCGCCAAGCGCTGCGGCGGCCAGATCACGCAGGAGGCCGGCACCTTCGAGGCGGAGAAGAAGAGCGTGCTCGAAGTGGCGCAGAGCATCGCCGTGATCATCAGCCTGGCCGAGCGCGGCAACGACCAGAACGTGCTGACGCTGTCCACCCTGCATGCGGCCAAGGGCCTGGAGTGGCCGCACGTGCAACTGGTCGGTGTCAACGAAGGCCTGCTGCCCTTCAAGCTGGAAGACGAGTCACTGAGCGTGGAAGCGCTCGCCCAGCGGCTCGAAGAGGAGCGGCGGCTCATGTACGTGGGCATCACCCGCGCGCGCAGCACGCTGACCGTGTCCTGGCTCAAGCGCCGCAAGCGCGGCCGCGAGACGGTGGCCGGTGCGCCCAGCCGCTTCATCACCGAGATGAAACTCGACGAAGAGCGCGCGCCCGGTTTGAGCCCGCGCGAACGGCTCAAGGCGCAACGTGCCGAGCTGGCGGCTCGTGCCGCGGCCGCATCAGCGGCGACAGCAGACAAACAAGGCTGATCGGCGCTGTTCGGCCGCGCGGGGCAACATCTCATGCGGTCCGGCGGCAGCGAATCATCTGGCGTGGCCGCCTCATCCTGGCGTCCGCGGGTTGCCATCAGCCGCGTCATGGTCGGCGAAGGGAAATACTGCGTTCCGGGTGCATTGCCTACTGACTTGAAGGCAGCGCTGCATCGAAGGCGCCCAGAGCCGCGTCGAAGCCGACGCCCAGCACCTCGGCCGATGTGCGAATGTCGAAGTTCTGCACCTTGCGCCGAGCGTTGTCGGCCAGCTGCTGCAGGCAGTGGGTGGGCGCGAGGAGACACTGCTCCATCGCATTCGCCAGTGCGTGAGCGTCGCGCGGTGGAACCAGCCAGCCGGTGACGCCGGTTTCGACCAGTTCGCGCACACCGCCCACGTCGGTGGCAATGGCCGGCCTGCCCGCTGCGAACGCTTCCATGATGGCCACGGGCAAGCCCTCGTCGTCGCTCGCCAGAACGAGTGCCCGCGATTCGCGCAAGTGCTGGCGCACCTGCTGCTGCGTTGCCCAGCCGAAAAGATGCACTGGCGCCGAAAGCCCGAGCTCCGTAACGCGCCGGTCGGCTTGTGCACGCAGGCTTCCATCCCCGATGAGGGTCAAGCGGAAGCGCACACCGCGCTCCTGGAGGTGCTTTGCCGCGTCGATGAGCAGCAGTGGGTTCTTCTGCGGATCGAGACGCGCCACGCACAAGAGATGCGGCGCCTGCGGAACCCGCGCCGGCGCTTCGTCTAACCAGGCGGCGTCGAGCCCGCAACGCACGAGCTTCGCCTTGGCGGCCCATGCGGGGTAACGCTCTTCGACGGCCCGCTGGCCGCTCGAAGAAACCACCGCAACGAACGATGCGCCGGCGATCTTGTCGCGCAGGTTGAGCCGCTCAGGCACGACAAACTCGTGCGGGCCGTGAAAGGTCAGGCTGTAGCTCACCTTGGACAGTCGGCTCGCGAGCAGGGCGACCGCTGCGGGGTTGGTGCCGAAATGAGCGTGGATGTGCCGGCAATCGACCGCTCGCAGGCTTCGACAGAGGAGGCACGCGAGCACGAAGTAGCCGGCGTGTGTCACGAATCGCGCGTCGCCGTTTCTGGCCATCCGCATCGCCTGCAGGAAAGCCGAACACGCGGCAAAGGGGCGGCTTGCAAAGGCGATGGCTACCGACGCCAGCACCCGCTGCCACTTCGACTCGAGCAGAACCTGCGTCATTCGCTGCTCGGCGGCATCGGCGGGGTCGAGCGCGAGCAGCTTGGCGCGCCGGTGCGAAAAGCGATGCACCCGCCATCCGGCCGATTCGAGTGCGGCGATTTCCCTGCGAATGAAAGAGTGGCTCGGTGAGGGATAAACGTTGATCAGGTACGCAACGGCGCGGCCGGCGGCTGGCGTGCCCTTAAGCGTCACATCACGCCTTCGAACTCGCGGGCATTCACCGAGAGTTCGCGCGAGTTGATGCGGTGCACCTCGGTCAGAAGCCGCATCGCTGCCCTTCGGTGAGAGGCGGTGTGGACGACGTCGTGGCGGTGTTCGACATGCGCCATGCCCGCGTTCTCGTGGACGATAGTGAATCCCTTGAACTTCTCCGGTTTTCGCTTCACCGCGCGATGCAGCGCCGTGCCCGTCACGAGATGCAGCCGATTGAGCGACACGCGTTCGATGACGCTGCGATGGCGGGCAAGGAACTCGACGCTCGCCTCGACGTCATCGGCTGTCTCGCCCGGGTGCCCGAGGATCATCGTGCAGCGTGCCGAGATGCCGGCCTGTGCGGTGCCATGCAAAAACGCGCTGATCGTCTCCAACCGCGTTCCCTTCTTCATCGAGTCGGCGATGCGCTGGCTGCCCGTTTCGAGACCGGTGGTGAGCCGCACGCACCCGGACTTCGCCGCCGCGCGCAGACTGGACTCCGACAAGCCGTTGTCCGCTTCGGTGCCTGCATGCACCGCGGCGATCCAGCGACTGCCGGCGACGGTGTCCTGCATGCCGCCGATGATCGAGCGCCACATCTCGATGTTGCTGTTGAGCTTGAGGTCGGTGAACACGAAGCGCGAGACGCCGAATCGCCGGTGGTGCGCGGCGAGTTCCGACAGAACGTTCTGCGGGCTGCGGCTGCGGTACGTGCGGCCTGCCGTGCTCGTGACATCGCTGCAGAACGTGCACACGCCCCAGCCGCATCCGCGGCCGGTGATGACGGGCACGATGCGGTTCGGATAAGCAGACCAAGGGAAATCGCTGTAGTCGGGATAGGGCACTGAGTCCAGCCCCTGCAGCGGCGGCGCGATGCCACCCCTCGGGCGGCCATGCGCGTCGGTGGTCACCACGCCCGCATGCGTGCTCGGGTCGTTCTTCGCGAGCAGCGTTTCGAGGATGGTCGGCAAGCGCAGTTCGACCTCTCCGGCGACGAGCGCTGAGAGCCCGGGCAGGCGAACCCACTCCTCGATCACATCGAGTTGAGCGAAGTACGGCCCGCCAATGACCACCGGAATGCCCCTTTCCTTGCACGCCAGACAGATCTGCGCGCAGGTGTCGCGGTACATCAGGTAGGTGGAAATCAGCACGGCTTGCGGCTTGGCAATGGCGATCTCTGCCTTCACCGCCGCCAGCACTTGCGCCTCATGGGAACTGATGCCCGAGAGCCGCTTCGCGGCGGCGCGATCTCGCCACCTGCGAACCCAATCACGACTGGAAGTGGCGACCCGGTAGTTCAGCTTTGCGGCAACCAGGCTGAATCGGTGCGGGCGCGGCTCCCGCGTGACGCCCTGCACGCCCACCATGAGAGGAGCGAACACGGTCACCGCATAGTTCGCCCGACGCAGGACCGCGGCAAGGTAGCCGATGGGCAGCGTCGGGTAGCGCGCGAAGTTGTTGAGGTCGACGAGCAGCACGCTGCGTTGGCCCGACGGGTCAGATTCTTCGATCATCATTTGGAGCAGAGCATATTCGCAAGATCGCGACCGCCTCTGCAGACCTCAAGCGTCGCAGACCACGCCCCCTTCCACGCGCAGCGCCCCGCTCCCCGCCAACTCATCCACCAGCCGTGCGGCCCATTCCTCTGGCGAGCCGGCGAGTGGCGCACCCACCCGCTGCCAGATCGCCACGAACAGCGACGCGCCCTGCGCCCACCGCAGCACTTCTTCCAGCGGCTGCTTCCGCTCTTCCATGAGGTGGTACTTGACCAGCACCTTGGCCGAGTGGCGCGCGTGGCGGTCGGGATCGGCGCGGTAGCCGGTCAGGCGGGCGCGGGCGCGGGCCAGCGCCCCGGCAACGTCGGCGAACGCAGGGCCATGGCCCGGAATCACCGTGGCGACCGGAAGCTGCTCGATCGCATCGAGCGCCGCGGCCACGGCGTCGAAGCCCGGCTCGCCTTGCAGTTCGGGGAAGACGATGCCGAAGCCGTTCTCCCAAAGCGCGTCGCCGGAGATCAGCACGCCGTGCGCCGAGTCGAACAGCACCACCGCGTCGGGGTCGTGGCCGGGTGCGGCGATCACTTCCCATTCGCGCGCGCCCAAACGCAACCGGCCGCCGGGCACCACGCGGCCGCGCGCGCTGAAACGCACGCAGCGCTGGCCGATCGGTCGAAATCCGAGGGCGTCTTCGTCCCAGCGCTGCACCGCGTCGAAGCCGCCCGAGGGCACGTCGATCGGCACGCCACCGAAGGCCTCGGAGACCGCCGCGTTGCCGCCGCAGTGGTCGCTGTGCAGGTGGGTGTTGACGATGCGCCCGAGCGGCGCACCGGCCAGCGCCTGGCGCAGCAGGGCGACGGTCTGCGCTGCGTGCGTGCAGTGGCTGCTGTCGACCAGCACTGCGCCGCCGGCATCGTCGTCGCGGTCGTGGATCAGCACGTTGTTCGACGACAGCCAGCCGCGCACGAGCACGGTAAGGTCGTCGGGCAGGCGCAATGAAAGGGCGCTCACGCCATTACTGTAGCGGCGCGTCGATCGGGCCCGGGCTTCAGGCGGCACCGTCGCGAGCCGGCCGCCCGTGCGCCCTACTGCCGGACCGCCTCCACCTGCACCAGCAGCCGGATGTTGTCGGGCTGCACCGGCAGGGCGTAGGTGATGCCCCACTGGCTGCGCTGGATGGTGGTCTCGAAGTCGCCGCCGCAGACCTCGCGCTTGAGCATGGGGTTCTGGTAGCAGTTGAAGTTGCTCGCCTTGAGCACGACCGGATGGGTCTTGCCGAGCAAGGTCAGCGTGCCGGCCACTTCGCTCAGTTTGTCGCCGTCGAACTGGAAGTCGTCGCTCTTGAAAGTGGCGGTGGGGAATTCGTCGCTGCGGAAGAAGTCCTTGCCGGTGAGGTGCTGGTTGAAGGGACCGACGCCTGTATTGACGGAGCCGGTCTCGATGGTGAGCTCGACCTTGCCCGTCTTCGCGGCGCGGTCGAACACCACCGTGCCCTGCTTCTTGTCGAAGCGCCCGCGGTTGGTCGAGGTGCCGAAATGCAGCGACTCGAAAGTCACGAAGGTGTGGGTCGGGTCGATCGCATAGATGACCGGTTCGGCATGTGCGCCGCTCGGTCCGAGCAGCGCGAGCAGGACGGCGCCGAGGGCGGCCGGATGCTTCATCGTCATGAGGATGTCCTTTGCAGGGTGGGAGGAAAGAAGGCATGCGGCGCCGGCCTCGCCGGGCGCAGCGCGGGAATCACGGCGCGCGCAGGCCGGCCAGGGCCAGCTTGAAGCGCACCTGCACGTCGTCGGCGACCATGGAGGTGTCTGCCCATTCGCCGTCGCCGATCTTGAACGCGAGCCGCTCGAGCGTGAAGCTGCCGGTCGCGGTGCCGGTGCTGCCGGTCTGCGCCAGGCTGATCGGCACGACGAGGTCGCGGCTGTGGCCCTTGATGGTGAGCCGGCCCGCGACCTCGTACTTGCCGCTGCCGAGCGGCTTGATGGCGGTCGATTGAAAAGTCGCTTGCGGGAACTTCGCCGCGGCGAACCATTCGGCCTTGGGCAGTTCGGCGTCGGTCTCCGGGATGCCGAGCGTGGCGCTGCCGGTGTCGATGGTGAGCACCACGGAGCCGGCCTGCGGGTGCCCGGGGTCGAAGACGATCTGCGCGTCGAAGCGCTGGAACTCGCCTTCGACCGGCACGCCCATCTGCTTGCTGACGAACACGATCTCGCTTTGCGCGGGCGCGAGCTTGGCGGCGGTGGGCTGGGCCTGCGCCAGCGGCGTGGTCAACAGGCCGGCAAGCGACCAGGCCAGCCAGGGCTTGTTCATGCGGGATTCCTTTCCTGTGCATTCGACGATCCCGCGCCACCGAAGCGCATGCGAACGAGCAGCCCGTCGCGGTCGATCCACTGGTGCTTGAGCGCCGCGGCGATGTGCACCACCACCAGCGCGAGCAGCGTGTAGGCGAGGGTCGCATGCACCGGTTTGATGACTTTGGCGAACTCCTTGTCCACCGCCACCAGGTCGGGCAGCGGCAACACGCCGAACCACACGACCGGAAAGCCCGCCATCGAGCTGTAGGTCCAGCCGGCCAGCGGCACGGCGAAGAACAGCACGTACAGCAGCGCGTGCGTCGCGTGGTGGGCGCGGCGCTGCCACGGCGGCATGGCGTTCAGGGTGCGGGCCGGCAATTCGGGCGGGCGGTGCGTCAAGCGCCACAGCAGCCGCGCCGCGGAAAGCGCCAGGATCGAGATGCCCAGCCACTTGTGCCAGTTGTACAGCCGCAGCTGCAGCGGTGAAAACGAGAGGCCGCTCATGTAGAAGCCCAGGCCGAGGCTCGCGAACAGCGCGAGCGCGAGCAGCCAGTGCAGCGCAATGGCAGTCGTCGTGTAGCGGGCGGGCAGGGTGTGCATGGCGGAGCGGTTCGGGCACTTTAGAAGAGCGCCGCAGCGCGCCGGTTCACCGCGATTGACGCATCGATTCAAAAGATTGCAGCGCCGCAGGGGTTTGCACCTTGCGCTCCGCTGCGCGAGCCCTTGCCCGCAACGCCGCCGGGGCCTGCGGCAGAATCCGCGGCCCGAGACCCGAACCCCTTCCTTGAAGCCCGCTGCCGCCCGCCTTGCCCTCGCCGCCTTGTTGCTCGGCCCGGTCGTGCCGCTGCATGCGCAGGAAGCGGCGCCGCCGCAGCTTGGCTCCTGCCGCGGCATTGCCGCCGACACTGAACGCCTGGCCTGCTACGACCGCCTCGCCGGCCGGGTGCCCGCAACCGCGGCCGGAGCGACAGGCCCGGTGCCGGCAGTACCGGCCGGCCGCACACCGGCCATCGTGGGGGTGCCCGAGGAGCCTGTCGGTCCGGGTCTGCAGGGCCCGCCCGCGCCGCGGCCGAGCTTCCTGTCCAGTTACTGGGAACTCGACGAGGCCGACAAGCGCGGCGTCTTCAATTTCACCGGCTACCGGCCCAACTTCGTGCTGCCGATGCACGTGACCACCCGCATCAACAACACGCCGGACAGTCCCGCGGCCGACCGCAGCGGCAGCCTCGGCGACTACCGCAAGGTGGAGGCCAAGGTGCAGATCTCGCTGCGCACCAAGCTCGCCGAGAACCTGCTGCTGCCCGGCGGCGACCTGTGGGCCGGCTACACGCAGCAGTCGCTCTGGCAGGTCTACCGGCCCAGCGAGTCCTCACCCTTTCGCAGCACCGATTACGAGCCGGAGCTGATGTACGTGCTGCCCACGCCGCAGGCGCTGCGCACGCTGCCGGGCGGCTGGCAATGGCGCTACGGCATCCTGGCGCTGGCCCACCAGTCCAACGGGCAGAACGAGCCGCTCTCGCGGAGCTGGAACCGCCTGTACATGGGCGGCGGCTTCGAGCGCGACGACGTGTCGCTCTCGGTGCGCTACAACTACCGCTTCGGCGAAAGCGCCTCGAAGGACGACAACCCCGACCTCGTCGACTACCGCGGCCACACCGACTGGCTGCTCGCCTGGACGCCCGGCCGCACCACCGCCTCGATGCAGTGGAGCACGAGCTTTCGGCGCTGGGACCGCGGCTCGCTGCAGTTCGACTGGACCTACCCCGTCGAGCCCGACAACGCCCGCGCACTGCGCTGGTACGTGCAGCTCTTCAGCGGCTATGCGGAAACCTTGCTCGACTACAACTTCCGGCAGACGAGCCTGGGAGTCGGTTTGACTCTGTTCGAGTTCTGACAAACCCCCCGCCAATCTTCTTGCTCTCTCTCCCTCTGGGAGAGGGTTGAGGGCGAAGGAGGGCGTTCGAGCCGCATGCGGCGAGCCTCCTGAGCGGCATCGGCTTGCAAGCCGATGCGCGCACCGCAGGTGAGGGCCGGCCCGGCCCGACTACATCGCTGGCCCCTCACCCAAGCTCTCCGCAGAGGGGAGAGGAGCAATTGCGCGGCCTTTCTGCGCTGCCGCCCGCCACTGCGCCATCAGCCGCTCCCACTTCGGCCGCGCGGCGGCCAGATGGCGGGCCTTCACGTGGCCATAACCGCGAATCTCCTCGGGGATGCGCGCGATCTCCGCCGCGAGCGACACGTTGCCCGCGTTGAGCGTGGCAAGCAGCTCGTCGATCGATGCCCGGTAGTCGCCGACCAGCGCGCGTTCGGTGCGGCGCTCCTCGGTGCGACCGAACACATCGAAGGCCGTGCCGCGCAGACCCTTGAGCTGCGCCAGCACGCAGAAAGCGCTGCGCATCCACGGCCCGAACTTCTGCTTGACCGGCTCGCCCCGTGCGTTCTTCTTGCCCAGCAGCGGCGGAGCGAGGTGGTAGTGCAGAGTGATGTCGCCGTCGAACTGGGCGGCAAGCTTGTCGGCGAAGCCGGTGTCGGTGTGTAGCCGGGCCACCTCGTACTCGTCTTTGTAGGCCATCAGCTTGAAGAGGTAGCGGGCGACGGCTTCGGTGAGGGGGAAGGATCGGCGCGCTGCGTTGCCCTCACCCCGACCCTCTCCCGGAGGGAGAGGGGGTGAAGAGGATGCTTGGGTGCGAGGCAGTGATTCGAGTACCGCCGTTTCCGAGAGTGACTTGTGCTGCCTTCCCTCCGGCGCCGACCTGTATTGCCCCCTCTCCCTCTGGGAGAGGGTTGGGGTGAGGGCCGCGGCCTCGGCATGGCGCACTTTCTCCACGAAAGCAACGTATTCCTCCGCATACGCCGCGTTCTGGTAGGCAGTCAAAAACTCCACCCGCTGCGCAATCACCTCATCCAGCCCGGGCTTCTTCACGAACCGGATCACCTGCGCCGTCGCCGTGAGCCCCTCCACCGCCGCCGGGTCGTGAGCCGCCCGCCGGCCCCATTCGAAAGCGGCCTTGTTGTTGGCGACCTGCACGCCGTTGAGTTCCATCGCCCGCATGAGCGAGGCCTTGCCCAGCGGCACCCAGCCGCGTTGCCACGCGTCACCCAGCATCAGCGGGTTGGTGTAGATCGCATCGCCCAGCAAGCCGGTGGCCAGGCGATCGGCATCGATCTTGCCGACCTGCGCCGCACCGCCCGCGGCCTGCTCGATCACGCTCTCGCACTGGCCACCCTTGAACTGCCAGTCCGGGTCGCTCACGAAGGCCGCCGTCGGCATGCCATGCGTGTTGAGCGCCACGTGCGTGCGGCCCTCGCGCATGACCGCCAGCGTGTCCTTCTTCGCGGCGACGATAGGGTCGCACGCGATCACCAGGTCGGCCTCGGCCGTGCCCACCTTGGTGCAGAAGATGGCTTCGGGCCGGTTGGCGATCTGAATGTGACTCCAGGTCGCTCCGCCCTTTTGTGCCAGGCCGCCAGCGTCCTGTGTGACGATGCCCTTGCCTTCGAGGTGGGCCGCCATGCCGAGCAACTGCCCGATGGTGATGACGCCCGTGCCGCCGATGCCGGCGACAAGGATGCCCCAGGCCCGGTCCTGGCCGCTGTCGCTCAGTGCTGCGGGCAACACCGGCTCGGGCAGCGCGGGGCCCTGGAAGGGATCGCGTGCGGCTTCCTTCTTCGGCTTCCTGAGCGCTCCACCGGTCACCGTGACGAAGCTCGGGCAGAAGCCCTTCAGGCAGGAGTAGTCCTTGTTGCAGCTGCTCTGGTTGATGCGGCGCTTGCGGCCGAAGGGCGTTTCGACGGGTTCCACGGAAAGGCAGTTCGATTGCACAGAGCAGTCGCCGCAGCCTTCGCAGACCAGCTCGTTGATGACCACCGTCTCGGCCGGCGTTTCCAGCGTGCCGCGCTTGCGCCGGCGACGCTTCTCAGTGGCGCAGGTCTGGTCGTAGATCAGGATGGTGCAGCCGGGAATCTCGCGGAGTTGGCGCTGGACGTCGTCGAGCTCGTCGCGGTGGTGGACGGTCACGCCGGGGGCGAGGCCACGCCGGCTCTCACCCCAACCCTCTCCCAGAGGGAAAGGGAGTAACGCAGCGCTGCTCTTTGCGGTTGTATGGCCCCCTCGCCCCTCTGGGGAGAGGGTTGGGGTGAGGGGCTTTGCGGCCTGGCCCTTGGCCTTCCCCTTCCCAAAAGCCGAAGCCGAATACTTCTCCGGCTCATCCGTCACCACGACGATCTTTCTCGCCCCCTCCGCCTCCAGCTCACGCGTCATCTGCGCCACGCCTAGGCTGCCATCGACCGGCTGCCCACCGGTCATCGCGACCGCATCGTTGAACAGGATCTTGTAGGTGATGTTCACCCCCGCCGCGATGGCCTGGCGCACGGCCAGCAGCCCCGAGTGGTAGTAGGTGCCGTCGCCCAGATTCGCGAACACGTGCTTGTCGGTCGTGAACGGCGCCTGCCCCACCCAGCTCACGCCTTCGCCGCCCATCTGCGAGAAGGTCACCGTGCTGCGGTCCATCCACACCGCCATGTAGTGGCAGCCGATGCCGGCCACCGCGCGCGAGCCCTCGGGCACCTTGGTGCTGGTGTTGTGCGGGCAGCCGCTGCAGAACCATGGCGCGCGCTCTCCGGTGGAAACCTTCATGGCCGCGAGCGACTTCTCTTTCGCATCGATCAGCGCCAGCCGCGCCTCGATGTGCGTGCGCGTGTCGCCGTCCAGCCCACCCGGATTCGCGAGCTTGAGCAGCCGCTTGCCGATGGCCCGCGCGATGATCGCCGGCGTGAGATCGGCCTTCGCCCGCAGCAGCCAGTTGCCGCTCGGGCTGGGCTGGCTCCATTCGCCGCCGTGGCCGCCGAAAGGGCCGTCGCGTTCGATATCGATTTCACGCTCGTCGAACTTGCCCAGCACGTTGGGCCGCACGTCGGGCCGCCAGTTGTAGAGCTCTTCCTTGAGCTGGTATTCGATGACCTGGCGCTTCTCCTCGATCACCAGTATTTCCTGCAGCCCGGTCGCGAACTCGCGCGTGATGCTCGCCTCCAGCGGCCACACAACGCTCACCTTGTGCAGGCGAATGCCTACGCGCCGGCAGGTCGCGTCGTCCAGGCCCAGGTCGTGCAGCGCCTGGCGCGTGTCGTTGTAGCTCTTGCCGCTGGCGATGAGCCCCAGCCGCGCATTGGGAGAATCGATCACCGTGTGGTTGAGCTTGTTGGCGCGCACGTAGGCCAGCGCCGCATACCACTTGTGTTCCATCAGCCGCGCCTCCTGCTCCAGCGGCGCGTCGGGCCAGCGGATGTGCAGGCCGCCGGGCGGCATGGCGAAGTCCTCGGGCAGCACGATGTTCACGCGGTCGGCATCGACGCTCACGCTGGCCGACGACTCCACGATCTCCTGGATCGTCTTCATCGCCGCCCACACGCCCGAGAAACGGCTCATCGCGAAGGCGTGCAGGCCCAGGTCGAGGATCTCCTGCGCGCTGGCCGGAAAGAACACCGGCAGCCCGCAGGCCTTGAAGATGTGGTCGCTCTGGTGCGCGGCGGTCGAGCTCTTGGCGATGTGGTCGTCGCCGGCCACCGCGATCACGCCGCCGTGCTTTGCGGTGCCGGCCATGTTGGCGTGCTTGAACACGTCCGAGCAGCGGTCCACGCCCGGGCCCTTGCCGTACCAAAGGCCGAACACGCCGTCGAACTTCTTGCTCTGCGGGTAGAGGTCGAGTTGCTGCGTGCCCCACACGGCGGTGGCCGCCAGCTCCTCGTTCACGCCGGGCTGGAACACGATGTTCTGGGCGGCCAGGTGCTTCTTGGCCGACCACAAGGCCTGGTCGTAGCCGCCGAGCGGCGAGCCGCGATAGCCGCTCACGAAGCCGGCAGTGTTCAGGCCGGCGGCGGCGTCGCGCTGGCGCTGCAGCATCGGCAGACGCACGAGGGCCTGCACGCCGCTCATGAACGCGCGGCCGGTTTCCAGCGCGTACTTGTCGTCCAGCGACACCGTCTCCAGCGCACGTCGGATCGATTCGGGAAGAGGGGCGTTCATGGCTCTCGGTGCTCCTGCAGCTTCACTGCGAAGGGGGCGTGCCGCGCTGCGCTCGTGGCGCGGCGGCGGCACGCCGGGACCCGGTGGGGTTGCCGGCCAGTTTAGGGAACTGCGCCGCCACTGGCGCCTGGCGTGGCCTTATTGCCTGCGCCCACGCGGCGAAGTGAAGGCAGGAGCGGCGTTGCCGCTGGGGCCTCTGGAGCGGCGGTGAATGAGGGACCGCCTCGATCGGGTGGCCGCTGCAAACATGGAGCGCAGCGGTGTATACGTTGGTAATATACGGCCATGCAACTCGAACGCATCGTCGGCTTCGATTGGGATGACGGAAATGCCACCAAGAGCGAGCACGAGCATGCCGTTTTGCAGCGAGAGAGCGAACAGGTCTTCTTCAACCAGCCGCTGTGGGTCGTTGACGATCCGGCCCATAGCCGACAAGAAGTGCGAGCCCATGCATTCGGCAGCACCGACGATGAGCGGCTGTTGCACGTCACATTCGCGCTTCGTGCCGAGAACACCTTGATCCGCGTAATCTCGGCCCGCGACATGAGCACCAAGGAAAGGAAATGGTATGCCTCGCAAAGCAGCACCTAAGCCGCTACCGACCTTCAAGACCGAAGCGGCAGAGCGTGCGTTCTGGGCGACGCACGACGCCACCGAGTACCTCGACCTCTCGACGGCCCGGCGTGTCGTGCTGCCTAATTTGAAGCCGACCACGCAAAGCATCTCCCTGCGCCTGCCTTCGCACCTGCTCGATGGCATCAAGGCTGCGGCGAACAAGCGCGATGTGCCCTATCAGTCCTTGATCAAGATCTGGCTGCAGGAGAAGCTGCACCCATGACCACTGCCTCACCACGTCGCGCTGCGCCGCCGCGGCACTGAACCGGGGTTCGACACGGCCAGCCCTTCGGGACCCCCATGGCACCGCAACCAACAACCCGAAAGCCACCATGCCCGACACCGCACCGCTCGAACGCCACCACGCACCGGTCGATTTCTCCGACCGCATCGCCTACGCGATCACCCGCTTTCTGCGCTTCTTCGCCGACACCTTCTTCGCCAACCGCTACGGCAACCGCGCCGTGGTGCTGGAGACGGTGGCCGCCGTGCCCGGCATGGTGGGCGGCGCGCTGCAGCATCTGCATGCGCTGCGCCGCATGAAGAGCGACGACGGCTGGATTCGCACGCTGCTCGACGAAGCCGAGAACGAACGCATGCACCTGATGACCTTCGTCGAGATCGTCAAGCCCTCGAAGTTCGAACGCACGCTCGTCATCGTGGCCCAGGGCGTCTTCTACAACCTGTTCTTCCTGCTCTACCTCGTGTCGTCGAAGACGGCGCACCGCGTGGTGGGCTACTTCGAGGAAGAGGCGGTGTACAGCTACACCGAGTACCTGGGCGGCATCGACAAGGGGCTGTACGAGAACGTGGCGGCGCCGCAGATCGCGATCGACTACTGGCAGATGCCGGCCGACGCCCGCCTGCGCGACGTGGTCCTGAAGATCCGCGACGACGAGGCCGGGCATCGCGACGTCAATCATGACTTCGCCGACCGGCTGAACCCCGCTCGCGCCTGAGGCGGCGAAGCGTCCGACCTGCCCGCGCGGGCTCCGCCCGGCCTGCACACTGCGGCACGGCAGCCACTGGACCGAGAAAACCTCATGCGCCTGACCGACATGGGCCCGCTGGCCCTGACCCTTTTCGAACCGCTGTCATGCAACGACGACCGCTGATCCTTTCCGCGCTGGGCCTGCCGGCCTGGTGCGCTTTCGCCCAGCCCCCGGCCCGCCTGCCGCTTCGCAACCTGCTCGTCGAAGTGCGGCAGGGCGACGAGTCGCGGCTACGTGCCAGCGGCGGCGGGATCGAGCAAGGCGCGGTGGTGGTGGGGCCGAACGGGGAAGTCTTGGCACGTGCCGGCGTCACGCTCGAGGCACGCAGCCGCGACCGCTTACACGGCACCGCCCAGCAAGTCACGGTGCTCAACGGCGGTCAGGCCGCTCTTCGAACGGGCACCTCGGTGCCGCTCCAGTGGTTTCAGTTCGCGTGGACGCCCGAGGGCCCGGTCGCCGTGCCCGGCGGCCACTACGTCGAGGCGGGTCGTGGTTTCGTGGTGCAACCGCGCTGGCCTGGCGGCGATTCGCTGGTGACGGTGGAGCTGCGCACCGAAGCTTCTGTCGCCGCCTCTGCAGGGCTGAACTCGCGTTACGCGCCCGACGGTCAGTTATTGCCCGAGGGGTCGGTGGAGCGGTCCGGCGTCGTGACCACGCTGCAGTTGCCGCTGGGCGAATGGGTCACGGTGGCAAGCTCGGCCGATGCGCGGGCCGCCGTGCGCGAGCGCGGCGTGCTGTCCACGCGCGAAGTCGAGCGGCAGCAGCGCTTGGTGCTGCAGATGCGGGTGACGGCACCTTGACACCCGGTAGTGCGACCGCCAAACCGCAACCGACCCCTCGGGGTCGGTTGTTCTGAGCAGAAGCCAGCTTCAGTCGCGGACCGTCCTGCGACGGCGCCGCGTGTACCAACCCACAGCGCCTATGCCCACCAGCATCAGCGCGTAGGTTTCGGGTTCCGGTATGGGGTTGGGCGGCGTGACGATCACGCCGCCGTCACCGATTCTCGCGTCCCGAACGCCGATCGAGATGATCTCGTCGCCGCGGTTTTCGAACACGGTGAACGCAGGCACGAACCCGGTGAAGCGGTTGTGCGTCGGAAAGCCGTTGATCATGCTGGGAGCGGCATCGCTGATGCCGATGGCCGTGCCGGCGCTCGTCGCCGTGAAGCCGGACGAACCGCCAATGGGCAAACCGCTGGCCACAGCCGATGGCGGCAGGAAGTCGTAGTAAGTGGCCAGCGAAGCGCCGGAATTTCCGTAGATATCGCCGCCTGCATTGAAAAAGCTTGTGACCTGCGAGGAGAAGCTGTTGAGGGCGGCAGAGTCCGCGTCGGTGAAGGAGCAGCCGCCGCAACTGGTATGCGACGAGACCGCGAGCACATCGACGCTGCTGAGGAAGGACGAGAAATCGGCGGCGCTCGCGAAGCTCGACATCTCGCGCACGGTGATCGTTCCGAACCCCTCGTAGGTGTTGACCCCGACGCTGCCGATGGAGCCACTGGCGCCGCGCACCACGCCTATGTCGTAGCTGCCCGCCGCAATGGCCGTGGCGGTGCCGCTGCCGCGCAGATAGTCGAGGATCACGTTGTCGAACCCGTTCTGGCCGTCGTGCAAATCGACGTCGTGCCCGGTCAGGAAGATCGAGCCGCCCATCGCCGCGCTCGAGCAAATGCTCGCAGCCGCCAAGGCGGCGACTTTGAAAAACTTTTTGTTCATCTGGATTCTCCGGTGGTGGAAGTTGCCGTTCAACGTCGGGGACGTTTACCGAACTCGACTGCTGGAATCGCCTTAATCCGGCTCCCTTGCTGCTCGCCTTAACTCCGCCCAGCGATCCGCTAGACCTGATTCATATTAGGAGTCGTTCCGACTCCCGACCCCCGCGCTCCGGGGGGGTGCAACGAAACTAGGGGGAGCGGGCTGGCGCCGGATCGTCGCCTCCGTTCTCAACTTCGCCAGGTTCGCCGTGCGCTGAAGGCGCCCACCGCCTCCTCACGAGCAGGGACCTCTTTTTCTCTGAAAAAAGCGCCGGCTGAAAAGGGCGCTGGAGCAAATGGGTCGGCGCCCCAGCGTGGGGCGCTTGTGCCCTGCTTTGAGGCTTGCGCGCCTGAAAAGGATTCGGCTTACGGGGCGTGTGGCCGGCACAAGCCTTGCGCACGGTGTACGACACCCGAATCCATGTCGCCGACCCTGACGCCCACCCCCCTTGCGTTGAGCGACGACGCATGCGCGAGCACGCCGCAGTTTTTACCCGCGGACGATCGCTGGCGAGACCGCCTCGCCCTGCTGCTCGAATCCACGGGCGAAGGAATGTTCGGCGTCGACATGACCGGCCGCTGCGTCTTCATCAACCGCGCCGCCGCGCAGATGCTCGGCTACACCCCGGCCGAAGCACTGCAGCGCAACATGCACGAGCTGATCCATCACTCGCATCCCGACGGCCGCCACTACCCCGAGCGCGACTGCCCCATCTTCGCGGCTTTCCGACAGGGCCTGCCCTGCCGCATAGACGACGAGGTGCTGTGGCGCAAGGACGGCAGCTGCTTCGCCGCCGAGTATTCGTCGCACCCGATCGTCGAGCAGGCAGCGGGGGGCCCGGTGACCATCGGCGCGGTGGCGACCTTCGTCGACATCTCGCGCCGCAAGGAGGCCGAGGCGCTGCTGCGCGAGAGCCGCCATGAGCTCGAACGCCGCGTCGAGGAGCGCACGCGGGCCCTGAGCGATCGCAGCGCCGAGCTGGGCGCCGCCGTGGCACAGCTGCGCGAACTCTCGGCCCACCTGGAAACGGTGCGGGAGACCGAGCGCACCCGCATCGCCCGCGAAATCCACGACGAGCTCGGCTCTCTGCTCGTGGCGCTGCGCATGGACCTCAACTGGCTCGCCCACCGCGTGACTGAGCGCGACGAACTGCAGCGCAAGTGCGCCGGCATGGCCCGCATGATCGACAGCGCGGTCGTCAACGTGGGCCGCATCATCACCGACCTGCGGCCCAGCATCCTCGATCACCAGGGCCTGTGGGCGGCGCTCGAATGGCAGGCGCAGGAGTTCATAGAAACCGCTGAGCTGGCGCACGAGCTGCAGGTCACCGTGAGCGCCGGCGTCGAGCCGCCGAGCGGGGAGCAGGGCGAGCGCTGGGCCATCGCCGTGTTCCGCATCTTCCAGGAGATGCTGAGCAACGTGGCGCGCCATGCGCAGGCCCGTTCGGTGCGCATCCGGCTGTACGTTGATGGCCCACCGGAGCCGGTGTTGCACCTGGAAGTGCGCGACGACGGCATCGGTGCCGCGCGTGGCGCGCTCGACCATCCGCGCAGCTACGGCGTGCTCGGCATGCGCGAGCGCGCGGCGCATTTCGGCGGGCGGCTCTCGATCGCGAGTGCGCCGGGGCAGGGCACGAAAGTGCGGCTTGAAATGCCGCTGCCGGTGGCGGCCGACCCCGTCACTGGCAGCTCGCGTTCCAGCTTGCCGGCTGGAGCGGCTTGACGGCTCCGAGCATGCGGCGCGACCCTCCTCGCAAGCGATTGCGGCGCAAGCTGCTGGCGCGCAGCAATGCGAAGCCGCGAAGCGCGAGCCGAAACTGGATTCCGGCCGCGGCTTTCGCCGTCGCGGGCGGGGCACGAGGAGCCGCACCATGATCGGCGTGCTCGTCTGCGACGACCACCTCATCGTGCGGCAGGGCATCCGCCAGATGCTGGCCGACACGGGCGACATCATCCTCACCGCCGAGGCCTCCAACGGCCCCGAGGCGCTGCGCCTCGTGCGCGCCGCGCAGGCCGGCGCGCCGCCGGGCATCGACGTCGTGCTGATGGACATCGCCATGCCGGGGCGCGACGGGCTCGACGTGCTCAAGCAGCTCAAGCGCGAGGTGCCGCGCCTGCCGGTGCTCATGCTCAGCACCTACCCCGACAAGCAGTACGCCGTGCGCAGCCTCAAGCTCGGCGCGGCCGGCTATCTGAACAAGAGCACCGACCTCGAACAACTGAGCGGCGCCGTTCGCAAGGCCGCCGCCGGCGGCCTCTTCATCACACCGGCCATCGCCGAACAGTTGGCCGGCGCGCTGGGTGCCGGCCGCGACAGCGAGCAGCCGCTGCACGAACGGCTCTCCAACCGCGAGTACCAGGTGTTCCGACTGCTCGCCCAGGGCACGAGCGTGGGCGAGATCGCCGTGCAGCTTGCGCTGTCGCCCAATACCGTGAGCACCTACCGCGCTCGTGTGCTGGAAAAAACCGGAGCGCGCAACGATGTGGAACTGGCGCTCTACGCAGTGCGGCAAGACCTGCTGCCGGTGTAGCGCGACTTTCTGTCGCCGAAAAATTTGCTCCCTTTCGCCCCAGAGAGGGCTGGGGTGAGGGCCAGCCCGACCTGCCACCGTCTGCACTGTCTCAAAAGTCGACCGCGATCATCTGCGCTTCGCCTTCGCGGCGGCCCGCCGTCGTCGACGAACTCCACCTGCGTGCCCGGCTGGTCCTCTGGCGCGCGCTTCGCAACCGCCTGCTCACGACGCCGCTGGGGCCTCGCGCCGCGCGGCCTCCCGCGTCGGTGCAAAGGCGCTCCTGCCCAGCCAAGCCCACAGGGCCGTTGCGTCGCCCGCGGCGCCCAGGACGCGCAGCTCGCGCGAGCGCAACGCCTCTTCCGGGCTGCGGTCGCCGGTCCACACCTCCGTCAAGGCGCGCACCGTCGATTGCACGAGCAGCGTCGGATCGCGCCCCGGGTCGTCGCGGCACAGATCGGCCGCGCCGTCCTCGACCACCAGCCACCAGTGCGTCTCGCCGGTGCGCGCGTCGCTGAAAAGGAACTCGATGACCACCGGGCGCGGCGGAAACTGCTCGAGGCGGACGAAGCGGCGCACGTCCCACATGAGAAAACCCGCGTCGAGCTCGTGCTCGGTAAGCTGGCTGCCGATCCAGCGGGCACCCCAGTGGCCCAACGCCAGCACGATCGGCCGCAGCTCCTCGCCGGCCTCGGTGAGCCCGTACTCCCAGACCTTGCCCACGGCGCTGCGGCGCACCACGCCGATCGACTCGAGGTGCCGCAGACGCTGTGCCAGCAGGCTGGTGGACATGCGCGGCACGCCACGGCGGATTTCGTTGAAGCGCTTGCTGCCGCACATCAGTTCGCGCACCACCAGGGGTGTCCAGCGCTCGCACAGCGCCTCCGCGCCGCGTGCCACGGTGCAGAACTGGCCATAGTTGTCGTCCATCGTGCGCTCCACCGCTGCAACGCTGCAGATTCTGGACTAGCCCGCTCGCCGGTCGAAGCCCACGATGGGGCTCCCTTTCAACAGGAGACCCTCATGGACGACAAGCCGATCTTCGATGCCGCCAGATTCAAGACCACAACCCGTGCCCAGTGGGAAGCCGCGGCTGGGGCCTGGCGGGACTGGGGTCCCTTCCTCGGCCGGTGGCTGGGCCCGGCCACCGAGGCGATGCTCGACCTGGCGCAGGTGGGCCCGGGCCAGCACGTGCTCGACGTGGCCGCGGGGGCCGGCGAGCAGAGCTTCAGCGCGGCCCGCTGCGTCGGGCCGACCGGGCAGGTGCTGGCCACCGACATCGCGCCTAGCCTGCTGGCCCATGCCGCGGCCGACGCCCAGGCCGCCGGCCTGCACTGGCTGCGCACGCAGGAGCTCGACGGCGAGGCGCTGGACACACTGCCCGCCGAATCCTTCGACGTGGTGATATCTCGCGTGGGGCTGATTTACTTTCCCGACCGGGCACGCGCGCTGGCCGGCATGCGCCACGTGCTCAAGCCGGGCGGCCGCGTGGGAGCGAT
Organism: Methylibium sp.; assembly: GCF_013817345.1. Taxonomy (GTDB): domain Bacteria; phylum Pseudomonadota; class Gammaproteobacteria; order Burkholderiales; family Burkholderiaceae_C; genus Methylibium. The sequence goes on from NZ_JACDCW010000022.1 coordinate 27,414, forward strand.
CGTCTACTCGACGCCCGAGCGCAACCCCTTCTTCTCCATTCCCGTCTCGATAATCCGGCGCCGCGCGAAACTGCCGCCGCCGCTGCCGGGCCAGCCCGGGCCGTTCTCGCTGGGCGGCGAGGGCGTGCTGGCGGCGGCCTTCGAGCGCGCCGGTTTCGGGCAGATCAAGGTGAGGCCGGTGCCCTCGCCGCTGCGCCTGCCCAGCGCCGCCGAATGCGTGCGCTTCGAGCGCGAATCGTTTGGCGCCTTGCACCAGATGATGGCCGGGCTGGACGAGCGCGAGCGCGAGGAGGCCTGGGCCGAGGTGCATGCCGAATTGGCGAAGTTCGAAACCGCCGACGGCTTCGTCGGCCCCTGCGAGATGCTGGTGGGCGTGGCCACCAAGGAGGCAGCATGAACACGCGCGTTGCCGTCGTTCAACACCCGCCCGTGCTGCTCGACCGCGGGGCGACCCTCGACCGCGCCGTGGCCTTGCTGGCGCAGGCCGCCAGCGAAGGCGCCTCGCTCGTGGTCTTTCCCGAGTCGTTCGTGCCTGGGTACCCGTCGTGGATCTGGCGCCTGGCGGCCGGGCGCGACGGCGCCACCATGACGCAGCTCCATGCCCGGCTCGTCGAGCAGGCGGTCGACCTCGACCGGGGCGACCTGGCGCCCCTGGGCGAGGCGGCGAAGGCGCACGGCGTGACGGTGGTTTGCGGCCTCGCCGAGCGCGACGCCGAGTTCAGCCGCAGCACGATCTACAACACGGTGGTGGTGATCGGCCCCGACGGCCGGCTGCTGAACCGGCACCGCAAGCTGATGCCGACCGCTCCCGAACGCATGGTGCATGGCTTCGGCGACGCCAGCGGGCTGCGGGCCGTGGACACCCCCGCCGGCCGGCTCGGCACGCTGATCTGCTGGGAAAGCTACATGCCGCTGGCGCGCTACGCGCTGTATGCGCAGGGCATCGAGCTGTACATCGCGCCGACCTACGACGCGGGCGACGGCTGGTTGAGCACCATGCGCCACATCGCGCTCGAAGGGCGTTGCTGGGTGATCGGCAGCGGCGTGGCGATGCGCGGCCGCGACGTTCCGGAAGGCTTGCCGGCGTGCGCGACGCTGTTTCCCGACGCCGACGAATGGATCAACGACGGCGATTCGGTGATCGTCGATCCGCGCGGCAAGGTGGTGGCCGGGCCGCTGCGGCGGGAGCTGGGCATCCTCTACGCCGACATCGACCTGGCGGCCGTGGTGCCGGCGAGGCGAGCGCTGGATGTGGCGGGGCACTATGCGCGGCCTGATGTCTTTGAGCTGCAGGTGCGGCGCGTGGCCGCGGCGCCGGTGAGGTTCGTGGAGACCGGCGCGGGGGCCTGAGCCGGCGGCGGAATGCACGGCCAAGCAAGTTGTGCTTTATCAATCTTCAACCTCGAAGTCGGCACCGGGAATCCGAGCCAAGTCGACCGGCATGTCTTTACGGAAAAGGGGCGATGGCCGGAGGCGTGTTCGTAGAGAAGGACGGTATCGCCGAATTTGTTGTGGCCGACAAACGTGTCACTTTAGAGGTTGAGGTCTGCTGTCGGCTAGAAGCGGTCGAAAGCCCTTGATCCTCAAAACGGGCGCTCGCCAACTCAGTTCTTAGAAGACTACGGCCTACCTGTTGTGCAACTACCGCGGAGATCGGACTCGATGCGGATTAGGTTTGCCCTTGGCTGTCGGACGCGCAAGCCTGATGAGAGTTTCGGTAAACGGCTCCGTACGAAGGGGCGCAGTATCGAGGTCTCCGCCTGCCGCTTTCAACACGAGTTGCGAGGCGCTCGCGAAAAGCTTCTCGGAGTTACCAGAATCCCAGAGCTTTTCAATTAATGGCTTGCAGAGACGCTCAATCTCATTCGAGTTCATTTTGGAGACCGGCGGAGGAATTTCTGCCACTCTTACCGCCAAAAGGATCTCGTAGCGCGCTGCTCTGTACATGCCATCAAGGAGTTGATTTCTGAACAGGTACTCCAGCCTATAGGAAGCAAGCGCCGCCACGTAGTAGGGTTCCAACTTGTCCCCAGGTGCAAACAGGTCAGTCCCAACTCGATCAAGAATTCTTCGGTAGCTTCTGGTCGCCCGGTGGGGCTCCTCCAGGAACATCGACGCAAAAGCGCGGATCAAGCTACCCGGTGTGACGATTCGAGTCTTCTCGATGCCTCCGACGTTGTTGTACTGTCGCGAACGCCGCTCGTAGTAAAGGCGCTCGTGATCGTCAAACGCATTGAAGTAGGACTCCAGCTTCTTCTGGAAATCTGACAGCGCCAGCAACTGCTCTTCGCGCACTTCCGTCTGCCTGTTGGTCGCTTTGACGATGGAACCAATGACTTCTTCATCACGCGTCGCGATTAGCCGAAGTGGAACCATCACCGTGGCGTCTACCGAGGCGCGTTGGTCATGCAGCACATGGCTAGTCTGGCAGCCGTTGACTACCTGATAGTCCTCTATGTAGAACCTGTTCGCTGTCGTCCGCAGCGTCTTAGCGATCACGGTCACGCCGTTGTTCATGAGCGCGAAGCGAGCGCGATCCTTCCCTGACTCAAGGGTGTCCCTCATCTCCGCATTCACTGCGTTGAAATCCTGCCAGTCGCGGACGTTGTCGTAAAAAATGCCTCGAAGCATCTCGCCGTTCTCGTCTTCGATGAGGCGCAAGAATTCGGGCGCGGGAAGCAGCCCTACATAGGCTTCCGTTACGCCAGCAATCGTGGGCACAACCGTTTTCTGCGCGAAATCAAACTCCCGCGAAACGGAGTTACGGCTCTCCCGATTGAGTCGCTGAATCCCCTCGGCGTCGACAGGCACGAACTCAACGCTTCTAAAGATTCTCAACGCCGAAATGTCATCAATGGCGGCCTTCCTGCGCGCCTCTAGGGCTTGATCCCCCGTCCATGTTCCTGTCGTGATGTAGTAAAGCCTGCAGATCGGATTTCCACGCTTGAACTTGCTGCTCTCGTTGTAGATCGCAGTCATGATCTTTGCGAGCTTCGCGATCTCCTTGCCCCGAGGCAACGTTGCCTTGTCTTTGAAAAAGTCCTGCGCGCCGTAGGAGAACTGTCCAATCTTCGCAGTCTCGAACGACGAAGAACGCTCGGCCTGCACAAAGACAAACGACACGTCCAAGTAGCCATTTCGGTCGACGAATTCTGCGATGGCAGCCGCATCGTCGATCAGCGAGCCATTGACAATGATTGCGAGTGCATCTATCCCTGTGTCACCGCCAGACCCGACTACTACGTCGCTCGTCTCGAACCCTTCCGACAGTGATCTGCCGATCGTCAAGAAGGCCGCAAAATGTTCGAACTGCTTGTCCTCAGGGAGCGCCTCAAGGTTCTGCTCCGTCGTGAACTCGACCAGAAGCGATTTAGTTATGCGATCCATGTTGTTGTCTCTCTTCCCCCAGGGCTGGGTGGTGATTGTGTCTGACCAGCGGCTGAGGTCATGTAGGTACGTCGAATGTCGGCGAGTCGGCGCTGCGATCGTCGCTTACGGGTCGATTGCAGCCACCTAGCCCTCGAACGCCCGCAAGTAAGACGTCACCCTTCTTCGCCAAGCGTCAATGCAACCAACCATCAACCGGCTCCAACCCAATCGGCAGCTCATCCGCCCCCATCGCCTCCAGCAAGTTGATCTCCAACGTCCGGCACATCGCATCGAGCGGCAGATGATGCGCACGTACCCCGAACGGCTCCTCGATCTCGTCCCCCACCGCATCCAACCCGAAGAACGTATACGCCACGATCGCCACGACAAAGGGCGTCATAAAGCCGATCAGGTCCACAAGTCCGAACGGCAGCAAGAAGCAATAGAGGTAGGCCGTTCGGTGCAGCAGCAGCGTGTAGGCAAAGGGAATGGGTGTCGATGCAATGCGCTCGCACCCCGCAGCCACTTCGGCCAGGCCGGTGAACTGCTTGTCGACCTCCGCGGCGATTTGCGGCTCGATCTGGCCTGCACGCAGGCAGTCGCCTAGTTCGCGGCTGCTCAGGCGCAGCAGCAGGTCGGTGGCGCCGCGCGAGTTGGCCACCGCGGCCAGCTCGGCGTCCGTCAGCCACGGCCGCAGTTCCTCGGGCGCTTCGATGCCGCGCAGTTGCTGTCGCAGCACATGGGCGAACGCGATCGCGCGGCGGATGATCGCGTGGCGCACATCGATCGGTCCGAGCGCATCGATGGGCGGCAGCGCCGGCGGAGCCTCCATCCGCGTCAAGGTCAGCAACTGCCGCGCCAGGCTGCGCGACCGGAAGATCAGCTCGCCCCACAGCTTGCGTGCTTCCCAGTAGCGGTCGTATGCAGCGCTGTTGCGAAACCCCAGGAAGATGGCCAGAGCCAGCCCGATGAGCGAGAAGGGCACCGGCGTGAGCGTGATCTTGGCGTCGAACAGCTCGCCATGGCTGAGGGTCACGGCCATGGCCAAGGCCGTGCAGGTCGCGAGGCTCCCCAAGATGCGGGGCAGGATCGATCCGCGCAGGGCGAAGAACAGGCGCAGGGCGTTCGGGCGGCGCGTGACGATCATGTCGCGCATTGTCGAGGCCGCTCCGGGTCGCCCGCACGAGCTCCCGCGGCCCCGCTTGTAGTGCCAGCCCTACAGAACATCCCCGCCGGCAACGATCCCGCCCCGCGCCCTGTCTCCCTAGCATCGGTCTCAACGAATCCCGGAGGGACGACCGATGTCAGACGAGCGCTATTTCGACCCGTACGACGCCAATAGGCCGCTGCTGATGCGCTGCTCCTGCGGCCGCCACGCCTCGGCCGCCGAGCACGCCGCCGCTGAGCAGCAACACCACGCTGCGGTCGACGCCACCACCGAACTCAAGCGCCGCAGCGAGACCGCCGACTTCGAGGCCTACTCGCAAGAGTTCATCGAGGCCACGCTCGTCAAGGCGCTCTTTCCGCAAGACGCCCTTCGCCGCCGCTTCCTGCGCGCCGTCGGCAAGGGCACGGCCATGGCGGCCATCTCCAGCCTCCTGCCCATCGCCTCCCTGCAGGCCATGGCGCAGGAAGGCGCCGGCAAGAACGGCGCGCTGGAGAAGAAGGACCTGAAGATCGGCTTCATCCCGATCACCTGCGCCACCCCGCTGCTCATGGCCCACCCCCTCGGCTTCTACGAGAAGCAGGGCCTGAACGTGCAGGTGGTCAAGACGGCGGGCTGGGCGCTCATCCGCGACAAGATGCTCAACAAGGAGTACGACGCTACGCACTTCCTTTCGCCCATGCCGCTGGCCATCAGCATGGGGGTCGGCTCGAACCCCGTGCCGATGAACGTGGCGACGATCCAGAACACGAATGGCCAGGCGATCACGCTGGCCAACAAGCACAAGGACAGGCGCGATCCCAAGCAGTGGAAGGGCTTCAAGTTCGCGGTGCCCTTCGAGTATTCGATGCACAACTTCCTGCTGCGCTATTACGTGGCGGAGTCGGGGCTGGACCCGGACCGTGACATCCAGATCCGCGTGCTGCCCCCGCCCGAGATGGTGGCCAACCTGCGCGCCGGCAACATCGACGGCTACCTCGGCCCCGATCCCTTCAACCAGCGTGCGGTGTTCGAGGGAGTCGGCTTCCTGCACCTGCTCACCAAGGACCTGTGGAACGGCCACCCGTGCTGCGCCTTCGGAACCTCGACCGAGTTCATTCAGCAAAACCCGAACACCTTTGCCGCCCTGTACCGCGCCGTGCTCACGGCTGCGGCCATGGCGCGCAAGCCGGAGAACCGCCCGCTCATCGCCAAGGTGATCTCGCCACAGGCCTACCTGAACCAGCCCGAGACGGTGGTCACGCAGGTGCTCACCGGCAAGTTCGCCGACGGCCTGGGCAACATCAAGACGGTGCCCGACCGCGCCGACTTCGACCCCATCCCCTGGCAGAGCATGGCCGTGTGGATGCTCACACAGATGAAGCGCTGGGGCTATGTGAAGGGCGACGTGAACTACAAGCAGATCGCCGAGCAGGTGTTCCTGCTGACCGACGCCAAGAAGACGATGAAGCAACTCGGCATGGCGGCGCCCGAGGGGGCCTACCCCAAGTTCACGATCATGGGCAAGGTCTTCGACCCCGAGAAGCCCGAGCCCTACCTGAACAGCTTCGCGATCCAGAAGGTCTGAGCGATGACCGACTCGGCCCGCGTTCTCAACCTGAAGGCAGCGCTGCTGTCGGCGCTGATCCTGCTGCTGCTGATCGGTGTGTGGCAGCTTGCCACCTTGCCGGCAGCGGCCGGTCCCGCGGTCGCGATGACGCCCGAGCAGATCGAATACGCCAAGCTGCTCGGCAAGGACCCGGGCGAAGCCGGTGAGGGCGGCGCCAAGTCAGGCGTTCCCACGCCGGCGCAGTTCGGCGCCACGGTCGTCGAGCACCTGGCCAGCCCCTTCTACGACAACGGCCCCAACGACAAGGGCATCGGCCGGCAGCTCGGCTACTCGCTCGGCCGCGTGGCGCTGGGCTTTGCCCTCGCAGCGTTGGTCGCGATCCCGCTGGGCTTCCTGATCGGCATGAGCCCGCTCATCTACCGCGCGCTCGATCCCTTCATCCAGGTACTCAAGCCGATCTCGCCGCTGGCCTGGATGCCGCTGGCGCTCTACACGATCAAGGACTCCAACATCTCCGGCATCTTCGTGATCTTCATCTGCTCGGTCTGGCCGATGCTGCTCAACACCGCCTTCGGCGTGGCGGGCGTGCGGCGCGAGTGGCTCAACGTCGCCAAGACGCTCGAGGTGAACCCGCTGCGCAAGGCCTTCGAGGTGATCCTGCCCGCCGCGGCGCCGACCATCCTGACCGGCATGCGCATCAGCATGGGCATCGCGTGGCTGGTCATCGTGGCGGCCGAGATGCTGGTCGGCGGCACGGGCATCGGCTACTTCGTGTGGAACGAGTGGAACAACCTCTCGCTCACCAACGTGATCTTCGCGATCCTGGTGATCGGCCTGGTCGGCATGGCGCTCGACCTCTTGTTCGCCCAGGCGCAGAAAGCCGTGACTTATGTCGACTGAAAAAGCGGTCAAGCGCTTCGTCCAGGTCGAAGCCCTTGCGAAGACCTACCCGGGCTCGAGCGAGCCGGTGTTCGACAGCGTCAACTTCGGCATCGCCAAGGGCGAGTTCGTCTGCATCATCGGCCACAGCGGCTGCGGCAAGACCACCATCCTGAACGTGCTCGCCGGGCTGGAGAGCGCGACCGAAGGCCATGTGTTCATGGACAACCGCGAAGTGGCGGGGCCCAGCCTGGAGCGCGGCGTCGTGTTCCAGGGTCACGCGCTCATGCCGTGGCTGTCGGTGCGCAAGAACATCGCCTTCGCGGTGCGCAGCAAGTGGCGCGATTGGAGCGCCGCGAAGATCGACGCGCAGGTCGAAAAATACGTGGCGATGGTCGGGCTGGCCGGCGCGATCGACAAGAAACCTTCGGCGCTCTCGGGCGGCATGAAGCAGCGCGTGGGCATCGCGCGGGCCTTCGCCATCGAGCCCAAGATGCTGCTGCTCGACGAGCCTTTCGGCGCGCTCGATGCGCTCACGCGCGGCACGATTCAGGACGAGCTGGTGCGCATCTGCGCCGAGACGCACCAGACGGTGTTCATGATCACGCACGACGTCGACGAGGCGATCCTGCTGGCCGACAAGATCCTGCTCATGAGCAACGGCCCCGGCGCACGCATTGCCGAAGTGGTGGTCAACACCCTGCCCCGCCGCGCCGATGGCGCAAAAGAAGGCGGACGCCAGCGTGCCACGCTGCACCACGACCCGCAGTACTACCGCATCCGCAACCACCTGGTGGACTTTCTGGTGACGCGCTCCAAGGAGCTGTCGCACGGCAGGGCGCCGGCCTTTCCGCTGGAGGTGCGGCCGGGGCTGGAACCCGACGAGGAGGTCTTCGCTCAGCTACCCGCGATGCCGTCTGCCATGCCGTCCGATCCGCCGCCGGCGCGAGCGCCCCTGCAGCGCGTCGTCTGAACCCGTCCTGCCCCGACACCGTTTTCAACCGAACAGGAGTTCCCATGAGCCGTCTCGAAGTCACCGAAAAGATCATCTCCACCAAGGTCGCCAAAGGCATGAAGTGGTCCGATGTGGCCGACAAGGTCGGCCTCAGCAAGGAATGGGTCACCGCAGCCTGCCTCGGCCAGATGACGCTCAACGCCGAACAGGCCGGGGTTATCGCGGGCCTGTTCGAACTCAGCGAGGCGGAGAAGCAGTGGCTGATGGTCGTGCCCTACAAGGGCTCGCTGCCCACCAGCGTGCCGACCGATCCGCTGATCTACCGCTTCTACGAACTCGTCAGCGTTTACGGCACCACCTTCAAGGAACTGATCCATGAAGAGTTCGGCGACGGCATCATGAGCGCGATCGATTTCAAGATGGATCTCAAGCGCGAGCCGAATGCCGCGGGCGATCGCGTGAGCATCGCGATGAGCGGCAAGTTCCTGCCCTACAAAACGTACTGAGCCGGGTATTCCTCCCTCTCCCTCTGGGAGAGGGTTGGGGTGAGGGCCGGCCCGAACCCGCCATGACGCCAGCACCCCCATGACCGACACCCGCCCTCCCGTCCCACCGTTCACGCTGGAAACCGCCCGCCAGAAGGTCCGCCTGGCCGAGGACGCCTGGAACACGCGCGACCCCGACGTGGTGGTGCGCGTCTACACCGACGACACCCGCTGGCGCAACCGCGCCGAATTCCCGGTCGGGCGCGAAGCGGTGCGCGCCTTCCTGCAACGCAAATGGGAACGCGAACTCGACTACCGGCTCATCAAGGAACTCTGGGCCTGCGACGGCCCGGTCAACACCGGCCGCCTTGCCGTGCGTTTCGCCTACGAGTGGCACGACGCCGCGGGCCAGTGGTTCCGCAGCTACGGCAACGAGAACTGGCAGTTCAACGCCCAAGGCCTCATGACGCATCGCTACGCCAGCATCAACGACCTGCCGATCCGCACCGAGGAGCGCCTCTTCCACTGGCCGCTCGGCCGGCGGCCCGACGGGCACGCGAGCCTGAGCGAACTCGGCCTCTGATCAGCCGACTCGGGGCTGCTCGACCACCAGCTCGCGCTGCACCGCCACGGCGGTGGGGCGCGGCACGACCGAGCCTCCGCGGGCCTCGAGGTGCGCCCGGGTGACGGCCGCGCCGAACAGCAGGATCAGCGACGAGTAGTTGACCCACATCAGCAACAGCACCAGCGAGCCGGCCGCGCCGTAAGCCGAGCCGGTGGCGGTGTTGGCGAGGTAGATCGCTATCAGCGCGCGCCCGATCGCAAACAGCACCGACGTGACCGCCGCGCCCACCCACACGTCGCGCCACTTCAGCAGCACGTCGGGCAGGATGCGGAACATCGCCGCGAACAGCAGCGTCACCACCACCAGCGACAGCACCACGTCGATCGTGCCCAGCGACCACGCCGGCACCGGTAGCCAGTTCTCTGCAAAGGCCATCACCGCGCGCACCGCCACGCTGAGCAGCAGCGAGACCAGCAGCACAAAGCCGATCGCCAGCACCACGGCGAGCGACATCATGCGGCTCTTGACGAGCAGCATGACGGTATTGCGGTTCGGGTTGGGCGCAACCGACCAGATGGCGTTGAGCGACTTCTGCATTTGCGCGAACACGGCCGTCGCCCCGAGCAGGATCAGCCCGAAGCCCATGAGCGTCGGCGCCAGGCCGGCGTTCTCGATCTGTGCACCGGCCACAGCGGTCTGCACGAAGCCGGCCGCTTCCTCACCCACTGCCGCTTGCAGCCGGGTCATCAACTCGCCCTGCGCGGCCTGCTCGCCCAGCACCAGGCCGACGACGGAGACTGCCACGATGACCACCGGGGCGATCGAGAACACGGTGAAAAAGGCGAGGGCGGCCGCGTACACGAAGGCCTGGGCGTCGAGCCAGTAGCGGGAGGCGTGCCGAAGGATGTCGAACCAATAGCGGAGGGTCTGGCGCAGGGGCATCGAGGCATTGTGCCGGTCGGCGGCGTTGCGTCAGGGTCGGCGCAGCGCCATCCATTCGCCGCCGAAGGCTTCATGCACCGGACGCATTTCGGGCAGCACATAAACGACGCCGTAGCCTCGGCCCAGCAGGGGCTGCACGACGGCATCGAAGAAGGCCGGTGCCACGACCACGCAACCCAGCGAGACGCGGTTGTCCTCGGCACCCGCCGAGAACAAGCGCTCTTCGCGGGGCTGCCGCGCGTTGCCGGGCCGCACCCGGTGGATGGCCAGGCCGGCGTCGTAGTCGAACCAGACCACGGCTTCGCCATCGAGGTTGCGGCCCGGCTCCGAGGCGAAGCGACCGGCCGGCGTGGTGCGATCGGCCGGTGCGATATCGGCCGGGTCGAGTGCGCCAAGGCCGGGCACTGCGTCGTCGCCGATGGCCGAGCCCAGCAGTGCCGAAGCCGCGCCCACGAGACGCCCGCCTGGCTCGAACACCACGAGTTGCGCGGCCCGCTTGTCGACGATGGCGAACGGCCGGCCCCGGTTGTCGCCGGAATCGACGATCCAGTGCGCGACCTGGCGGGCGTCGGCAGAGGCCGGCACGCTGGCGCGTTCGACGCTGACGTGGGCAGCGGGCGACGTGGCGGAAGGCGCGGCGATCGCCGGCAGACCGGCCAAGGCGCACAGCGCTGCGGCGGCGGCGGTCGCGATACGGGCCTTGCTTGATCTCCCTTCAGCAGGCATTGCGTTCTTGTCCTTCTCCGGTGCGGCACACAAAACAAAGCCGGGCGCTCGAGCCCGGCTTCGCTGTGGGTTAAATGCTACGAAAGAAGGCGGCGCAAGGGTAGGTGCGTCAGCGGGAAGAAAACACGCAGACGCGAGCCTGGGGCCTCAACGGCTGCCTACGGTTTGCACCTTCGGCCACAGCACCCACATGCGCAGCGGCTGCTTCATGCGGCCGGCCCGCGCTTCGGCACCGTCGCCCCAGCCCCAGAAGTAGTCGGCCCGGACCGGCCCGGTGATCGCGCCGCCGGTGTCCTGGGCGACCACCAGGCGCTGCAGCGGCCGGGGCGGCGGCGGGTTGGCCGCTGACCAGGGCTGCGGTTCGGTGGTGTCGATCCACACCGGGCTGCCATAAGGCACCGATCGCTTGTCCACCGCGATAGAGCGGCCCGGCGTCAGCGCCACGCCCTGCGCGCCGCGCGGACCGGCACTGGGATCGATCAGCGGCTCTTCCCGAAAGAACACGTAGCGCGGGTTCGCGTTGAGCATTTCTTCGACCCGGCGGGGATGCGCCCGCGCCCAGGACTTGATGGCCGGCCACGAGGCCTGCTCCAGCGTGAAGGCGCCACGGTCGACCAGCCAGCGGCCGACCGACTTGTAGGGCTGGTCGTTGTGGCCCGCAAAGGCGGCGCGCACGAGCCGGCGCTGCCCGTCGGGCTCGGTGACGGCCAGCCGCCCGGAGCCCTGGATGTGCAGCACCAGCGCGTCGAGCGGGTCGGCCACGAACGCGATTTCGCGGCCGCGCAGGCCCGAACGCGCGGCCGGGTCGCGCTCGACCTGCTCGCGCGTGAACCAGGGTTTGCGCGTCGCCAGGTCGGCGGGCGGCCCGTATAGCGGAACCGTGAAGCCCGGCCGCGCACTGCGGCTGGCCTCGATCAGCGGTTCGTAGTAGCCGGTGATCATTCCCTCGGCCTGGCCCTCCGGCGACTCCACGCGCCACGGCTGCAGGTGCGCCGTCAGCCAGGCACGCACCTTCGCCTCATCGGGCTCGGCCACGCTGCGGGCCTCGGCGCAGGCGTCTTGCCAGCCGGGCGCCGGCCGCTCGCAACTCTTGAGCAGCGCCGGCCAGGCGGCCAGCACGTTGTCCTGAGGCCAGCCGGGGAGCTCGTTCCAGGGCGCGGCCACCCAGCGCGAGATGCCGAACGCCATCATGGCCGGCGCGGGGCCCGGCGCCGTGGTCACCGGCGCGCCCTGCGGTGCGGGCGGCTGGCCGGAAGCGGCGGGCGGGCTGCCCACGGGCGCACCGGTGGGTGGTTCACTGGCAGGAGCTTCGGGCGGCAGCGGCGAGGCGCAGCCGGCGAGCCCTCCTAGAATCAGCGCGGCCCGCAAGGCCGGGCGCAACGAGAAAGACCAAGGCATGTGGGTGATTGTGCTGGAGGCCCTGGCCGCGCTGGCGCTGCTCGTGTTCATCGTCTGGTGGACGATGTTTTCCGGGCGCCGCAAGGGCGAGCCCGAGCGACCCGAAGACGACGCGTAGTCGTCAGCGCCGGGCGGCCTGCGAGAATGCCGCTTCGTCGTCGCCGCCTGTGAGCACTTGCTCCCGCACGGGCCGCGGCTGAAGCTCAAAAGTCGAAATTGAAGCGGGAGACACCGAATGCTGGCGAACATCGCCGGGTACCTGCAGATCCAGCCGTGGCCGCCCGAGCCGGGGTTGCTGTTCTGGTCGGCCCTGACCCTGATAGCCGGCGGCCTGATCGGCGAGGCGGTGTTCCGCCGTCTGGCCTTGCCGCGCATCGTCGGCTACAGCGCCGTGGGCATGGTGATCGCGCTGAGCGGCAACGGCCTGGAGGCCGGCCAGATGGGCGGCGGAGCCCGCCTCATCGTCGATCTGGCGCTAGGGCTGCTGCTGTTCGAGCTGGGCAGCCGGGTCAACCTGCGCTGGCTGCGCGCCAATCCCGCGCTGCTGTGGACCAGCGCGGCCGAGTCGCTGCTGAGCTTCGCGGCGATCTTCCTCACCTTGCGCTGGCTGGGGCTGGACACCAACGTGGCGCTGGCCTGCGCGACCATGACCGTCTCGGCCTCCGCCGCCGTGGTCGGTCGTGTCGCCAGCGAGCTCAAGTCGGCCGGTCAAGTGACCGAACGCATGATCGTGCTCACGGCGCTCAACACGCTATACGCCGTGCTCTCGCACCGATTGGTGCTGGGCTGGCTGCACCTCGACGCCGCAGGCGAGTGGGTGCAGGGCGTCGCCCAGCCGATCTACACCTTCGTCGGCTCGGTGCTGCTGGCCATCGCATTGGCCCGGCTGGTGGCCTGGGTGGCGCGCCGGCTGGAACTGCGCGACGAGAACTCGGTGCTGCTGCTGCTCGGCCTGATCGTGCTGGCCCTCACCACGGCGCAATTGCTCAACCTGTCCACCCTGCTCGTGCCGCTGGCGGCCGGCGTGTTGCTGCGCAACACCACTGAGCGCCCCTGGGTCTGGCCGCGCCACTTCGGCACCGCGGGCGGCGTGCTGGTGCTGATGCTGTTCGTCATCGTCGGCGCGTCATGGTCGCTCGAGGCGCTGGCCCTGGGGGGTGTGGCGGCGCTGCTGCTGCTGCTCGCGCGCGGCGCGGCCAAGGCGCTGGTCGTGGTGGGCATGGCGAGCTGGAGCGGTATCCGCGCGCGGCAGGGCGTCGCACTGGCGCTGACCTTGACGCCGGTCTCGGGTACCACGCTGGTGCTTTATGCCGACTTGCATGTCACCCACCCGGCTTTCGCGATGACGGTCGCGCCCATCGTGCTCAGCGCCATCGCCATCATGGCGCTGCTCGGCCCGATCGCCGTGCAGTCGGGACTGCGGCTCGCGGGCGAACACCAGCCGCCGCGTCGGGCCGCGGCGCAGGAGATCAAATAGATGAGTTTGGAGGCCTTTGCCGATTCGCGTTCGCTGAGCCTGGGCGTCGAGCTCGAGCTTCAGATCGTCAGCACCCACGATTACGACCTGTCGCCGAGTGCGGCCGATCTGCTGCGGCTGGTCAAGAAGCAAAAGCTGCCCGGCACGGTGACGCCGGAGGTGACCGACAGCATGATCGAGCTGTCCACCGGCATCTGCAACAGCCACGCCGACGTGCTGGCCCAGCTCACCGAGATCCGCGACGCGCTGGTCGGCTGCGCCGACAAGCTCAATGTGGGCCTGTGCGGCGGCGGCACCCACCCGTTCCAGGACTGGAGCCAGCGCCGCATCTACGACGCGCCGCGCTTTCACCAGCTCTCCGAGCTCTACGGCTACCTGTCCAAGCAGTTCACGGTGTTCGGCCAGCACGTGCACATCGGCTGCCCCGGTCCCGACCAGGCGCTGGTGCTGCTGCACGGGCTGTCGCGCTTCATTCCGCACCTGATCGCGCTGACCGCTTCGTCGCCGTTCGTGCAGGGCATCGACACCGGCTTTCATTCGGCACGCCTGAACTCCGTGACCGCGTTCCCCTTGTCCGGACGGGCACCTTTCGTACTGCGCTGGGAGGATTTCGAAACCTACTTCGGCAAGATGATGCACACCGGTGTGGTCCAGAGCATGAAGGACTTCTACTGGGACATCCGGCCCAAGCCGGAGTTCGGCACGATCGAGGTGCGCGTGCTCGACACCCCGCTGACCATCGAGAAGGCCGCCGCCATGGCCGCGTTCATCCAGTGTCTGGCGCGCTGGCTGCGCATCGAGCGGCCGTTCGAGCCGAGCGAAGACGACTACCTGCCCTACACCTTCAACCGTTTCCAGGCCTGCCGCTTCGGCCTGGACGGCAGCTTTGTCGATCCCAAGACCGGCGAGCACCGCACGCTGCGCGAAGACATCGAGGCGACCCTGGGCTCGCTCGAGATCCACGCCATGGAGCTGCAGGCCGAAGACGCCCTGCGCACGATCCGCGTCGAGCTCGCCGGCGACGGCAACGACGCCACCTGGATCCGCCGCACGCACGACCGCGAGCACCTGCTGGCCGAAGTGGTGCGCCAGCAGTGCCAGCGCTGGGGAGGCCGCCAGGGGTGAACCCGCCGCCGAGCCGCCTGCCGCCGGAGGCGTCGGGCGTTGGTGCCGCCCAGGCCGACGCAGGTCGGCCTGCAAGCACGGCACCCACCTTCTACGCGGGCCACGGCACATGAGTCCGCGGCCGATGCGCATCGGCCTGTCGGCCCGGCTGCTGCACACGCCGCCGGCGGAGTTGGGCTTTCGCAACAAGACGCTGCAGTACCTGGAGCAGTCGATCGCGCACTGGATCATGGGCCACGGGGCGCTGGTCTTCATGGTGCCTACGCTCGGCTTCGATGCCGAGATTTCGCGCCGGCGCATCTCGGTGACCCACTACGTCGATGCGCTCGACGGCCTGGTGCTGCAAGGCGGCGCTGACGTGAGCCCGGCCACCTACGGCCAGCAGCCGCTGCGCCCCGAATGGGCGGGCGATCCGGTGCGCGACCGCTACGAGATCGAGCTGCTCGACGGTTTCCTCGCCAAGGGCAAACCGGTGCTCGGCATCTGCCGCGGCTGCCAGCTCATCAACGTGGCCTTCGGCGGCACGCTGTTCCAGGACATCGGCACCCAGCAGCCGGACGCGCATGTTCATGTCGATGCCGATCTGTACGACCAGCACAAGCACGAGATCGACTTCGAGCCGGGCTCCAGGCTGTCAGGCCTGTATCCCGACGTGACGACTGCGCGTGTCAACAGCATCCACCACCAGGCGGTCGACCGGCTCGGCTCCGACCTCGTGATCGAGGCGCGCTCGCGGGAAGACGGCATGGTCGAGGCGATTCGCGCTCGCGGCTCGCTGTTCGTGGCCGGCGTGCAGTGGCATCCCGAGTTCCACTTCCAGGATTCCGGGCTGCTCAGCGGCGAGCCGCTGCTCGATGCCTTCCTGAGCGCCGCGCGAACCGCCACCGAGGTCCAGCCGGCGCCGGTCAGCCTGCCGCTGGCAACCCGCTGAGCCCGACCGGCCCGCGCAACAGGCGCCGGCCGGCCATCGTCTGAGCGGCTTGCTCGACGAAGGCTTTCCCGCTCAGTGCAAAGCCGACTGCTGCGACAACTCGAACGGCGCGATTCCGGCTTCGAAGGCCTGCGCCTCGGCGCTCATGCAAAAGTAAGTGCCCTGCATGCGTCCACGCGGTGCCTTGATGCGCGCCCAGCTCTGGTATTCGAACTGCTCGCCCGGCTTGAGCAGCGGCTGGTGACCGACCACGCCCAGGCCGCGCACTTCCTGCGTGACGCCGGTGGCGTCGTGGATGAGCCAGTGGCGGCCGATCAGCTGGGCGGCGACGTCGCCGCTGTTGACGATGGTCACGCTGTAGGCGAAGGCGTAGGCCTGCTGATCAGGAGCCGATTGCTCGGGCAGGTAGCGTGCGATGACGCTGACGGTGAACTCGGGGCGGGCCATGCGCGCATTCTATGAAGGCTGCGCTTCGCCGAGCCGTCGCCGGAAGCGACCGTTTCTTGGAGCGATCCCTGGCCGACGCGAGCGCGTCGCGACAAGGGTCGTCTCTAGAATGCTCGGTCCTGCCCCACGCACCGCGATCATGCGCAATTCGTCCTCCTTTCGCATTGCCCCGAGCCTGCTCTCGGCCGATTTCGCGCGCTTGGGCGAGGAGGTCAAGAGCGTCATCGCAGCCGGCGCCGACTGGATTCACTTCGACGTGATGGACAACCATTACGTGCCCAATCTGACCTTCGGGCCGATGGTTTGCGAGGCCCTGAGAAAGCACGCCGTCACCGCGGACGGCGCGCGCGTGCCGATCGACGTGCACTTGATGGTCAAGCCTGTGGATGCGTTGGCGCAGGCCTTCGCCCGCGCGGGCGCCGACCTGGTGAGTTTTCACCCGGACGCCAGTGCGCACGTGGACCGCACGCTGCAACTCATCAAGGCCGAGGGCTGCCAAGCGGGACTGGTCTTCAACCCGGCCGCGCCGCTCGATGTGCTGGAGTGGGTGCTGGGCGAGGACTGCGACAAGCTCGATCTCATCTTGCTCATGAGCGTGAACCCGGGCTTCGGCGGCCAGAGCTTCATCCTCAGTACGCTGAGGAAACTCGAGCGCGTGCGCCGGCTCATCGAACAGAGCGGGCGCGACATTCGCCTGGAAGTCGACGGCGGCATCAAGACCGACAACATCCGCGCCGCCGCCGACGCCGGGGCCGATACCTTCGTGGCGGGCAGCGCGATCTTCGGTCAGCCCGATTACAAGGGCGTTATCGACGCGATGCGCGCGCGGTTGGCGGCGTAACGACCGTCGGCCCTGCTGCTAGACTTTGCGGCATGTTCATGTCGCGCAAGCAAACCAAGGGGTCCCACGACCGGGGAGCCTGGCCCTGGCGTCGCCGGGCCGACTGAGCCGAAGCCCGCGCGCATCAGCGCCGCTGCTGGGGCTCACGCTGGCGCGCGGTTCTGACCGCCGCCTTGCTTGCGAACACCGCATGACGCAACGCTTCCTCGAAGCGAGTGCGCCGGGCCGCGGAGGGCCCCGACGTGATCACTGAACTGGAATTCAAGAGCCTTGCCGAGCAGGGCCACAACCGCATTCCGTTGATCGGCGAGGCCTTCGCCGATCTGGAAACGCCGCTCTCGCTCTATCTCAAATTGGCCGGTGGCCGACGTTTGAGCTTTCTCCTCGAATCCGTGGTGGGCGGCGAGCGCTTCGGGCGCTATTCGTTCATCGGCTTGCCCGCCCGCACGCTGCTGCGCGCCACCGGCATGCGGTGCGAGGTCGTCACCGACGGCAGGGTGGTCGAGACGCACGAGGGCAATCCGCTCGATTTCATCGAAAGCTACCAGCGCCGCTTCAAGGTCGCCCTGCGGCCCGGCCTGCCACGCTTTTGCGGCGGGCTGGCCGGCTACTTCGGCTACGAGGCCGTGCGCTGCATGGAGCCGAAATTGGCGGCCGTGCACAAGGAAGGCGGCATCGGCACGCCCGACATCCTCTTGCTGCAGACCGAAGAGCTGGCGGTCATCGACAACCTGTCGGGGCGTCTTTACCTCATCGTCTATGCCGATCCCGGCCAGCCCGAAGCCTATTTCAAGGCCAAGCGGCGGCTGGCCGAATTGAGCGACCAGCTGCGCTACAGCGTCAGTGCACCGGCGGTCCGGCGCAGTCCTTCGCATGCGGTAGAGCGCGAGTTCGCCAAGGCCGACTTCGAGGCGGCGGTCGTGCGCTGCAAGGAGTACATCGCCGCGGGCGACTGCATGCAGGTGGTGCTCGGCCAGCGCCTCAGCAAGCGCTACACCGAAAGCCCGCTGTCGCTGTACCGCGCGCTGCGCTCGCTGAACCCGTCGCCGTACATGTACTTTTACGACCTGGGCGAGTTCCAGATCGTCGGCGCGTCGCCCGAAATCCTCGTGCGGCACGAGCACGTGCAAGATGGCGACAAGACGGGCGAGAAGCTCACCATCCGCCCGCTCGCCGGCACCCGGCCGCGCGCCGCCACGCCCGAGCAGGACCGCGCCGCCGAACTCGAGCTCCTCGCCGATCCGAAGGAGCGTGCCGAGCACCTGATGCTGATCGACCTGGCCCGCAACGACATCGGCCGCATCGCGCAGACCGGCTCGGTGAAGGTGACCGAGGCCTTCGCGGTCGAGCGCTATTCGCACGTGATGCACATCGTCAGCAATGTCGAGGGCCTGCTGAAGCCAGGCACCACCAACATGGACGTGCTGCGCGCGACCTTCCCGGCCGGCACGCTTTCGGGAGCGCCGAAAATCCGCGCCATGGAAATCATCGACGAGCTCGAGCCGGTTCAGCGCGGCATCTACGGCGGCGCCTGCGGCTACATCAGCTTCGCCGGCGACATGGATGTCGCCATCGCCATCCGCACGGGCATCGTCAAGGACAACGTGCTTTATGTGCAGGCGGCGGCCGGCGTAGTGGCTGATTCGGTGCCCGAGCTGGAGTGGAAGGAAACCGAGGCAAAGGCGAGGGCCGTATTGCGAGCGGCAGAGCTGGTCGAAGAGGGGTTCTGACATGTTGCTGATGATCGACAACTACGACAGCTTCACCTACAACCTGGTGCAGTACTTCTGCGAGCTGGGCGAGGAGGTGAAGGTGCTGCGCAACGACGAGATCGACGTAGCCGGCATCGAGGCGCTGCATCCGGACCGCCTTGTGATCTCGCCCGGGCCCTGCTCGCCGGCCGAGGCAGGCATCTGCGTCGAGGCGATCCGCCATTTCGCCGGCAAGCTGCCGATCCTGGGCGTGTGCCTCGGCCACCAGGCGATCGGTGCCGCGCTCGGCGGTCGCATCATTCGCGCGCGGGTGCAGATGCACGGCAAGGCCAGCCAGATCACCACCGACGGCAAGGGCGTGTTCAGCACGCTGCCCGAGCGCTTCGACGTGATCCGCTATCACTCGCTGGCCATTGAGCGCGAAACCTTGCCAGCCGAGCTGGATGTGAGCGCGACCACCGAAGACGGTGAAATCATGGGGGTGCGCCACAAGGCCCTGGCGATCGAAGGCGTGCAGTTCCATCCGGAATCGATCCTGACCGAGCACGGCCACGCGATGCTGAAGAACTTTCTCGACCACACGCACTGACTGACGAAGAGGTTCGCACCATGCCCATCACCGACAGCGCCGCGCTGCAGCGCACGATCGAGCACCGCGAGATCTTCCACGACGAGATGCTGCACCTGATGCGCCGCATCATGAGCGGCGAGATGTCGCCGGTGATGATCAGCGCGCTGATGGTCGGACTGCGGGTGAAGAAGGAAACCATCGGCGAGATCGCCGCCGCTGCCCAGGTGATGCGCGAGTTCGCGACGCCCGTGCCGGTGGAAGACAAGACGCACCTGGTCGACCTGTGCGGCACCGGCGGCGATGCCGCGCACACCTTCAACATCT
>NZ_JACDCW010000199.1 GCF_013817345.1 Methylibium sp.
GCCGAGCGGGCATGAAAAAAGCCGTTGGAGATCAACGGCTTCGGGTGGGGTGGCTGATGGGGCTCGAACCCACGACAACAGGAATCACAATCCTGGACTCTACCAACTGAGCTACAGCCACCACAGGGGAAAGATTATAGCCACGCACGATCCGTGGCGCCGGCATGAAAACCGCTTACGGCACGTTGCCGGACGCAGTACCCGGACCCGTGACCTCTGCCTTGTAGCGCTTGCGCAGCGCGGCGTAATACGCCTCGGCTTCGGCCGCACCCCATAGCTGCGCATACTGCTGCTGCAACTGTTGTCGGTCCTCTTGGGAAGGATCGCGCGGCAGCAGCTTGTCGATGCGCACCACTGCATAGCCCTGGTCGCCGAAGTCCACACCGGTCCAGGCTGGCAGCGAGTTCGCCGGGGCTGACATTACGGCTTCGATGAGAGAGCGCGGCAACGTTCGTGATTGTTCGCGCGAGACCGTGATTGCCGGCTCGAAGGCTTCGGCCGGCGCGCCGCCCTTCCAGGCCGCAAGCTTCGCCTCGCCTTCCTTGCGCGCCAGCGCGGCTGAACGTTCTTCCACGAGTTGCTGGCGGACCTGGTCCTTGACGGCATCGAGCGGCAACTTGCGCGCCGGCGTGTGCTCGACCACGCGGCCCGAAGTCAGTTGGTTCGGGCCGGTCTCCACCGCCTCGGTGTTGCGCTTGTTGCGCAGCGCATCGTCACTGAAGAGCGCCGTCAGAAAATTCTGGCTGGCAAGCGCGCCATCAGCCCCTTGGCCCGGCGTGCGTGTGATGCCTTCGGCCGATCGCACCTTCAAGCCGAGTTTTTCGGCTGCTGGCTGGAGGCTGTCGGACTGCTCGTAGACCACGTTGCTGAACGTCTCCGCGGCCTCCGCGAACTTCTGCTGCGCAAGCTGCTGCTTCACCTCGGCTTCGATCTCCGCGCGTGCTTCCTCGAAGCTCTTCTTGCCGCCACCGCGCACGCCGGTGAGCTTGATCACGTGGTAGCCGAAATCGCTCTCGACCACGTCGCTGATCTCGCCAGTCTTCATGGCGAAGGCGGCCTCCTCGAAGGGCTGGGTCATCGCGCCGCGAGCGAAGAAGTCGAGGTCGCCGCCCTGCGCGGCCGAACCGGGATCGTCCGAGTTCTTCTTCGCCAGCTCCGCGAAGCCATCGGGATTCTTCTTCGCCTCGGCTTGCAACGCGGCGGCCTCGGCCCGGGCCTTCTCGCGCTCGGCGGCAGGCGCTTCGCGCCCCGCCTTGATGAGGATGTGGCTCGCGCGGCGCTCCTCGGGCGTGCTGAAGCGCCCGGCGTTCTCGGCGTAGTACTTGCGCAGTTCCTCTTCGCTGACCGCAATGTCCTGCGCCAGTGCGTCGAGGTCGAGCACCACGTACTCGACCTTGGCGCTCTCGGGCGCCATGAACGCATCGGCGCGCGCAGGATCGTTGTAGTAGGCGGCGATCTCGGCCTCGGTCGGCTTGACCTGATCGAAATAGTTCTTGGCTTCGAAGCGGGCGATGCGCACCTCGCGCCGCTGCAGCAGCGCGTCGAGCGCCGTGCTGGTCGGCGTGCTGGCGCCGAGCGCGGTGTCGGACACGCCGAGCAGCACTTGGCGCATGGCCACGTCCTGGCGCAGCTGTTGCGCGAATTGCTCGGCGCTGAGGCCTTGCGCATTCAACAGGTCGGTGTCGATGCTGCCGTCCGGCTTGCGCAGGAAGGCGAACTGAGGGTCGTTCACGAAAATCCGCTGCAGCCGTTCGTCGCTGACGCCCAGGTGCAAGTCGCTGGCGGCGACGCGCACGACGCGCTCGCGCACCAGGCCTTCGAGCGTTTGCTGCTTCATTTGCGGCGTGTCGAGCAAGCCGACGTCGATGTCGGGCGCCTGGGAGCGCATGCGCTCGATCTGGGCGCGGTGGGCCGCATCCCACTGGGCCTGCGTGATCGGCTGCCCTGCCACCTCGGCCACCTCGACGTTGCCTTCGGAAAAGCCGCTGTAGCCCTCCACGCCGAGGAATACGAAGGAGGGAATGATCAACACCACCAGCACGAACATCAACGCCTTGGTGTTGTTGCGGATCAACTCGAACATCGGACGGCCTCGGAGAAAACGGTGGGCAGTGGCCACATGCGACAAAGGCGAACCGAGGTTCGCCTTTGCTGGGGACCGGCGGTCGGTGCCGCAGTCTGCGGTGCACCTGACAAGGCCGAGATTCTATCGAAGCGCTCGGCAGCGTCGGTGACCAGGGGATCGGGAAATGCGTGGTGGGTGCTGACGGGCTCGAACCGCCGACCTACGCCTTGTAAGGGCGCCGCTCTACCGACTGAGCTAAGCACCCGATCGCCATCAGTTGAGCGCTTCCTTCAACGCCTTGCCGGGCCGGAACTTCGGCACCTTCGCGGCCTTGATCTTGATCGAGTCGCCGGTGCGCGGGTTGCGGCCGCTGCGCGCGGCCCGTTTGGTCACTGCAAAGGTACCGAAGCCGACGAGCGACACGCTGCCCCCCTTCTTGAGCGTGGTGCGCACGCCGCCGATCAAGGCTTCGAGCGCGCGCGTGGCCGCGGCCTTGGAGATGTCGGCCTGCTTGGCAATGTGTTCGATCAGTTCGGTCTTGTTCACGAA
>NZ_JACDCW010000116.1 GCF_013817345.1 Methylibium sp.
GTCGGGGCCGTCAGCCGGGGGGCCGAAGTTCGGGACGGCGGCGCGATCCGCATGCGCGGGGGCGGGGGCGGCGCGCCGATCGAGCTCGGCGCCGCCGGCGGGCGTTCCATTCGCCGCCGCTCGACGCTCCGGGGCGTGTGCGGCGCCTGCATCCGCCGCTCCGGCACGGGCATCACCGCTCGCCGCTGCGGGGTTTCGCGGCGGGGTGTCAGCGCCGGAGATGGCCGGCTTGACGGCGAGGGAACGGGGGTGAGTGAACGCTGTGTGGCCGTCGGCCGACCGGCGCCGAGCGGCGGCTGCGCGATCCGGGGCGGGGCGGCCGGCCGCGGAGCTCCGATCGCGGCACGGCCCGGAAGGGGCGTGACAGTGGGCGCCAAGCCCGGCACCGGCTGCAGCCGCGAGTCGCGATCACTGCGGGCGGCGCGTTCCGCTGGCGTCTGACGGTCGCTCCAGTCGCCTCGGTCGCGGCGCTCGCCACCGTCGCCGCGCGCACGGCGTTCGCCGCCCTCGCCACGGCCGAGGCGCGGGTCGCCGACGGAAGAGGGCGGTTGCACGACCATGCGCCGGTGATCGCCGGCGCCGGCTTCGCGGTCCTGCGGTTCGCGGCGCCACTCCTTGCGTGGCTGCTCGTCGTTGCGCTCGCGGTCGAGCGTGCCGCCTGCGCCGCCGCCGTCGCGCCGCGGCGACTCGGCGCGCTCGCGCCGCGGAGTGGCCGGTAGCCGAAGTACGGGTGAAACCGGCCCGCCGCCGGCCGCTGCATTGCTGCCCAGCTTGGGCAGCACGGTCGGCAGGCGCACCCCGGGGGCCATCGGCGCGAGTTGCGCGATCTGGCCGGCGTCGAGCCGCAGGCGCTCGTTGGCCACCGAACGCGAGCCGCGGAAGTCGTCGGCGCGCACGACGGTCAAGGCGTCCGCCCGCTTCGCGTAGCGGTAGCCGGGCGTCGTGTGGTGCTTCATGCGGCGGTCGTCGCGGTCGTCATGGCCGTCGCGATCGCGGCCACGGTCGTGGCGCCAGTCGTCGTCATGCCGCCGCTTGCCGTCCCGATGGTCGCGATGGTCGCGATGGTCCCGGTGCTTGTGGCGCCAGTTCACGTGGTCCCAGTAGCGCTGCGAATAGCGGAAAGGCGGGTGATAGATCTCGTGCGGCCCGAGCGGGAACCAGCCGACCGGCGAACCGATGCCGATCGAAACGCTCACGCCGCCCGAGTAGCCGCCCACGTAGCCGACCAGCGCTGGCGACCACACCGGCCGCGCCACGATCGGCCCCGGCACCCAGCCCCAGCGGCTGTCGATCATGGCCCAGCGGCCGTAGTGGAAGGGCGCGAAGCCCCAGGGCGCGTCGTCGACCCAGGTCCAGCCCCAGGGGTGCACGTGGGCCCAGTGGCCGTAGCGGTAGGGCGCCCAGCCGGAAGGCACGGTGCGCGGGTACCAGACCGGGCCGTAGTCATCCGTCACGTTCCAGCGGCCGTGCTCGTCGAGCGCCTCGATGCCGGTGGTCTCGGGTGAGACGTAGCGGGCCGCGGTCAGCGAGTCCTGCTGACCGTCGCGCGCCTCGGCCCAGGCGTCGAAGTCGTCGCGCTCGCCCATGGCGTGGAGTTGCACGCTTTGGCCGCCGTCTTCCACGAGGCTTTCCTGGCCCGCCTCGAGGTTGTAGCTGTTGGTCGGTGTCACCACCCGCAGTTCGCCGGCCAGGGCGCGCAGCGTGTAGGCGCGAATATCGGGGTCGTAGTTGACGCGGTAGTCGCCGGGGCCCTGCGCTTCGGCGCGCACGGCGTCGGCAGACAGGCTGAAGGCATCGCCCGTCGGCAGATTGCGCACGCGCACCCGGACGGTGCCCTGGGCCACGTCGATCGCGATGCCGTGGTCGTCGAGCTGGGAGAACACTGCCTGGGTGTCGGCGTCGAGCCGAACGGAGGTCGAGCCGATGCGCACCTCGGCCTGACTGCCGGACGGCGCCCGCAGGGCCGTCTGTCCTGTGACGGGCTGGTTGATCTGCGCCCGCTCCCACGGCGCGCCGGCCTGGCGCGAGATGTCGACCGCGCCCACCATTGCACTGATCCTCCCTACGCGACCCGGCGGATCGGCCACCGCATCGCCTTGTTCCTGCGCCCAGGCCGGCATCGTGGCTGCCAGCAGCACGGCACACAGCGCGGCCAGAGCGGCCACTGCAACGGTCCAGTTCGGGGTCTTGTTCATGCGTTCACCTCGCGTCGCTTGCCACGACGACAGAGCTATAACGCATCAGACCCCATTGCGTGGCGAAGCGTGCCACCTGACCCTTGCAAAGAAATGCAAATGCGCCGTGCGAGCGGCAAGGATCAGGGCTCGGTTGCCGCCGGGAGGCGGTGCAGGAGCCCTCCAGGGCGCGGCGGGCCTCGCACCCGACCACCGTCCTCACCGGCCCGACACCGCCGCCTCACATCACCGCGGCAATGGCCTTGGCGACAGCGTCGAGGTTGCCGTGGTTGATCGCCGCCACGCAGATGCGCCCGGAATCGAGGCCATAGATGCCGAACTCGCTGCGCAGCCGCTGCATCTGCGGCGTGCTCAGGCCCGAGTAGCTGAACATGCCCTGCTGCTCGGTGATGTAGCCGAGGTCGCCGCGCACGCCGGCGGCCTGCAGCTTTTCGACCAGCGCCACGCGCATCGCCTTGATGCGCACGCGCATGCCGGCCAGTTCTTCTTCCCATTGCGCGCGCAGCGCCGGCGTCGTGAGCACCGCCGCCACGATCGAAGCGCCGTGGGTGGGTGGGTTGGAATAGTTGGTGCGGATGAGGGTCTTGAGCTGGCTCAGCACGCGCCCCGCCTCGTCCTTGCTGGCGCACACGACGCTGAGCGCACCGACGCGCTCGCCATAGAGCGAAAAGCTCTTGCTGCAACTGGTGGAAACGAAGAAATCGAGGCCCGAGGCGAGGAACTGCTGGATCACCGCGCCGTCCTCGACGATGCCTTCGCCGAAGCCCTGATAGGCCAGATCGAGGAAGGGCACCAGGTCGCGCGCCTTGACCGCGTCGATCACCTGCGCCCATTGCGCGGGGCCGAGGTCGTAGCCGGTCGGGTTGTGGCAGCAGGCGTGCAGCACCACGATCGTGCCGGCCGGCGCGGCGTTCAATGCGCCCAGCATGCCCTCGAAGTCGATGCCGCGCCTGGCGGCGTCGTAGTACGGATAGGTCTCGACCGCAAAGCCCGCGTTGTTGAAGAGCGCGCGGTGGTTCTCCCAGCTCGGGTCGCTGATGAGCACCTTCGCTTCGGGGCGCAACTTCTTGAGGAAGTCGGCGCCGACCTTCAGGCCCCCCGTGCCGCCCAGGCCCTGAATGGTGGCGATGCGCCCGCTGGCCACGGCCTCGTTGCCGAACACCAACCCCTGCACGGCCTTGTCGTAGGCGGCGATCCCGTCGATCGGCAGATAGCCGTGCGGCTTGGGCGCGGCGGCGATCTGCGCTTCGGCTGCCGCCACGCAGGCCAGCAGCGGCAGCTTGCCGTTCTCGTCGAAATACACGCCGATGCCCAGGTTGACCTTGGCCGGGTTCGGATCGGCGTTGAACTGCTCGTTGAGGCCCAGGATCGGGTCGCGGGGGGCCATTTCGACGGCGGAAAAGAGGGCGGACATGGCAGGCTCGGCGGGTTGCGGTGGCGGGTGGTGACAGGGGCTTGGCGATTCCGCTACGCTGGCGGATTGCCCTGCTCCGGGACAACCCGAATTCTAGTCACCATGACTGTTCCCACCGACGCGCTGAGCCTTGCACCCGAGGCCCTCGAGCCATTGCCGAGCGGCGAGTTCATCAGCTTTCCCGACTCGCCTTTCCAGCTCTACATGCCCTACCCGCCGGCCGGCGACCAGCCGGAGGCGATCACGAAGCTGGTCGAAGGCGTGCGCGACGGCGAGGTGTTCCAGACCCTGCTCGGCGTCACCGGCTCCGGCAAGACCTTCACCATGGCCAACGTGATCGCGCGGCTAGGCCGCCCGGCGATCGTGTTCGCGCCCAACAAGACCCTGGCCGCGCAGCTCTACAGCGAGTTCCGCGAGTTCTTTCCCAAGAACGCGGTCGAGTACTTCGTCAGCTACTACGACTACTACCAGCCCGAGGCCTACGTGCCGCAGCGCGACCTGTTCATCGAGAAGGACAGCGCGATCAACGAGCACATCGAGCAAATGCGCCTGTCGGCCACCAAGAGCGTGCTGGAGCGGCGCGACGTGGTGATCGTGGCCTCGGTCAGCGCCATCTACGGCATCGGCAAGCCGGAGGACTACACGCAGATGCGGCTGATCGCGCGCGTGGGCGACAAGGTCGGCCAGCGCGACCTGATCGCGCACCTGATTCGCATGCAATACAAGCGCAACGAGACCGATTTTTCGCGCGGCACCTTTCGCGTGCGGGGCGACACGATCGACGTGTTTCCGGCCGAGCACTCGGAACTCGCCGTGCGCTTCGAGTTGTTCGACGACGAGATCGAGACGCTCTCGCTGTTCGACCCGCTCACCGGCCGCATCCGCCAGAAGGTGCCGCGCTTCGTGGTCTACCCGGCCAGCCACTACGTCACGCCGCGCGAACATGTGCTGAACGGGATCGAGGGCATCAAGGAAGAGTTGCGCGGGCGCCTGGCCGAGTTCGTTGCCGCCGGCAAGCTGGTCGAGGCGCAGCGCATCGAGCAGCGCACGCGCTTCGACCTGGAAATGCTCAGCGAGATCGGCCACTGCAAGGGCATCGAGAACTACACGCGGCATCTCTCCGGCGCCGCGCCCGGCGAGCCGCCACCGACGCTGGTGGACTACCTGCCCAAGGACGCGATGATGTTCCTCGACGAGAGCCACGTGCTGATCGGCCAGTTCGGCGGCATGTACAACGGCGACCGGGCGCGCAAGCAGACGCTCGTCGAGTACGGCTTCCGGCTGCCCTCGGCCATGGACAACCGGCCGCTCAAGTTCGAGGAGTTCGAACGCAAGATGCGCCAGGTGGTGTTCGTCTCCGCCACGCCGGCTGCGTACGAGCAGGAGCACGCCGGCCAGGTGGTCGAGCAACTGGTGCGGCCGACCGGCCTGGTCGATCCCCAGGTCGAAGTGCGGCCGGCGACGACGCAAGTCGATGACGTGCTGCAGGAGATCGGCATTCGGGTGGAGGTGAGCGAGCGCGTGCTCATCACCACGCTCACCAAGCGCATGGCCGAGCAGCTCACCGACTACCTCGCGGACAACGGCGTGAAGGTGCGCTACCTCCACTCGGACATCGACACGGTCGAGCGCGTGGAAATCCTGCGCGACCTGCGGCTGGGCAGCTTCGACGTGCTGGTCGGCATCAACCTGCTGCGCGAGGGGCTCGACATTCCCGAGGTCTCGCTCGTCGCGATCCTCGACGCCGACAAGGAAGGCTTCCTGCGCTCGGGCCGCTCGCTCATCCAGACCATCGGCCGCGCGGCTCGCAACCTCAACGGCCGCGCGATCCTCTATGCCGACCGCATCACCGAGTCGATGAAGAGCGCCATCGGCGAGACCGAGCGCCGGCGTGCCAAGCAGGTGGCCTTCAATGCCGAGCACGGCATCACGCCGCGCAGCATCACCAAGGAGATCCGCGACCTGATCGACGGCGTGTATTCGGAGAAGAGCCGCGGCGACGACCTGAAGGCCGCGCAGGCTGCGGCCGAAATCGAGTCGATGAGCGAGAAGGATCTCGGCAAGCGCATCAAGCTGCTGGAAAAGCAGATGCTCGAGCACGCCCGCGGGCTGGAGTTCGAGAAGGCCGCTCGCGTTCGCGACCAGTTGGCGCTGCTGCGCGAGCAGGCTTTCGGCGCACCGGGCACCGACAACATCGTGCCGATCCAGAGCGCGTAGGGGCGGTGTTCCGCGGCCTGCGAGCTTGCGTGTCGCGCCTTTGACGGACCGGCGCGACCAGGGCCTTGCGTGGCACATCCAGGGCGCCGCGCACCTTGCCCTGCGGCGAGCGAGCGGACGGCGCCGGCCGCCCGCCGCCGCTGCTCAGGCTTTCGGCACGTCGTCTCGCTTGGGTCGCCCGGTCTTGAGGCTGGGAACGCGGGCCAGAGCGGCAACCAGGGCTTTGTCGCCGAGGGCGATCAATGCGCTGATGCCGGCCCGCAGCAGTTCGCTTTTCTTGGCCGGGCGTTCCAGCTTGGCGGCGCGCTGCTTGAGCTCGCCGAGCGCCTGGTACTCGGTCTTGGGAATGGTGAAACTGTCACGCACCAGCTTGTTCTTGGGCTTGGCGGTGTCGGTGCTCTTGCGCCCGGTCGCTGTTTTTGTCCCGGTCGCTGCCGCCTTCGCCGATGCAACGGGCTTGGCTTGCGGAGCCGCCTTGGCGGCGCGGGCGGCTGCCCGGGTACCGGCCGGGTTGGCAGCAGGTTGCTTGCGTGCTGCCGCAGGGGAGGAAGTCTTGCGAGTGGCCATGCGGAAATTCTCCGTTAACGATATATACGGTTTATACCGTTTTCGGCGAATCGTGCCAAGGCGGCAGGCTGTCGCACGGAGCGCGGCTGCGACTTCGGCGCACCGAATCTCGCCGCGCTTCAGCGGTCCGGCTTGTCGCTCTCGAAAAGACGCCGAAACGAGCGTGACTGTTCGGCGATCAGCCGAGAGAAGTCTTCCCGGCTGCCGCCCGTGGGCACGTTGTTGGCGGCCAGCAGGCGACCGCGGATCTGCGGTTGCGCCACGATCCGGTCGAGCTCGGCGTTGAGCGTCGTCAACACCGCGTCCGGCGTCGCGGCGGGTGCGAACAAGCCGAAGACCGACGTCAGGTTGGCCTCGGGAAAGCCGAGTTCGGCCAGGGTGGGTACCTCGGGCAACACCGCCAGGCGCGACGGTGCTCCGACCGCCAGCGGCTTGAATCTGCCCCTTGCCACATGCCGCAACTGCAAGGGCGCCACGTTCGTGGACAGCAGCTCGAACTGTCCGCCCAGGGCATCCGTCAGTTGTGGGCCGCCGCCCTTGTAGGGGATGTGCGTGATCCGGATGCCGCCGTGCAAGGCAACCAGCTTCGCGACGATGTGGCCCAGCGTCCCGCGGCCCGACGTTGCCCAGCGCAGGGCGCCCGGCCGCGCCTTCGCCTGCGCCAGCAGGTCGGCGAAATCCGTTCCGGTGAACGCCGGCGTGCCGATGACCAGCACGGGCGTGACCATCACGCTGATCACCGCGGCGATGTCGCGTTGCGGGTCGTAGCTCACCGGGCCCAGCAAAGGCGACAGCACCAGCGGGCTGATGGCCGAAAAGCACAGCGTGTGGCCGTCCGGCGGCGACCGGGCCAGTGCCCCCATGGCGATGGTGCCGCCGGCGCCGGCCCGGTTCTGGACCACGACGGCGTTGTCGAGCTGCGCTGACAGTTGCCTCGCAATGGAACGCGCGATCTCGTCGCTCAGGCCGCCCGGGGGATAGGCGACCAGGATGCGTATCGGCTGCTGCGGCCACGCGAATGCGCGGCTCGCGAGCGCGCATCCCGCCATTCCTGCCGCCACTGCGAGAAAGCTGCGGCGAGACGGCGGCCGTGCCGGGCTGAACGTTTGCGCCATGGATCAAGTCTGCGCTCGGCGACCCGCATACCGCCTGCGTGCGAGCTGCCGCAGCAGCGCGGTGAACGTGCCGGTCGGCCCGATGTTGTCGGCGCTCCGGTAGGCGAGCGTCAGCGGGACGTCGAGCTTTGCGCCCGCCTCGAGCGGGCAATAGACGATGGCATGTGGATGCGAGCCCTGCATGGAAGACGGCACCACCGAAATGCCCGCGCCCGCGGCGACGAGGTTGAGGTTGGTCAGCATCCGGCTCACCTCCGCCACGACGCGTGGACGTACGCCGTGCTCATCACAAAGCGCCAGCAGATTGGCGTACAGGCCCGGCGCGCCGGGGCGCCGCACCAGGATGATCGGCTCCTCGTGCAGGTCCTTCACGGCCACCGGTCGCGGCCGGCCGTCCTTGCGCTTTCTTGCGAGGCGATGATCGATCGGCAGGGCGACGACCGCCGCCTCGTGCAGCAGCGTCTCGAAGGTCAGCTCCGCCGGACGCGACACCGGCACGCGCAGCAGTCCGCAGTGCAGGCGGCCGCTGGCCACCGCTTCCGTGATCTCGGCTGCGTTGTTCTCGCTCAGCTCCAGCCCGATGTCCGGGTGCTGGCCGCGGCATTCGCGCAATGCGTGGGGCGTGAACTCGTGCGCCGCCGCCGAGCTGGTGAAGCCGATCGAGAGCAGGCCGCGCTTGCCGTCGGCCAGCGAGTGCATGCGCTCCTGCAGCGCGGAGAAGTCGCGCAGAAGGCGTGCCGATTCGACCTGCAGGAGCCGGCCCGCGTCGGTGAGGCTGACGCCCTTCGGGTGGCGCCGGAACAGCGCGATGCCGAGCTCCGACTCCAGGGCCTTGATCTGCTGGCTCAGCGGCGGCTGCTGAATGCCCAGTTGCACGGCGGCGCGCGTCATGTGGCCCGCGTCGGCGACGGCCAGGAAGTAGCGCAGATGGCGAATCTCCATACGTGGATGGTATCAACGTGGGATTTCAATCGTATTGGACATATGGACTGACGGTAGCGACGATGCCGACACGATTTCGATAACACCAGGAGACACCCTCGATGCGCATCATCAGCTCACCCCTCATTGCGGCTGCTGCCCTGACCCTGATGCTCGGCGCCTGCGGCGGCGGCGATGACGACGACCTGCAAGAGGCAGCCCCCACCGCTGCAGCCTGCCCCGAAGCCGTGACCGCCATCGCGAGCTGCCTCGCCGGCCAGGATTCCGAAGGCGCCTACTACCTGATCGCGATGCCGAACGAATGGAACGGCAACCTCGTGCTGCACGCCCACGGCGGCCCGAGTCTCGATGCGCCGACGCCGGATCGCTCGGCCGACGACCTGACGCGCTGGGCGGTGATGGTGGAGGCGGGTTATGCCTGGGCCGGCTCCACCTTCCGGCAGGGCGGCGTCGAAGTCAGCGCCGCGGCCGAAGACACAGAGCGCCTGCGCCAGATCTTCGAAGAGCACGTCGCCTCGCCGCGGCGCACGATCCTGCACGGTCAATCCTGGGGTGCCGGCGTGGCAGCCAAAGGGGCAGAAATGTTCACCGAGGAGAGCACCGGCTCACAGCCCTACGACGCCGTGCTTCTGACGAGCGGTGTGCTTGCGGGAGGCACCCGCTCCTACGACTTCCGGCTGGACCTGCGCGTGGTGTACCAGTACCTGTGCAACAACCATCCGCGGCCGAACGAAGCGAGCTATGCGCTGTCGATCGGGCTGCCGGCGGACTCTTCCATGACAAGGGCGGATTTGGCCGCCCGCACCGCTGAATGCCTGGGCCTGGACAAGCCGGCGGACCAGCGGACCGCCGAGCAGCAGGCCAAGGTCGAGACCATCGTGAACGTGATCCGCGTCCCGGAAAGCTCGATCCAGGCGCATCTCAACTGGGGCACCTTCCATTTCCAGGATGTCGTGCAGGAGCGAACGGGAGGAGCCAGCCCCTTCGGCAACATCGGCGCGCAGTACACCGGCTCGCCCGACGACGCAGCGCTCAACGCCGGCGTGCAGCGCTACGCGGCCGACGCGCAGGCGGTCGAGCGCTTCGCGCAAGACACTGACCCGACCGGCCGCATTCCCGTGCCGGTGCTCAGCGTGAAGGGGACTGGCGACCCGACTGCCTTCGTCGAGCTCGACGCCTACTTCAAGACCATCATGCAGAGCGGCGGCAGCGCGGACCGGCTGGTTCAGACCTTCACGGACCATGCCGTCCACAGCTACCTCAGCGATCCGACCTATGCGACGCTGCTGGCCGCCCTGCTGCAATGGGTGGACGAGGGTGTCAAGCCGAGTGCAACCGGCATCGCGCAGCAATGCCCGGCGTTCGAAGGGGAGTTCGGCGTCGGGTGCCGCTTCCTGCCGGAATACGTTGCACCCGCGTTGGAGACTCGCGTTCCCGCACGCGAGAGACCGTGAACCGTCGCGGACAAGCGGGCTTTTAAGAAGGAGACTGCGCAATGAACAAGCTATTCGCTCTGGTGCTCGCCGGGATGGCGTGCGTTCCTGCCGTGCATGCGGAACCGGTGTCCATCCTCTTCGTCGGCAACAGCTACACCTTCGGGCGCAACGATCCGGTGATGAGCTACAACACCGCGAACGTCACCGACCTGACGAATGCGATGTGGCAGGCCAACGCCACCGGCAGCAACGTTTTCGAGCCGCACCCGTGGGGCGGAGTGCCAGGCATCTTCAAGCAGTTCACGGTGCAGGCGGGGCTGGACTACGACGTGGCGCTGTCCACCCGCAACGCGGCTTCGCTGCGCGGCCACTTCCTCAACCTGAATCCGGCGGACTGGGATCTGCGCGGCAACATCGCGTCGCGCCAGTGGGGCAAGGTGGTGCTGCAGGAGCAAAGCGACGAAGCGGTGCCCAAGCAGCCCGGCCTGGCCTCGAACCCGGCCTACTTCAATGCGTATGCGAACAAGATCGAACAGTTCGTGCACGACGGCGCGACGCATAGCTATCGCGAGCGAGAGATCATCGGCGGCACCAGCGCGACCTGCCAGGCGATCACCGGCGCTTCGGCCGGCTCGTGCAATCTGCTGCGCAACGTGCCGGCGAACGCCAACGCCAGCGCCGCCACGGACGTGT
>NZ_JACDCW010000117.1 GCF_013817345.1 Methylibium sp.
GCCTTCGCGTTCGACACCTCGGGGCAGGTCGTGATGCAGACCGTGGTCGGCGGCATGCGCACGCTGATCGGCCCGCTGGTCGGCGCGGCGCTGTGGATCTACCTGCGCGACATCCTCCAGCAGATCCCGGGCATCGGCGGCATGTGGAAGCTGATCCTCGGCGCCCTCTTCATTCTGGCGATCACGACGATGCGGCGCGGCATCGTGGGCGAGATCCAGCACTTCTTCTACAGGCGCCGCCTGGCCGCGGCCAGCCTCGCCCTGGCCGCGAGCGAGAAGCTGGCCGCCTTCGCCCCCGCGGTGGCACCCGCCGAGTTCTTCGCCGGCCGGGCCGTGCCGGGCCGCAGCCGTGCGGCCGGTGACGAACGCAGCGCTGCCAAGGGCGGCGTGCCGGTCATCGAAGCGCGCCACATCCGCAAAGAGTTCGGCGGGCTGGTGGCGCTGGACGACGTGTGCCTGTCCGTGCGCGAGGGCGAGATCATGGGCCTGATCGGGCCCAACGGCGCGGGCAAGAGCACGCTGTTTCGCATCCTCACCGGCGAGATGGCCGCGACCAGCGGCGAGATGCACTTTCGCGGCAGGAACATCACCGGCATCGGCGTGCGCGAGGCCTGCCGCATGGGCATCAGCAAGAGCTACCAGATCGTGCAGGTCTACCCGGAGCTGAGCCTGCGCGAGAACCTGCTGGTGCCGCTGCTGGCGCGCTCGCGCGGCGCCTTCCGCTTCGACGTGCTGAGCCGCATCAGGCCCGACAGCGAGCTGATGAAGGAAGCCGACCGGCTGCTCGCGATGATGGGTCTGAACGACCGCCTCGGCGGCCCGGTGTCGGACCTGTCGTACGGTGAGAAGCGCCGCCTGGAAATCGGCATCGCGCTGGCCACCCACCCCGAGGTGCTGCTGCTCGACGAACCCCTGGCCGGCCTGAGCCCCGACGAGCGCGTGCAGGTCGTTCGCGTCATCAAGTCGGCCAGCGCGGGCCGCACAGTGCTGGTCGTCGAGCACGACATGGACTCGCTGTTCGGCCTGGCTGATCGCGTGGCGGTGCTGCACATGGGCCGCAACATCGCCGTCGGCCCGCCGGCGGAGATCCGCGACAACCCGGCCGTGCACACCGCCTACCTCGGCGTGCCCTCGGAGTGACAGATGAAACCGATGCTGCTCGCCCTGCGTGACCTCAACGCCTGCTACGGCGAATCGCACGTCCTGCACGACGTGAACCTGCACGTCGCCGAAGGCGAGGTGGTGGCGGTGCTGGGCCGCAACGGCTCGGGCAAGACGACGACGCTCAAGACCGTCATGGGCGTGATCGAGGCGAAGTCCGGGCAGATTGAATACGCCGGCCAGGCGCTGCACGGCGCCTCGCCGGAGAACCGGGCGCGCATCGGTATCCAGCTCGTACCGGAGGACCGGCGCATCTTCGGCGGGCTGACCGTGGAGGAGAACCTGGTGCTCGCCGCGATGGGCTGCGCCAAGCCGCTCACAGCCGCCACGATCTACGAAATATTCCCGCGGCTGGGCGAACGCCGCAAGTCGAACGGCCGGCACCTTTCGGGCGGCGAGCAGCAGATGCTGTCGGTCGCCCGTGCGCTGATGCAGGCGCCGCGGCTGCTCATGCTCGACGAGCCCTTCGAGGGTCTGGCGCCCATCATCGTGCAGTCCCTGATGGAGGTGGTGGGGCAGCTCGCCAGGCAGGGCCAGACCATCGTGATCGTCGAGCAGAACGTCAAGGCCTGCCTGACGCTTGCGGATCGCGTCTACCTGCTGAGCAACGGCCAGGTCGTGCACGAGGGAGACGCGAAGGCCTTGCTGGCCGACAAGGAAACTCAGAAGCGCCACCTTTCGGTTTGAGCGCAATGAACTCATCCGCCGGCACGAAGGACAGCCGCCCTCTCCGCAAACCGGTGGCGCAGCGAAAGACGATTGATTCGAGGAGCGGACATGTCAGTTGAAACCGTGCGGCCCCTGGCCGGACTCAAGGTGCTCGAGTTCGGGCAGATCGTCACCGTGCCGTTCTGCGGCATGCTGCTCGCCGACCTGGGCGCCGATGTCGTGAAGGTCGAGAACGCCGACGGCGGCGACGGCATGCGCCAGTGGCCGCCGCTCATGCGCACCGAGCCGGGCGCCGAGGCGTACAGCGGCAACTTCGCCTCGCTCAACCGCAACAAGCGCAGTGTCGCGGCGAACCTCAAGGAGGCGGCGGACGTTGCCCGTGTGCAGGCGCTGTGCGCGGTGGCCGACATCGTGATCGAGAACTTCCGCCCCGGCGTGATGCAGCGGCTCGGTCTGGGTTACGAGACGCTGCGCGAGCGGCGCCCGGAACTCGTGTACTGCTCGGTCACCGGCTACGGCCAGGAGGGCCCCTATGCGAAGAAGGGCGCCTTCGACGTGACCGTGCAAGCCATCAGCGGCCTGATGAGCGTGACCGGCGAAGCCGACGGCGCGCCGGTCAAGTGCGGCGTGCCGGTGTCCGATTTCACCGCCGGCCTGTACGCGGCCTATTCGATCCTCGCCGCGGTGATGGAGGTGCGGCGCACGGGCGTGGGCGCGCGCATCGACTGCTCGATGCTCGGCTGCACGCTCGGCATCTCGGCGCTGCAGATCAGCGAGTACTTCGGCACCGGCAACGCGCCGCAGCGGCTCGGCTCGGCGCACCCGCGCAACGCGCCCTACCAGGCCTTCCAGGCGAGCGACAGGCCCTTCGTCATCGCCGCGGGCAACGACAAGCTGTGGGGCGAGGTGTGCGAAGCGGTGAGTCTCATGGCGCTGAAGGATGACGCGCGCTTCACGACACAGACCCTGCGCGCGGCCCATCAGCGCGAGCTCGCCGCCTTGCTGCAGCCCTGCTTCGCCCGGCGCTCGGCGGCCGAGTGGCTCACCGAGTTCGACCGCCGCGGCGTGCCTTGCGCGCCGATCAACGACTTTGCCGACATCCTGGCCGATCCGCACGTCAAGGAGAGCGGCTGGGTCTCGGAGCTGACCTTGCCCAACGGCATGACCACGCCGGCGATCGGCTTTCCGGTGCAGATCAGCGGCTACGAGTTCAGGGTCGATGCGCAACCGCCGCGCCTCGGAGAACACAACGCGGCGGTGCGCAGCGAGTGGTTGAAATGAGCGAACTCGTCACGCTGTCGCCACCTTCCCCCGAGGGGCTGCGCACGCTGCAGCTGCAGCGTCCCGACAAGGCCAACGCGCTGTCGGCCGAACTGGTCGAAGGCATCCACGCGAGCCTCGACGCGATCGGCGCCGAAACGCGCGCGCTGCTGATCACTGGCGAAGGAAAGAACTTCTGCGCAGGCTTCGACTTCACGGCGCACGAGCAGCAGAGCGAAGGCGCCCTGTTGTTGCGTTTCGTGCGCATCGACCAGGTGTTGGCGCGGCTGCGCGCGGCCGACTTCCTGACCATCGCCCGGGTGTCCGGTGCGGCCTTCGGCGCGGGCGCCGACATAGCCTGTTCGTGCGCGATCCGCATCGGCACGCCGGCCGCGCGCTTCAGGTTTCCGGGCTTTCAGTTCGGCGTCGCCCTCGGCACCCGGCGGCTGGCCGCCATCGCCGGCGCCGAGCGGGCGCGCCGCATCCTCCTGCACAACGAGGAACTCGACGCGCACGCCGCGCTGGAGTGCGGCTTGCTGAGCGAGCTGTCGGAAGAGGTCGATCCGCAAGCCCGCATCGAAGCGCTGATGCACTCGACGCGCAAGCTCGACGCCACCAGCCTGCGCTCGCTCTTCGCGCTGACCGACGCCGGCAATGCGGACCGCGATCTGGCCGAGCTGGTGCGCAGCGTCTCGCGGCCGGGCCTTCACGCGAGGATCGCGGCGTATCGCCGTAGTTGAACGGGCCCTAGACTGCACTGATGCCTCTCACGCATCTGCTGCTCGCCCTGGCCGTGGTGGCGGTCTGGGGCACCAACTTCGTCGTCATCAAATGGGGCCTGGCCGAACTGCCGCCGCTGCTGTTCACGACCCTGCGTTTCGCGTTCGCGGCATTCCCCTTCCTGTTGTTCGTCAAGCGCCCCGCCGTCGCGTGGCAAACGCTCGCGGCCTTCGGTGCGCTGCACGGTGTGGGTCTGTTCGGCCTGATGGTGGTGGCCCTGCGCGCCGACATCTCGGCGGGCCTGGCTTCGCTGGTCATCCAGACGCAGGTGTTTTTCACTATCGGCCTGGCGATGGCGCTCGTCGGCGAACGCCCGCGCCTGCTGCAGGGGGCCGCGCTCGCGCTGGCCGCCGCCGGCATGGCGCTGATCGCCGGCCACATCGACCAGGACAGCGTCACCGTCCTCGGCCTGGCGCTCGTGCTGGGCGCAGCGGCGTGCTGGGCCGGCGCCAACATGGTGGCCAAGTCGGCCGGACGCGTCGACATGTTCGGCTTCATGGTCTGGAGCAGCGTGTTCGCCGCGCCGGTGCTCGCGTTCCTCAGCCTGCTCATCGAAGGCCCGGCGCTGATCGTAGTCAGCCTCACGCAAGCCAGCGGGGCCGCCTGGGCCGCCGTGGCCTGGCAGTCGCTCGGCAACACGCTGTTCGGCTACGGCGTGTGGAACTGGCTCCTGAGCCGCCACCCGGCCGCCACCGTCACCCCGGCGGCGCTGATGGTGCCGGTGTTCGGCATGGCCGCGTCGGCAGCGCTGCTCGGCGAGGCCATGCCGCCGTGGAAGCTGGGCGCCACCGCGCTCGTGCTCACCGGCCTGGCGCTCAACACACTGGCGTCCCGCAATTCGCTGCGCGGACCGTCCACCCCCGCCAACGGGGTCGTCCGATGATCGAACTCCGCGTCGGCCCGAGTCCGGCCTCGACCGTTGGTGGCTCAGGCCGGGCCACGGCCGGCGGTCTTCAATCGGCAGGCTTTTGGCGAGTGGCCGTCTTCCTGGGCCGGGACCGCGGGTGCCTTGCTGCGCAACGGCTGCCCCGACAGGCTGCTTGCCTGTTTCAGGCGGGCCGGCTGCTTGCCTATTTCAGGCTGGGACCGGCCGTCTTCACGTTTCGGACAAGGCCTGTGCCGCCGCTTGCACGTTGCCGCTGTTGAGGCCGGCCACGCACAGGCGCCCCGAGCGCACCAGGTAAACCGCATGCTGCTCGCGCAGCCGGTCCACCTGGCTCGGCGTCAGGCCGGTGTAGCTGAACATGCCGCGCTGGCTCAACAGGTAGCCGAAGTCGCGCCCCGGCGAGTTCGCAACAAGTGCGTCGTGCAGCGCGCGGCGCATCGCCAGGATGCGCTCGCGCATGGCGGCGAGTTCGCCTTCCCACTGATCGCGCAGCGTCGGATCGCCGAGCACGGTGGCGACGAGCTGGCCGCCGTGGATCGGCGGGCTGGAGTAATTGCGGCGCACGGTGAACTTGAGCTGGCCGAGCACGTTGTCGGCCTGCTGTGCGTCGGCGCACACGACGCTGAGTGCGCCGCAGCGCTCGCCGTAGACGCTCATGCTCTTGGAGAACGAGTTGGCGATGAAGAGCGACAGCCCGGCCGAGGCCAGCGCGCGCGCGGCCCGTGCATCGGCCTCGATGCCGTCGCCGAAGCCCTGGTAGGCGAGGTCGAGGTAGGGCAGCAGCTCGCGCTCGCGCAGCACCGGGATCAACGCGTCCCACTGGGCGGGGGTGAGGTCCACGCCGGTCGGGTTGTGGCAGCACGCGTGCAGCAGCACGATGCTCTTCGGTGGCAGCGTGCGCAGCGTCGCCACCATGGCGTCGAAGTTCAGGCCGCCTGCCGGCCGTGGCGGACTCGCCCGTGCATCGCCGGCGTCGTAGTAGGGATAGGTGTTCACGGTCAGGCCCGCGCCCTCGAACATGGCGCGGTGGTTGTCCCAGGTGGGGTCGCTCACCCACACCTGGCTGCCCGGGAAAAATCGGGCGATGAAGTCCGCTCCCACCTTCAGGCCGCCGCTCGAGCCGACCGATTGAATGGTGGCGATGCGCCCGCTGGTCACGGCCTCGTGGCCGGCGCCGAACAGCAGTGTCTGCACCGCACTGCGAAAGTTCGCGGCGCCCTCCATCGGCAGGTAGGACTTGGGGCCGCTCGCCGCCAGCACACGGGCCTCGGCACTGCGCACCGATTCCAGCACCGGGATGCGCCCGGCGTCGTCGAAATAGATGCCGATGCTCAGATTGATCTTGTGCGCCCGAGGGTCCTTCTGGAAGTCCTCGTTGAGGCTGAGGATCGGGTCGCCCGGGTAGGGCTCGATGTGCTCGAACATGGGGTCTCCAGTGAGGGGCGGATTATCGAATCAGGCGCCTGGCCGGTCGATGCGGCCGGCCTCGGCGCTCAGCGACCGCGACGCCTCGCTGCTCATGCGGCCAGGGCGGCTTCGATGTCCTTCTTCAACGCTTCGGGCTTGTCGATCGGGCCGTAGCGGCCGAGCACGTGGCCGTCCTTGCCGACCAGGAACTTCGTGAAGTTCCACTTGATCGCGCGTGTGCCGAGCAGGCCCTTGGCCTCCTTCGTCAGCCATTGATAGAGCGGATGCGCAGCGGCACCGTTGACCTCGACCTTGGCCATCATCGGAAAGCTCACCCCGTAGTTGACCTGGCAGAAACTCGCGATCTCGTCGTTGCTGCCGGGGTCTTGCCGACCGAACTCGTTGCTCGGAAAACCCAGCACCGTCAGGCCCTTCGCGCCGTACTCCCGCCATAGCGCTTCGAGCCCGCCGAGTTGCGGCGTGAAGCCGCAGGCGCTGGCGGTGTTGACGATCAGCAGCACCTGCCCGCGGTAGTCGGACAGCGACACCGCCTTGCCGCCGATCGCCTGCGCGTCGAAGTCGTAGACGGTGCTCATGTCGTAGGCCCCCGGCCGTGTGCAGGAGTCGCGATGCTAGTGCGTTTTGCACGGCCGGCAGGCCCGCGGGCGTCCCCACGTCTCCTTCGATCGAAGGATGCCGGCGGCACCCCCTGTCTGCTAAACCCGTTCGATCAACGACGCAGGAGACAGATCATGTTCATCCATCGCGCCACCCTCGCGGCCGGGCTTTTGCTCGCGGCAAATGCGGGGTTCGCGCAGGGCATCGTGGGCAACTTCAAGGGCACCGAAAAGCTGGTCGTCAGCAACTGCGGCAGCTACAACGGCACGAGCACCAACGCTTGGTGGGCCAACCACTCCGACCTCGATGGCGCTTCCTACACCATCAAGAGCGGCACCAGCGGCAGTTCGTTCTCGGGCAGCGCGGAGCTGAACGGCAACACCAGCACCGGCAAGGTCAGCGGCGTGGACAAGCAGGGCAACGCGTGGACCGCTACGACGGTGACGACGCTCGACGGCGACAAGCTCAGCGGCAAGAGCGCGGGCAGCGCCGCCGGCACGCCTTGCACCTTCACCAATCAGTTCGAGGCAGCGAGGGTTCAGTGAATCCGGTTCACTGACTGCCCAGCTTGGCGGCGCTTGCCGCCACGGCTTCGTGCAGCAGCACCGCGTCCATCGCGGCGAGCGGCGCGATCTGGGCGCAGGCGCGCGCCAGTTCGCTGTCGTCGGCATCCGCCAAAGCGCAATCGACCGCGGCGGCCAGCGCCAGCAGGCGCTTGACCATGAAGGTTTCGTGCTGCCACTGCTCGGCGAGTTCGGCCTCGGTGCCGCCGAGCAGGCTGCGCAGGGCGAGCGGGCGCAATCTGACGCTGGCCGCGACCTCGACGGCCAAGCCCCAGGCTTGGCACAAGGCCGCACCGAGCGAGGCGTGATTGACGCCATAGAGTGCCTGCTCGGCGTCGAGCCAGGCGAGTGCATCGGGGCTGGCCTTGA
Source organism: Methylibium sp. (assembly GCF_013817345.1). GTDB lineage: Bacteria > Pseudomonadota > Gammaproteobacteria > Burkholderiales > Burkholderiaceae_C > Methylibium. The sequence goes on from NZ_JACDCW010000117.1 coordinate 7,714, forward strand.
CCAGCTTCTGGTAGCCGGTGCTGTCATGGGCCAGCAACGCGGCCTGACCGCTTTCGGCAAACAGACCCGCCGTGTGGGCCAGCCACGGATCGACATCGAGCACATGCGCTGCACGGCCCATGACCAGGCCGCGCTTGCCGGCGCTGTTCCACAGTGCCGTGAGCATGGGGCTGGGCGGAAAGGCACCGCGCAGGCCGATCTCGAAGGTCAATGCCGAGACCTCGCGCACGCCGAGGAAACGCACCGCCTCGGGCACGGATTCCACACGCCGCAGCAGGCCGAAGAGCGCTGAATTGACCGATCGCACCACCGCCGAGGCCAGTGCCATGTCGCCTTCGATCAACGTGGCGATGGACTGCATGTTGGCGTCCTCGTCGGCCATCAGCATGGACATCCGCACAAGGATCTGCGGACAGGCCGGCAGGTCGATGTCGAGGGAACGCAGGGCAGGGTCGATGGGCATAGTGCAGCCATCCTAGGGCGATGCACGAATCGAGAAGGCTTGCAGGAGCACGTCTTTTGCACGGCTTCTACAGTGACCGCGATTCGTTCACACAAAAGGTTAAGCATGCCCAGCCTGTTCGATCCCATCCGTCTCGGCGAGCTCGAGCTCGTCAACCGCGTCGTCATGGCGCCGCTCACTCGCAACCGCGCCGGCGCCGGTCAGACCGCCGCCCCCATGGCCGTGACTTATTACGCGCAGCGCGCCAGCGCCGGGCTGATCATCAGCGAGGCCACGCAGGTTCATCCACTCGGACAGGGCTACCTCGACACCCCGGGCATTCACAGCCGCGAGCAGGTCGAGTCCTGGAAACCGGTGACCCGCGCGGTGCACGAGCGCAGCGGCAAGATCGTGCTGCAGCTCTGGCACGTGGGGCGCATTTCGCACGTTTCGCTGCTGCCGGCGGGTGAAGTGCCGGTGGCGCCCTCGGCGCTGGCCGCCAAGGCCAAGACCTTCACGAAGGACGGCTTCGTCGATGTGTCTGCACCGCGTGCCCTTTCTCTCGAAGAGCTGCCCGGCATCGTGGATCAGTACCGCGTCGCCGCCCGCAATGCACTCGAAGCCGGCTTTGACGGCGTCGAAGTGCACGGCGCCAACGGCTACCTGCTCGACCAGTTCCTGCGCGACGGCGCCAACCGCCGCGCCGACGCTTACGGCGGATCGATCGAGAACCGGGCCCGCCTGCTGCTGGAAGTGATGCGCGCCGTGAGCGATGAGATCGGCGCCGGGCGCACCGGCCTGCGCCTGTCGCCCATGACCTCGTTCGGCGACCTCGGCGACTCCGATCCGCAGGCGTTGTTCAACCACGTGGCCGAACAGCTCGCACCGATCGGCCTGGCGTACCTGCACCTGATCGAGGGCGAAACCGGCGGCGACCGCGACGTGACGGCGAAGGGCAAGCCCTTCGACTACCAGGCGCTGCGCACCCGGGCGAAAACGCCGTGGATGGTCAACAACGGCTACGACCGCGCGATGGCGCTGGACGCCGTGGCCGACGGCCGCGCCGACGTGGTGGCCTTCGGCCGGCCCTTCATCAGCAACCCCGACCTGCCGCGCCGGCTGCGCGAGGACGCGCCGATGAACGCGCTGGACGGCGACACGCTCTACGGCGGCGGCGTCGAGGGCTACACCGACTATCCCGAGCTGAAGCGGGCGGCCTGAATTGAACTGCTCCTCTCCCCTCTGGGGAGAGATTGGGCGAGGGTGGGCGCATGCAGGCTGCTGCGTTGCCCTCACCCCCACCCTCTCGCAGAGGGAGAGGGAGTGAAGGTCAGCCGCCGTCGATCTTCGCGCCGGAGGCCTTCACCACGCCGGCCCACTTCTTCGTTTCGCGGGCGGTGAATTGGGCGAAGTCGGCGCTGCTCATGCCGCTGGGCACGGCGCCCTGCGCTTCCAGGCGCTCCTTGAGCGCGGGCTGCGCCAGCGCCTTGGCCGTCTGTTGCTGCACGCGGTTGACCACGTCCATCGGCGTGCCGGCGGGGGCGAACAGACCGAACCACGAGCTCGCCTCGTAGTCCGCGAGGCCGCTGCCATTCGGGCCGGCTTCGGCGATCGTCGGCAGGTCGGGCAGCGCCGGCGAGCGCTGCGCGCTGGTCACCGCCAGCGCCTTGAGCCGGCCGGCGCGGATCTGCGGCATGGCCGAGGGCAGGTTGTCGAACATCAGGTCCATGGTGCCGCCGATCAGGTCCATCAGCGCGAAGCGCGAGCCCTTGTACGGGAAATGCACCATGTACGTGCCGGTGGAGGTCTTGAACAGTTCGCCGGCGAGGTGGATCGAGGTGCCGTTGCCGCTCGAGGCCATGTTGAGCTCGCCGGGGTTGGCCTTGGCGTACCTGATCAGGTCGGCCACCGAATCGATGCCGGCCGCCTTGGCCTTGTCGGGGTTCATCACCAGCACGTTGGGCACGGCCGCCACCAGCGTGACGGGCACGAAGTCCTTGATCGGGTCGTAGGGGAGCTTCGGGTAGAGCGATACGTTGATCCCGTGCGTGCCCACGGTGCCCATGAGCAGCGTGTGGCCGTCGGGTGCGCTGCGAGCCACGTCGGCCGCGCCGATGTTGCCGCCCGCGCCGGGCTTGTTCTCGACGACGAAGGCCTGGCCGAAGGCCTGCTGGAACTCCGGCGCCAGTGCACGGGCAAGAATGTCGGTGGTGCCGCCTGCCGGGAACGGCACGACGATGCTCACGGGCTTGGTCGGCCAGGCTGACTGTGCGTGCAGCGCCCAGGGCGCGGCGCCGAGGGCGAGCAGGGCATGGCGGCGGTTGAGCATGGGCGTCTCCTGTGTGGGGATGTCGGCGGACCAGTGTGCCGCAGCGTGCGCAAAGGTCATTGCAGGCATTCCCGATGTCGCGACGG
>NZ_JACDCW010000200.1 GCF_013817345.1 Methylibium sp.
GAGCTGGGCGAACTCGCGGTACAGCGCCACGTCGTGCAGCGCCTCTTCCATCGCCGGGTCGCTCAACCCGAACCACTGTTGGAGGTAGTGGATGCGTAGCATGGTCTCCACCGCGAACGGCGGGCGCCCGGTCTTCGCCCGCGGGCAGTGCGGCTCGACGATCTGCACCAGCGCAGCCCACGGCACGACTCGCTCCATCTCTTCCAAGATCACGCGCTTGCGCGTCTTCTTCGTCGACAGGTTCAGACCCAGGCCGAGTTGCTTCATGGACGCTCCGCGCTTGCCGTTCATGGCTTCAGATCATGCAAGACATGGGCCTGTTTTGCAGACTTTCCCTAACTAATGAGGTGAGCGGCCGCCTGAGTTCAACTCCTCGATCACCAGCGGCCCGAAGGCTGTTCCATCCGACAGGGGTGTGAAGTGATCGAGCTCCCGCGAAGGAGCCTCGACGGTCGATCCAGAACTGTCCCCTTGGCTGGATTTGATGGGCCCTCATGCGCGATTCTGAAGCGACACGCCGCCGCAGCGCTGCGGCGGCGTGTCGAATCCGGGGGTCGGGTTGGCCTGTCCTGCGCTGCCAACGCGGCTCGACGCAGGGCCCGCTATGGTGCGCCGTCAATGCTGCGCGCCACGTGCGCCGCCGCATTGACGGCGGCAACGGCGCCGGGCTCTACGGCGGCCGCCTCGGCGCCGCAGCGCGTCGGCGACGTGATCGCCTGCGCCACCAGCGGCGCCATCGACTTCAGGATCTGCGCCGGCAGCGCACTGGTGAAGCGGTAGTCGGCCGCCTCGGGGCCGGGCACGTAGGCGGTGAGCGTGCCGAAGTGGCGCTCGCCGATGAAGAAGACGAAGGTCGCGGTGCGGTTGAGCACGCGCTCGCCGATGCGCTCGCCGCGCGCGCCGTGGCTGATCTGGCGGTTGTCGCCAGTGCCGGTCTTGCCGCCGACGGCCAGCGGCACGCCCTGCGCGTCGAGCAGCGCGCCGCGCAGCCGCCGCGCGGTGCCCTGTTCGACCACCTGTGCCAGCGCCGCCTTCAGCACCTGCGCGACTTCGGGTGCCAGCGCACGCTCGGGTTCGGCGCGCACGGCACGGGCGAGCTGCGTCTCGTAAGGCGTCGCGGCCGCGAAGTGCAGGCCTTCGATCTGCACCGTCGGCTGGCGCACGCCGTCGGCGACGATGATGCCCATCAGCTCGGCCAGCGCCGCCGGGCGGTCGCCCGAGCTGCCGATGGCCGTCGCGTACGACGGCACCAGGCGGTCGAAGGGATAGCCGACGCGGCGCCATGACTCGTGCACATGCTCGAAGGCGTCGACCTCGAGCAGCGTGCGGATGCGCAGGTCCTGCGCGCCGCTGGCGCGGCTGCGCAGCAGCCAGTCGTAGGCCTGCTGGCGCTGCGCCGCCGTGGCGTCGACCACCTGCGCCAGCGTCGCCTGCGGGTCGCGCGCCAGATACGCGGCCACCTCGAGCTCCAGCGGGTGCAGGCGCGCCAGGTAGCCGCGGTCGGCCAGGCTGTAGCGTCCGGGCGTATGCGCCTCGTAGGTGCGCTGGCGCTGCGCCTCGGTCGATGCGCCGCGGTGGCGCTCGACGAAGGCATCGAAGGCCGGGTAGTCGGCGTGCGGCAGCAGGCCGCGGTGGATCACCGCCAGGCGCTGCAGCGTCGGCGCGTTGCCGGCCAGCGCATCGAGCATCTGCTCGCCGCTGCGCCCGGCGTGGCGGCGGTAGAAGCCGCGCGTGAACTGGCGGCCCTCGCGGTCGGCAAAGCGCGCCAGCAGCACTGCACGCTGCGGATGGTCCTTCTGCTCGAGCACGGCGCCGGCCGATTCGGGGCCGCGGTGGATGTAGTGCATCACGATCTCGCGCATCAGGCGGATGAACGGCAGGTTCAGCGAGTCGCGCAGCGATTCGTACAGCGTGGCCACGCGCGCGTCGTCGCGGGCGTCGAAGTTGGAGAAGCGGTGCACCCCGCCGCCGGTGAAGAAGCTCTCGTGCGGGCTGGCCGAGAAGCGCCGCTGCATCGCCGCGTCGAGCATCGCCGCCAGCGGCGCCTGCGGCTGCGCGCCCAAGTAGTCGACGGCCCATCGCGTCAGCCGGTCGGACGGCGCCACCGGCAGCGCGGCGAGTTCGTCGCGCGTCAGCGGCGCCAGCTGCGCGTGCAGCGACGCGACCAGGTCGAGGTAGGTGGCCAGCGTGCGCAGCTTGGCGGTCGAGCCCAGCTCGAGCTTGGCGCCGGCATTGATGTCGAAGGGCTGGTCGACGTTGTCGGCGTGCACGCGCACGCGGTTGACGCCGTCGCCGCGCTCGAACAGCGTGAAGCTGTAGTTCAACCGCGCCGGATCGCCGCGTTCGAGCAGCCGCTCGCCGACCAGCCCGGCGGCGCGCGCCGCGTCCGCATCGCGCAGACGCTGCAGCTTGTCGACCACCGCGTCCTGCAGCGCGCCGTCGATCGTCGTCGCCAGCTCGAGGTCGAGCCGGTCGACGTCGTACAGCCGTGGCGTGCCCAGCAGCTCGGCGAGCTGGATGCGCGCATAGTTGACCGCCTTGCGTTGCGCGAAGTCCGACGCCGGTGTCAGCGCATAGCG
>NZ_JACDCW010000118.1 GCF_013817345.1 Methylibium sp.
GGCGGCATCCTGCAGCTCATCGAGCCCTTCGAGCGCGACGGCACGCTGGTCAAGCGCGACCGCACCGAGATCGAGCGCGACATCGGCCACTACACCGTGATCGAACATGACGGCGTGATCTTCGGCTGCGCGGCGCTCTACCCCTACCCCGAGGCCGGCACCGGCGAGATGGCCGCGCTTACCGTGAGCAACAACGTGCAGGGCCAGGGCGACGGCGAACGCATGCTCAAGCGCGTGGAACAGCGGGCCCGAGCAGCCGGCCTGTCGAGCATCTTCGTGCTCACCACGCGCACCATGCACTGGTTCCTCAAGCGCGGCTTCGTGGTGGGTGATGCCGAATCGTCCCTGCCCGAAGCGCGCAAGCGCAAGTACAACTGGGACCGGCGCTCGCAGGTGCTGGTCAAACACCTGAAGTAAGCAGCGCGTGCGTGCCCGCCGGTATTGCATGCCGCGGCCCGCTCTTCGCCCACCCTTGTACGAACCCTGGAGACACGACATGGCCCGCAACGTGAATTGCGTGATGCTCAAGAAAGAGGCCCCCGGCCTGGATTTCGCGCCCTACCCCGGCGATCTGGGCAAGCGCATCTACGACAACGTCAGCAAGGAAGCCTGGGCTGCCTGGCTCAAGCACCAGACCATGCTGGTCAACGAGAACCGGCTGAATCTGGCCGATGCGCGCGCGCGCCAGTACTTGGCGCGGCAGATGGAAAACTACTTCTTCGGCGGCGGTGCCGAGCAGCCGGCCGGGTACGTACCTCCGACTGCCTGAAGGAGATCGAGGCGGCATTCCCAAGCACTCTCGGATCAAGAACGCATACGCGAATCATTCTCGTTTGCTCTTATACTCCGGCGTCTTTCAACGCAAGGAGTATTCGATGTCCGTCCTCTCGACTGGAATCAAAGCCGCCATCGTCGCGCTGGCCCTGGGCGGCGCTCTCGCCGCGGCAGCGCAGGAGCCGGTGCTCAACCTGTACTCGGCCCGTCATTACCAGACCGACGAGGCGCTGTACGCCGGGTTCACCAAGGCCACGGGCATCAAGATCAACCGCGTCGATGCCGACGATGCGGGCATCCTCGCGCGGCTGCGCAGCGAAGGCGCCTCCAGCCCGGCGGACGTGGTGCTGCTGGTCGACGCCGCTCGCCTCTGGCGCGCCGAGACGGAAGGGCTGTTCCAGCCGGTGGATTCCAAGCTGCTTGAGAGCCGCTTGCCTGCCAAGCTGCGCGGCAAGGACCAGGGCGCTGGCTCGCAATGGTTCGGCTTCTCGACGCGCGCCCGTGTGATCGTGTTCAACAAGGCCAACGTGCAGCGCGAAGACGCCGACACCTACCAAGAACTGGCCGACCCCAAGAACAAGGGCAAGGTCTGCACGCGTTCGGGCTCGCACCCCTACAACCTGTCGCTGTTCGGCTCGATCTACGAGCACATCGGCGCGGCAGCCACCGAAACCTGGCTCAAGGGAGTGGTCGCCAACATGTCCCGCAGCCCAAAGGGCGGCGACACCGACCAGATCCGGGCCGTTGCGAGCGGGGAATGCGGCATCGCCGTGACCAACAGCTACTACGTGGCTCGCCTCATGCGCTCCAGCAAACCCGAAGACAAGGCCGTAGTCGAGAAGATCGGGGTGATTTTCCCCAACCAGGATGGCTGGGGCACCCACGTCAATATCGCCGGCGGCGCCCTTGCCAAGCACGCCCCGCACCCCGAGGCCGGAATCAAGTTTCTGGAATATCTGGCCAGCGACAGTGCACAGGCTCACTTCGCCAACGGCAACAACGAATATCCCGCGGTGCCCAGCGTGAAAGTGGCCAACCCCGCGCTCGATGCGCTGGGTTCGTTCAAATCCGAACTGATTCCCCTGTCGGTGGTCGGATTGAATTCGGTGCGTGTGCAGCAACTTCTCGACCGCGCCGGCTACAAGTAAGTGCCAGCGCAAAGGCCGGGGGCCCACGGGCATTCGGCGGGCAAATCGAGTTAAGGCTTTGTTTTGCAAACTCTCCAGCCTAGAATCGGCGGTGTATTACCGATAACCCGATCCACTCGTCTGGAGGTTTACATAGCAATGGCTACTTACCAAGAACTGATCTCCCAGAAAGCCGCCCTCGAGAAACAGGCGGCAGAGCTGCAGGATCAGATCGAAAACGCCCGCCAAGGCGAACACACGGAAGCCGTGGCGCAGATCAAGGCCTTGATGGAAAAGCACGGCGTGACGCTGGCCGAACTCGGCGGCGCGAAAGGCAAGCCGGGTCGACCGCCTCGTGCGGCGAAGGCCGGCAGTCCCGGACGCAAAGTCGCTCCGAAATACCGCAATTCGACCACTGGCGACACCTGGAGTGGCCGCGGTCTGCAGCCGAACTGGCTCAAGGCGGCACTTGCCTCGGGCAAGAAGATCGAGGATTTCGCGCTTTAACCGAAGCGCCGCTCTGCAAAACGCCGCTCCTCCGGGCGGCGTTTTAGTTTCTGGCGGTCCAACGGAACAGAAGCCTTTGGAGCTGAACCGTTCAGACCGTTGCCGGATCGGCCAACCTCGATATGGCCGCGCGGTATTCCTGTTCCAGCCGCCCGATCAGCACGGCTGCCGGCAGAACTTCCGTCACGGCACCGATACCCTGACCGCAGCCCCAGATGTCCTTCCAAGCCTTTCTGGCGTCGCCACCGAAATTCATGTTCGCCGGGTCGCTTTGCGGCAGTGCATCGGGGTCGAGCCCGGCATTGCGGATAGAGCCCTTCAGGTAGTTGCCGTGCACGCCGGTGAAGAGGTTGCTGTAGACGATGTCGTCCGAGCTACCCTCGACGATCGCCTGCTTGTAGCCCGCCACGGCGCGCGCCTCTTCGGTGGCGATGAAGGCCGAGCCGATGTAGGCGAAGTCCGCTCCCATCGCCTGCGCCGCCAGCACCGCACCGCCATGCGCGATGGCGCCGCTGAGCGCGACTGGCCCGTCGAACCAGGCGCGAATCTCCTGCACCAGCGCGAAGGGGCTTTTCACGCCGGCGTGGCCGCCAGCGCCGGCCGCCACGGCGATCAGGCCGTCGGCGCCCTTGTCGATCGCCTTCTTCGCAAAGGCGTTGTTGATGACGTCGTGCAGCACCACGCCGCCCCAGCCGTGCACCGCGTCGTTCACGTCGGTGCGCGCGCCGAGCGAGGTAATGACGATCGGTACCTTGTACCGCGCGCACACGGCCATGTCGTGCTCAAGCCGGTCGTTGCTCCGGTGCACGATCTGGTTGATCGCGAACGGCGCGGCGGGCCGCTCGGGATGAGCCCGGTCGTGCGCGGCGAGCGTCTCGGTGATCTCGGCCAGCCATTCGTCGAGCTGCGCGGCCGGCCGCGCATTGAGCGCCGGCATGGCGCCGACCACGCCCGCCTTGCACTGCTGGATGACCAGTTTCGGGTTGCTGATGATGAACAGCGGCGCGCCGATGATCGGCAGGGGCAGATTGCGCAGGGCAGCGGGCAAGGGCATGTGGTTCCTTGTTCTGTACTGACTCAGAACGCTTCGATCGCCATCGCCGTGACGCTGTCGGCCCCTTGGACAATGCTGTCGCGCAGGCCCGGCACGCGCGCGAGGATGTGCTCGGCATAAAAGCGCGCGGTGATCACCTTGGCCGTCATGAAGCCGGCATCCTCGCCCATGGCGGCATGGTCTTCGGCCGCCATCAGCGCGCGTGCCAACTGCCAGCCGGCGACCAGGTTGCCGGCCAGCATCAGATAAGGCACCGAGCCGGCAAACACCGCGTTGGGATTGCTCTTGGACTGACCGACGACGAACTCCACCACCTGCTCGAACGCCTCTCGCGCCGCCCTCAACCGCCCCAGGCAGGCACGCGCGGCAACGCTGGAACACTCGGCCAGCTGCGCCTCGGTCGAGGCAATCCGAGCGGCAATGGCCCTGGCGGTGGCGCCGCCATCGCGCAGGGTCTTGCGGCCGACCAGGTCGTTCGCCTGGATCGCCGTGGTGCCCTCGTAGATGGTGAGGATCTTGGCATCGCGGTAATGCTGCGCTGCGCCGGTCTCCTCGATGAAACCCATGCCGCCATGCACCTGCACACCCAGGCTGGTGACCTCCAGGCTCATCTCGGTGCTGTAGCCCTTGACCAGCGGCACCATGAACTCGTAGTAGTCCTGATTCTGCTTGCGCGTTTCGGCGTCGGGGTGAGCATGCGCCGCATCGTGTGCGGCGGCGGCGGTGATCGCCATTGCGCGACAGCCTTCGGTGAGCGCGCGCATCGTCATCAGCATGCGCTTGACGTCGGGGTGGTGGATGATCGGCGCACTGCCCGGCAGAGAGCCGTCGACCGGGCGGCTCTGCACACGGTCCTTCGCGTAGGCGACCGCCTGCTGGTAGGCGCGCTCGGCCACCGCGATGCCCTGCACGCCGACCGCATAGCGTGCGGCGTTCATCATGATGAACATGGTCTCCAGGCCGCGGTTCTCCCCGCCGAGGAGGTAACCCACCGCCCCCGGACCGTTCAGACCTTCGCCCCCCTGCGCGCCGTAGGCAAGCACCGCAGTGGGGCTGGCCCTGATGCCGAGCTTGTGCTCGATGCTCACGCAATGCACGTCGTTGCGCGCGCCCTTCGAGCCATCGTCCGCAAGCAGGAACTTCGGGACGATGAACAGCGAAATGCCCTTGACGCCCTCCGGCGCGCCGGCAATGCGCGCCAGCACCATGTGCACGATGTTCTCGGCCATGTCGTGCTCGCCGTAGGTGATGAAGATCTTGGTGCCGAAGAGCTTGAAGCTGCCGTCGGGCTGCGGCTCCGCCCGCGTGCGCACGAGCGCGAGATCGCTGCCGGCCTGCGGCTCGGTGAGATTCATCGTTCCGGTCCATTCGCCGCTGATCATCTTCGGGATGTAGCGGTCCTGCTGCTCCTGGGTGCCGGCGGTCAGCAAGGCCTCGATCGCACCATCGGTCAGCAGTGGACATAGCGCGAAGCTCATGTTGGCGCTGTTGAGCATCTCGTTGCAGGCCGCGCCGATTGTCTTGGGCAGGTTCTGGCCGCCGTAGTCGGCTGGGTGCTGCAAGCCTTGCCAGCCGCCCTCGGCGAACTGCCTGAAAGCCTGCTTGAAGCCGGGCGTGGTCGTGACCTCCCCGTCCTTGAACGACGAGGGCCGGAGGTCGCCTGCGCGGTTCAGCGGCGCCACCACGTCCTCGTTGAACCGCGCGCACTCCTCGAGCACCGCCCGGGCCGTGTCGAGGCCGGCCTCTTCCAATCCAGGCAGCGCAGCTATTTCATCGAGCGCGGCCAACTCTTTCATGCAAAACAGCATGTCCTTGACCGGGGCTTGGTAGTTCATCGCATGTCTCCTGCAGGACTCGAACAAAGGTCGAAAAAAGGGCGCCCGGACGCTGCACGTCGAGGCGCCTCGCTTCGAGGAAGGCCGCGTTCAGCCGAGCTCTTTGACCATTGCCGGCACGGCGTCGAACAAGTCGGCTTCGAGGCCGTAATCAGCCACGCTGAAGATTGGCGCCTCCGCGTCCTTGTTGATCGCCACGATGACCTTGCTGTCCTTCATGCCGGCCAGATGCTGAATGGCACCGCTGATGCCCGCGGCGATGTACAGGCTCGGTGCGACGATCTTGCCGGTCTGGCCGACCTGCCAGTCGTTGGGCGCGTAGCCGGCATCGACCGCGGCTCGGCTCGCGCCGAGCGCAGCACCGAGCTTGTCGGCCAAAGGCGTGAGCACCTCGGTGAACTTGTCGCTGGAGCCGAGCGCGCGGCCGCCCGAAACGATGATCTTTGCAGCAGTGAGCTCGGGCCGGTCGCTCTTGGTGACCTCGCGGCCGACGAAGCTCGACGCACCGCTGTCGTCCACCGCGTCGATGCGTTCTACCGCAGCGCTGCCGCCGCTGTTGGCGGCCGCGTCGAAGCCGGTGGTGCGAACGGTGATCACCTTGGTCGCCTCGGCGCTTTGCACGGTGGCGACGGCGTTGCCGGCATAGATGGGGCGCTCGAAGGTGTCGGGCGCGTCGATCTTGCTGATGTCGGAAATCTGCGCCACGTCGAGCAGCGCGGCCACGCGCGGCGCGATGTTCTTGCCGTAAGCGGTGGCAGGAAAGAGGATGTGGCTGTAGTCGCCGGCAAGCGCGATTACCTGCGCGGCGACGTTCTCGGCGAGGCCGTCGGCGAAGGCCGGCGCATCGGCATGCACCACCTTGGCGACGCCCTGCACCTGGGCAGCGGCCTGGGCTACCGCGCCGGCATCGGCGCCGGCGACCAGCACGTGCACCTCACCGCCGCATTGCGTCGCGGCCGTGATGGTGTTGAGCGTGGAGCCCTTGAGGTGGGCATTGTCATGTTCGGCAATTACGAGAGCGGTCATGCAGATTCTCCGGATTACGGCGCGTTGACCGGCGCTCCAGCGACCGGTCGAACGCGACGATTCAGTGCAGCGCTTCGCGCCGCGCTAAATCACTTTGGCTTCGTTCTTGAGCTTGGCCACCAGGGTCGCCACGTCGGGCACCTTGATGCCGGCACCGCGCTTGGGCGGCTCGACAACCTTGAGGGTCTTCAGGCGCGGCGCGACATCGACACCGAGGTCCGCAGGCTTCAACACCTCGAGCGTCTTCTTCTTGGCCTTCATGATGTTGGGCAACGTCACGTAGCGGGGCTCGTTGAGGCGCAGGTCTGTCGTGATGACGGCAGGCAGCTTGATCCTGATCGTCTCGAGCCCGCCATCGACCTCGCGCGTGACCATTGCAAAGCCGTCCGCTACCTCGACCTTGCTCGCGAACGTGGCTTGCGGCAGACCGGCCAGCGCGGCCAGCATCTGGCCCGTCTGGTTGCAGTCGTCGTCGATCGCCTGCTTGCCGAGGATCACCAGTTGTGGCGCCTCCTTGTCGATCAGCGCCTTGAGCAGCTTGGCCACGGCCAGCGGCTGCAGTTCCTCCGTCGTCTCGATCAGGATCGCGCGGTCTGCGCCGATCGCCATGGCCGTTCGCAAGGTTTCCTGGCATTGCGTGACGCCGCAGGACACGGCGATGATCTCGGTGATCACGCCCTTTTCCTTGAGCCGCACCGCCTCCTCGACGGCGATCTCGTCGAAGGGGTTCATGCTCATCTTCACGTTGGCGATATCGACACCGCTGCCGTCACTCTTGACGCGCACCTTGACGTTGTAATCGACCACGCGTTTGACCGGAACCAATGCCTTCATGCGATGTTCTCCAGGGACTCGAGTGCGTGATGCGTGCCGATTCTAGGGAGCCGCAATACCTGCACTGCAGGGACGCCACCAAGAAAAGCACGATCGTTCTATTCTAGCAACGAAAACTCGAACCCGCTTCACCGTCTCCATTGCCGCTGCGCCGCGGACGGCGCCAGGGCGCACGCCACGGGAAGACGGCGGCCCATCATCGCCAAGTGGGGCCCTGCATTCATTCGGGTTGCCGAACCGGGATCGGACATCAGGCTGCAGGCCGCATGAACCCTCATGGTCAGTCCGCGCTAGCTGCGCTTGTTCCCCGCTTTGTTCCCCGGTTGTGCAGTGCCTGCCTCGCCACCTCGTGTCATCACGAGTGTGTCAGCATCGCGCGCTTGCGGAGGGCGCGATCATGGGCATACGAGCGGCGGTGTGGCGTGTTGCGCCACCTCGGGAAGTAAGGCTGACACTTAACGCGATCGACGCCTTTCTTCGGCAGGTGGGCGGTCCGGGCGGCGGCGTAGTGCGCGACTCGGCCCGGCAGCTCGCAAAGGAAGCAGAGCGGACAGTCGTCTCGATTCGTACTGAGGGGATGGACCCCAACGACCTGGCGCTGCTACTTGTTTCCAATGCTGCGGGCGAGATGATTAGAAGCGGGGAGCACCACGTGCATCGGGCCAAGCTTTCAATGCTTGGAACCGATCTGCTGCGGGTATTCACGGCCGCTGTGGAGCGCCGGCGCGAACTGAACTATCAGTCCGCGGACGAGGCGGCAGACGACGTGCGATGGGTGCAGGAGCGCGTCGCTGAGGCAGGCTGATACCCTCCCCCGCACTTTTTTCATTTGCTCAATGAACGCAGCGCAGAGAATGAACGCTCCGTCCATCGCTTGCACTGATGGTGGAATCACTGAGAGAACGCAGCAGCAGCGCTGCTTCTCGCCCTGCGGTGTGCTTTAACCGAGGTAGTTGTGCGCGAGATAGGACTGATTCTGTTCGGTTGGCTTTTAGGCCTGCTGGGGCCGGCGTTAGTCGAAGCAATCAAGCAACGCCGCCAGGTCGACCGCGTTTTCACGGCGCTTGCACAGGAACTCCATCAACTCCGCTATCGACTCACCCTTGCCTGCCAGGGGGTGCTGGCCGGCTTAGGCAAAGTCGATGACGGGCACTTACGCTGGCTGCAGAAGCAGTTGGCTGGGTATCGCGGTCCACACGACAAGACAACCCTCACCACCTACGTGGAGAAGTTGCTAGCCCTGACGACCGAGGAACGGCGACGATTTCTTGAGACGCAACGTTCACAACCCCATCGAACCGTTCGAGTGCAGAGGTATGCCGTTCCGCTACTTGATTCGCGGCTAGCGTCTTTGTGGACGTTGGATGACCGCGTGCAGGTTCGGCTTCTGGAACTTCGGACCAACCTCGATATGTTGGATCGTGAGGTCGACGAGGCCACTTACTTCTTCAGGCTGACGTATGACGATCGAGAACACGAGCGAATGATCATCGTCAACAGCAGCCTTGACGAAGCATCCGAACGCTGGGTGGATCGTGCCAAGCAGATCGCCGATAAGTTGGAAGAACTCGAACCCCTCTTGCAGCGAGGCCGCTGGTTCGGATTTGGCCCACGCCGATCGGCTTCTTCGACAGTCACGCGAGCCGGATGAGGCTTTGGATGTCTGAGTTTCAGTTCACTGGCGTAAAGGCGGAACGGTATGTAATTGCGGTGCAGACCGAGCCGCTACACCGCAAGCTGTTACAGATCATCTGCACCGCCAAGGACGGCAGCTTATATGTGGCATTTCCCTATGCACAGCTCGGGCCGGGCACTATTGGCATCGCAAGGATCCCTGCTGGCCTGCCGGGCCCGAAAAACCTTCAGGTCGGCCACGATTTCCCTGCAACTGTTCACTCAGTTAAGTACGCGCACCATCCTGCAGGACGTGCGCACTTCTCACTCGATGGAAAGGTGTACACCCAAGTCCTTCGCGAAGCAGTCCCGCTGCACGAAGCGCAAGGCCACCTATTTACCGTGATGGTGCAGGGTGTTGATTACTTTCAGGTGCTTGATCGGCAGATGCGCTCGTCATCCGCGCGCGCTCTGGTTCGCCTACCGGTGCCTAAGTCCGGGTTCGAGGCGCTAAAGATCATTGGCCGGCTTTACCCGGAGAGTCGGCTGCCCGCGCATTCGCTCGAAGAGCTGCCGGACCAACGCGGGCTGGCGGTTCGCAATCCGGATGGATCCGTGTTGCCCGGCGTGCTGCTGCTTACTTCCTTGCGGGCCGGGGATCAGCGCTGGCTTCTTTTGCTGACCATCGAGCCAATTCCTCGAATCAACAAACAGGGAGACGCGTTCCTGACGTTCATGGGCGGGTTCGATCGCCCAGAGATCGCCTTGGATCACTCCGTCGACACCGAATGCTTGATGTTTTTCTATCCGTACCGGGGCGATATGAGCGAAGCGATAGCACGAGCCGGGACAGTCGATCGTCCGATCGCTATTTAAACAGCAGCCACAGGGTAGCCCAACGAGAAGCGGCCGACTCAACTAGAGCGGCACCGTCCACTTAGGGCTCCACGCGCCGCCGGTTTCATCCGGCGACGCAACGCCCGTCACGGCGTTGTAGTGCGCCCGGTTGACCAGCGGGTGCCCGTTCGGCCTGCGTTCCACCTTCAATCCGAGCCGTTGAAGGAACCGCACCTTCGCTGCGTTCTGCTTGAGGCCGGCGCAAATCGCATCGATCTCCTCGTCGGTCAGGTCGGGCCTCATTTCGACGCCTCGACCCATCGCTCCACCCCCTTCATGTCCACGTTGATCATGCCGTCCGGGTCACGCCGGTACTCGCGCCCTTCGATCCACTTACCGTCCTCGATCTTGCGCCGCAGCGCCTTCTCGGTCCGGCCGGTGAGATGCGCGGCCAGCTTGACGCTGACGTAGCGGGCGTGGTTGACGACAAGGACGCCAGACGCTCCAACAGGTGGCAGGCGCAGGAGCGTCGCCACTTCGTTGGCCAACTTCAGCGCAGCGGGATCCGGGAGTTGGTTCATCGACGTAGTAAGAGGTGGCCTCGGAAATCCGAACACGACGATAAGTGGAAACTCTGCTTCATGAACCCGGGCTGAGAGCTCGAGAAAGCAGGAAGGCCATGAGCAAGAGACCACGCAGGAACCACTCAGCGCTGTTC
>NZ_JACDCW010000119.1 GCF_013817345.1 Methylibium sp.
GCTGTTCGTTGTCACCGATCGATGCTGCGAGCACGTACTTCCTCTCGAATCGAGTCGCGTTCGCAGTCCGGCAAATGAAGCGGACGCGCAACGATCAGTCTGAGCAAGCCTGGTGCCCGGCACCGGCGGGGCGATAGCTCCCCGTATGTCGCATGGCCGCGACGATCGGCCCGGGCCGCCAAGTCTGGCTCGTCATGCAAGCTGCTGGCAGGCGCTTGACCTGAGACGCCCCGCAAAGGCGACGTCGACGACGACGAGGCGCGATAGCAGGGACATCGTCACTGGCGGCGAGCGGTTTGCCTCCCATCGACTCCCAGCTCGCTGACATCGACGCCGAGGTAGGCGGCAAGCGCGAAGCGCAGCACGTCCGACCTCGAGGGAATGGTTGCGCCCTGCTTGCTCAGCTCGATGCGTTTCTTGTCGATGAGCTTTGCGCCCTGCGGGCTGATCCGCACGTTCAACTGCGAGCGACTGTCCGACGACTCCATCAAGCAATGGTAGCCGACCGACAGACATGCGCCATGTCGCATCGCTAGACAAACCGCATGTAGCTTGGTATAGTGTCTATCAGTCTACTACTGGCTCATTGTCATGACCCCCGGCAAAACTCCTCGCTCCCTTGCGGATTCCTCTAAGTCTTCATATGACGACATCTCGCTGGCGTGGGCCGGTGGCTTCGTCGACGGCGAGGGCTGCATCCACATTGCGAAGCAGGCGAGTCTCGACCGTCGGCGCATCAGCTACCGTCTGGGCGTTCATATCAGCCAGAACAATCGACCGGTGCTGGAGCACTTCTGCGAGGCCGTCGGCCTCGCAGCGCCCATCCACGAACTCAAACATGTCGTCGGTCGCCGGCGTACCTGCTACACGCTGAACTACACCGGCAAGTTCGCCAGGCTGCTCATCGAGCGGCTGCTGCCTCATCTCGTGCGCAAGCGCGACGAGGCCTTGGCCTCGCTCGACTTCTGGAGCCACGGCCAAGTCGGCCTTCGCCGCGGTCCCCGAGGCCTCGACCCGGCTCTCGTCGAGGTCCGCGAGCACTACTACCAGTTGCTCAAGCAACTGAAGTAGCGCGCCTGCAGCGCTCAAGTGCAGCGGCCTCCACCGTTTCGGCACTTCAGGCAATTGGATGGGTGCCTGCTGTCGGGCTCCCCGCAAGGTATGCCCCAAAAGGACTCACCCATGCTCACCGCCACCATCGATGTCGCCGGGCTGCACCCGGCCCGCCATGCGTTCTCTCTTCTTGGCCGAATCGAGAGCCGCAAGCTTCTCTGGGCCGGCCAGTTCGTCTGCGCCGTTCAGACTTCGGTCGGCAAGCTGCAAGTGCGGGGCAATCGTGACGTGCTGCTGGACGTGGAGGACGGGAGCTGGCTTGCGCTGCGGCTCCAGCGTGACGAGCAAGGCGTGCGGGTGAGTGTTTTCGAGCGGGCTTCACCACTGGTTCAGGCGGCTTGGCTGCCGAGCGTTCCGTGCGTCCAGCTTGCTGACCTGCAGCGCCTGCGCTTGCTGCTCGGCCGGCTCTCGCCAGCCGCTCAAGCCCTCTTCATGTCCGTCATGGCCAGCGGCCGTACCCAGCTTCGCTTCTTCCGCCGGACGGCTGCACTCGACCACCACGCGAGACCTGGTGGGTTGTTCGAGCAAAGCGTGCACGCCGCCGAACTGGCCTACACCGCACAGCACCCGTCCGAGGCAGAGCGCGACGCCGCGACCCTGGCGGCACTGCTGTTCGACCTCGGCAAACTGGTCGACCCTCAGGTCAGCCACGACCTCCTGCGCGCGGGCCCTGAACTGGAGCCGCACGTGATGACACGCCTGCGCGTCCTGCCAGCCTGCGACCTGATGGAGCGCCACGACGCCGTCTTGGCGAGCACCGTCCGCGGCCTGCTCGTTCCTGGCTCGGACGAAGTGGACCATTCGCTGTACCAGCGCGTCCGCCACGCCGTCGAGCGCTCCTGGTTGGCTCCCTCGTTCGTCCAGTTGGATACGAAATGATGGCCAAACAATCATCAGGTGCTTCTTCGCTGCCCGCCGGCTACGAGTTCTGGACAGTCGGCAAGGGCGGGGAGTGGCTTGCGCTGCCGCGGCACGTCATCGAGGACATCCTCGTGGAGCGCCAGGTGAAGGACCGCCTCAAGCCACGTGTCGAGGTTTTGCCCGAGAAGGCGCCTGAACCTGAGCCTGCCGAATCAGCACCTGCGGGTCCGGCGTGGCACGCAGCCTGGGGCGCCGAGCCTTCGCGGGAATGTCACCGCGTGCTGCTGCAGTTCGACGCGCTTCACAGCGGAGCCTTCCTCGAGGACCGACAGCATCGCAGCGCCGACACCGACGTCGGCAAGCGACTCAAATCGATGGTCGAGCGCCTGGTCAACTCCGGCCCCGACCGCCGCTACGCTCGCAGCGGCGACTCCCGTGCCCAGCTGGAATCGCTCGAGCGCGAGATGCCGCACTTCCGTGCGCCACTGCGGCTGCTGAAGCACACGCTCGCACTGGCCGAGGTCGCCCCGCGCCCTGTGCGCATCCCGCCGATGCTGCTGCTCGGCCCGCCCGGCGTGGGCAAGACGCACTTCAGCCAACGTGTCGCAGAACTGCTCGCCGTGCCGCACGCGGCCATCGGCTACGACCAGCCCAGCGCTGGCAATGCCCTCGCCGGCACTGATTCCCACTGGGGGAACTCCTCGACTGGATTGCTGTTCGAGCTGCTGTGCCAGGGCGAATACGCCAACCCGCTCATCCTGCTAGACGAACTGGACAAGGCGACCATCGACTCCAGCACCCACGCCAACAAGCCGCTGGCCGAGCTGCACGGGGTGCTTGAGCCCGTCACCGCGCGTCGAATGGCAGACCAGTCGGTTGGCATCCAGTTCGACGCCAGCTTGGTCACCTACATCGCGACTGCCAACGGCGTGCGCGGCATCGAGCCGTCCATCCTGAGCCGCTTTGAGGTCTTTGTCATCGAGCCGCCGCAGCCGCGGGAGGCGGTCGAGACGGCAAGAAGGGTGGCGGCTTCGGCGCTTAAGCGCATCGGGCTCGAGGAGCGGGTGCGCCTGGACCCGAAGTGCCACTACCTGCTGGCCCATTTGAGCCCGCGGCAGATGCTGCGCACGGTCGAGAAGGCGGTGGCGACCGCCATCAGCGAAAAGCGCGACGTCATCGAGGAGGCCGACCTGTGGCCCGAGCTCGGCTTGACCAGCGACGCGATGACGCACTGAAGCTGTAGCACCGCAACACTCGTCAATCAGGAGGAGCGCATGAAACAACCGACCAACCTCGGGCTGACCGGACTCATCGGCGGCGCGTGGACCGTGCCGGGTGTGGACCAGGAGCCGGTCATCCGACTGGAGTGCTGGATGGTCTTCCGGCTGGACAACGGCGACCATCATCTGGTCGGCTGGAACGGCGCAAGCCGGGAAGGGCGGGTCAGCTCACGGGTCGAGGCCTTCGATGCCAGCACTCGGCAGGCGCTGACCAAGACCGGGCGGGTCTACGAGCTGTGCGGCCGGGACGGGCAGAACGGCGACGGCCTATACGTCTGGCAGCGGTGGATGGAGGCCCGCGGGCTGGAGCGTGTCGAGGATGCGACTCAGGCATTCGTGCGGCGCATCGAGGAGACGCTGTGAGCGGGAACTTGCTGTTATGCGGTGACCCCCACGGGCACTTCGACCACATCGTACGGGTGGCGATGGAGACCCGGGCCAGCGCGGTCATCCTGCTCGGCGATCTGCAGCCGCGCCGGCCGCTGCACCTGGACCTCGGGCCGGTTGCGCACAGGACTTGGTTCATCCACGGGAACCACGACACGGACTCGGAAGATGGGTTCCGCCACGTCTGGGACTCGGAGATGGCGGACCGCAACCTGCACGGGCGGGTCGTGACGCTACCCGATGGCACGCGAGTGGCCGGCTTGGGCGGTGTGTTCAGGGAGAAGGTCTGGTACCCGCCCGCCGAGCCGCGCTTCCAGGATGCGGCCCTGCATGCGCACGCGACGGGCCCGTGGGACCGGTGGCGCGACGGTCCTCCCCTGCGTCATTGGTCGAGCATCTACCCGCAGTCGGTGGACGCGCTCGCGGCGCTGGAAGCCGACGTGCTGGTCATGCACGAGGCGCCGAGTTGCCATCCGAACGGGTTCGAGCTGCTTGATGACTTGGCCCGGGCGATGAAGGTGAGGACGGTCTTCCACGGACACCACCACGACCGGCTGGACTACAGCGCGGGCTGGAGCAAGCTCGGCTTCCAGGCCTTCGGCGTTGGCTTGCGCGGCATCACCGCGGCCGATGGGCAGCCGCTGGTGGCGGGGGAGTTGGACCTGGTCCGGTCGTACCGCAGGCCAAGGTTCGTCGACGAGGTCGACTGAACGCTGCACAACACGCGAGCTGGCAAGAGCCGGTCAAGGCGGCCGAGTTGTCGAGTCTTCGGATTCGGGCGGAGCCGGTCGCCGTGGCGCCCTTGAGAAACATCTACGAACGTAGACGAATCGGCCCCACATTTAAGCGGCAACTCTTCCAACTTGACAAGTTTCAAAGCTGCCGTTTTGCTGCCGATTCCTGGAATTCCAGAAATCGGTAGCAACCCCCCGGGGGGTTGCGACGGTTTTCTGGAAAAAGTGGTCCGACGGGAGTGAATCAAACACCAAGACTGGAAAACGACAAGTACGCGCGTCGCTGTTGCCAAACTTGGCAACACCCAAGCGACTTCGGCGCCTTGGGAGTCGTTGTTGCCTAACTGATGCCTTGCTGGTGCCTAGCTAGGCAACGTAGAGGCAACAACTTCCGTTCGTGCCCAACTGATGCCGCTGTGATGCCTAACTGGTGCCGCTACGTTGCTAAGCGGGCGCGCCGTCGATTTTCACGCCTTGAGCCACGCGAGGCGGAGGCCGCTTCAGCGACCACCGTCGCTACGCTGAAGGACCTCGAACGCTCGACCGTCCGTAAAGTGAGCCCGTTTCACCGCTGGTGCGTCCTTCAGCCCGCCCGATTTCGCCGCATTCTTGTAACGCTTTTGACAGCCGAGACTTGACAGCCATTTGTCTTTGTAACGTGGGGAGCCAATTTTATAAGAGGGTTCATCCCTCCAGTTTCCATTGAATGTCTGGCGTCGAACAGGTGTCTGAAACCATTTCACCAGACCGGCTCCCGATGCGTCATGCTCTCAGGGAACTCACGACAGCATTGAGCCAGCCACTTTAAAACTGGTTGCCAACTCAGTGCGGACTCGTCTTGTCTGAGACGAGCGCCGACGCGGCGATGGTGGTCATGATGAAGCAACCCGGACCTGGCCTGATTCGACAGTGCTGTGCCCGGCTGCCCGACGAGACGATCATCCCGCGCTTTCGCCACCTGTTCGAGCGCCACGACTTGGCCGTGGAGAGCTGCGTGTGGTCTGCGATCTGCTGCAACACAAAGGCCTGATGCGGCGTAGCGGCACGGCGGTGGACGCCACGCTGATTGCCCGCCGACCTTGACCAAGAACGCCGGCGGTGAGCGTGACCCCCAGTTGAAGCAGACTAGGCTCGGTGTGACACCGTCGTGGACGGGGCCACGACGCTTGAGGACGTGAACGTGCAGCTCCCAGTCCGGCCCGAAGCTCGCCATCACGCGAAGTGGAGCGGCAGAGGCTTCGTGCTGCGCAGCAGCGGGTCGGACCAGGAACACCGGGTGTTCAGCGTCAATCAGGATGAGAAGAGCGCGTCAATCAAGGTGAGAAGCGAAGTGCAGGCGGGAGGCTGGCGGGAGTAGCCCGTCAGGCGCCCGCCCGCACTTGCGAAGGGGCGCCCCCGCGGGGGCGCCCCGTCGGTGATCGCGGTGGATCAGGTACCAACGGGTTTCTCGAATTTGCGAGGCCCGGCCGTGCCTGGACGTCACATCCACGATCATCAGATGAGGTTGTATATGAAGCTCAAGGTCTCCAAGGCGTTGCCCGTCGCGGCAGCGCAGGCCGGAATCAGCGTCGCCAGCGCGTACCGCATCGAACACGACCCGCGGCTGCCGTCGGCCAAGAAGACGTCGCGCGAGCGACGCCGGGCCGACCCGCTCGCCGACATTTTCGACGCCGAGGTCATCCCTTTGCTGCAGTCCGCCCCCGGCATCCGGCCGGTGGCCATCTTCGATGAGTTGAGGCGACGTCACACGCGGCTCGAACCTGGCGTTCGACGAACCCTAGAGCGACGGATCCGGACGTGGCGTGCGTTGAACGGGCAGGACCGCGAAGTGATCTTCCGCCAGGTGCACGAAGCCGGCCGCATGGGTCTGTCCGACTTCACCGAGATGGGCGATCTCGGCGTCACGGTGGGCGGCCTCCAACTCGACCACCGGCTGTACCACTTCAGGCTCGTCTGCTCGGGGTTCGAGCACGCCCACGTCATCCTGGGCGGCGAGAGCTACGTGGCGCTCGCCGAGGGCCTGCAAAACGCGTTGTGGGCGCTCGGTGGCGCGCCGCGCGAGCACCGCAGCGACAGTCTGTCGGCGGCGTTCCGCAACCTGGACGCCGACGCACGGGAGGATCTGACCTCACGCTACGACGCGCTGTGCGCGCACTACCTGATGGAGCCGACCCGCAACAACCGCGGGGTGGCCCACGAGAACGGTTCGATCGAGAGCGCGCACGGGCACCTGAAGAGCGCGGTCCACGATGCGCTGCTGCTGCGCGGCGCGGTCGAGTTCGCCGACCTCGCGGCGTACCGCCGCTTCATCGACGAGATCGTCAGCCGCAAGAACGCGCGCAACGGCAAGCGCATCGACGCGGAACGGGCGTTGCTGCAGGCGCTGCCCCGGGACCGCACCTGCGACTACGAGGAGACCTTCGTCTACGTCACCTCGTCGGGTGGCTTCACCCTGCGCAAGGTCTTCTACACCGTGCCGTCGCGCCTGATCGGGCATCGCCTGCGCGTTCGGCTGTACGACGACCGGCTCGAGCTGCTGCTCGGGGCAACCTTGCTGATGACACTCGAGCGGGGCCGCGGCGGTGTCAATGGCAAGCACGGCCACGTTGTCGACTACCACCACGTCATCCATGCCCTGCGACGCAAGCCGATGGCGCTGCTCAGTCTGGTCTACCGCGATCAGCTCTTCCCGCGCGAGGCCTACCGGCTGACGTTCGACTTCCTGCGCGAGGAACTCGCCGAGCGCGCCGCCTGCAAGATGATGGTGGCCCTGCTGAGCCTGGCGCACGACCGCGCCTGCGAGGCGCAGCTGGCGCTCGTGCTCGCCGACGATCTCGACCAGCGGCGACTGCCCGACATCAATGCGCTGCTGCTGCGCTTCGCGCCGGATCCGGCGCGATTACCGGACGTGTTCGTGCACCTGGCCTCGTTGAGCTCCTATGACGTGTTGGTGGAGTCGGGCATGACGTCGAGCGTCATGACGGACGTGGAGGTGGCGGCATGAACGAGAACTTCGATGCCGCGCGCCTGACCTTGCTGCTGTCGGAGCTGCGCCTGCCGGCGACCAAACAGATCTGGGCCACGTTCGCCGAGCAGTCGGACAAGGAGGGCTGGCCGGCCGCACGCCTGCTCACCGTCATTGCCGAGAACGAGTTGGCCGAGCGTGACCGCCGGCGCATCGAGCGCCATCTGGCCGAGGCCAAGTTGCTGCCAGGCAAGACGCTGGACAACTTCGACTTCAACTCGGTGCCGATGATCTCCAAGGCGCAGGTAGCGGCGCTGTGCGCAGGCGACGAGTGGCTGCGCAACGGCGCCAATCTGCTTCTGCTCGGGCCGCCGGGTGGCGGCAAGTCGCACTTGTCGTCGGCGATCGGACTGGCGCTGCTGGAGAAGGGCTGGCGCGTGCTGTTCGCGCGCACGTCGGACCTCGTGCAGCGGCTGCAACTTGCCCGCCGTGAGCTGGCACTCGAAGCGGCCCTCAACCGCCTGGATCACTTCGACGTGCTCATCCTCGACGATCTGGCCTACGTCACCAAGGATCAGGCAGAGACCTCGGCGCTGTTCGAGTTGATCAGCACGCGTTACGAGCGCCGCTCGATGATCATCACGGCCAACCAGCCCTTCGGCGAATGGGGCAAGGTGTTCCAGGACCCGGCGATGACGCTGGCCGCCGTCGACCGCCTCGTGCATCACTCAACGATCTTCGAGATGAACGTGGAGAGCTACCGCCGGCGCACCGCCATCGAGCGCAAACAGGTCGGCGCCGGTCGCCCGGCGACCTTCGCGACACCGAAGAACGTCGGAGTTCCAAGGCCTGGCGACAATAAACCGCCTGCCTAGATCACGCCCGCGACAATCAAATGTCGGGCATCATCACTTCGCCGCGACATGGTTCTTATCCAGATTGTCGCGCGCCTCTCAGGCAGATTGACGCGCCACAGCAAGGCCAGCAGTTGTGCTTCCAGGCTGGCCTGGTCCTCGGCCATCGCCTCGTCGAACATCTGCCGCTGCTCGGCGTTCATCGCTTCGGTCTTGGCGCCGAAGCGCCAAGCCTTCAGGCGCGCCAGCTCGAAGGTGATCTTCTCGAGCTTGGCGTCCTTGAACTTGATGGCTCGATCTTGAGCTGCGATGTGCTGGTCGCGCTCGTCGAGTTGCTTGCTCTGCGCACCGATGCGCTGGAGCATTTGCTCGGCCGCCGTGACCAGCGCCTCAGAGCTCAGACCGCGTAGGTCTTGGGCGTTGAGGGCGCGCACATCGAGCATGCGCACAGTGTGCCCAGACCCTCGCGTTGAAGCCATTCGGACATGCGCCAATTGCCCTGCGCGGGCCACGCGACGCCGAACTACAGCAGGGCAATTACATCCGCGTGATGCTCTGCATTTGCGTCAGCCGCTGCCACGGCAAGCCCAGCACCAGGGCGTCGAACTGCGCTTGTGTCAAGGCCATGGGCGCCGCTGCCGCGCTCGCCTCCCGCGGCCACACGAAGCGCCCGGCGTTGAGCCTGCGCGCGGCGCACCACACGCCGAAGCCGTCGTGCACGAGCAGCTTGATGCGTGTGGCCCGCGTGTTGGCGAACAGGTAGCCGTGGTGCGCCTGGGCGCTACCGAAGACTTGAACCACGCTGGCCAGCAACCGCTCAGCACCGGCGCGCATGTCCATGGGCTCCACGGCGAGCCACAACGAGTCGACGCGGATCACCGCAGCAACTCTCGCATCCAGGCCGCGCACTGCGCCGCCTCGGCACTGGGCCAGTGCACGGTGATCGCAGTCGCGCCTCGGCGCAGCTCGATGCGGATGTCGGGCGTAGGCGACGCGCACGCCAACTGCACCGGCACGAAGGCCGGCGTCTGCGCAACGCCGCTCACGACGGCGACCAACCGGTCACCGCCAGTCGCGCCTTGCTCGGCCGCGACAACCCAGCGGCGAGCCAGGTTCGCGTTGACGCCGTTGGCCATCGCCACCGCAGCGATTGATACGCCGGGCTGGCGGCATGCCGCAATGACCTGCGCCTTGAACTCGGCGCTGTGAGTGCGACGGCGCCGACGTCCATCGCTGATTTGGTTGGGAATAGTGTTCACGTGTCCACGGAAAATTTAGGTGGACACGAGGCTCCTATGCCATTCGCCGGGGATCAAGATGGAATGGCTGGCCGCTTACTGTATTTCGGCCGCTTGTAGTCAGTGAATTTTTCTTTGCAATAGTCCGACAGATCCTCCTCGCTTAGAGTCGGATCTTTCTTTACGACGAACAATTTCACTGCTTCGCCCGACTTGAAATCTTGCACGCCGACTGCGGCACATTCGAGCACGCCCCCAAGCCGGCGATATCGCGCGGGTTGGCTATCAGCAGGTTCTTTGCCCCCGAATCGGGCCCCCATCATGAAGCAGAGAGTCAACGCAAAGATGTGATAGAGCGGCAGCGCGCGCACCATGGTCAGCGGCCTGTCGCCGATGCGATCGAGCATGGGCCGGAACCAGGCCTCCGTCTGCAAAACATTTGCGAGGACATTGCGATTCAAAAGCGTCGCCCCATTTCAGCCCTTCCAAAATCCGAGCAGATCGCTCATTGCCGCAAGCAAGACATGCTTGATGCTGATGCGGGCGATGACGGGCGATGTCCCAGAAGTTGTTGAACGCGTGAGCTGAGGTGGCGGTTCCTTTCGCCTGCATTCGAAAATGCAGGTGCCTAGCAAGCAAAGAAAGGAACCACCGAAATGAAGTCTCGCACGAAGCC
>NZ_JACDCW010000120.1 GCF_013817345.1 Methylibium sp.
TATCCGTCTGTTGGTCGATGTGTTGACCAACCTGCCGCGCGCTCCATGCGCCCGGCGAAGACGGACCCGCCGGCAACCCGGCGGGCAATACTCGCGTGACTTCTGCTTTTACGACTTTCGAATCTTTCGGCCTTTCGAGCCCGCTGCTGCATGCCGTGGCCGAACTCGGCTTTACCGCACCGACACCGGTGCAGTTGCAGGCCGTTCCCGCTGCCATGAAGGGCGGCGACTGGATGGTCAGCAGCCAGACCGGCAGCGGCAAGACCGCGGCCTTCCTGTTGCCCGTGCTCGAGCGTCTGCTCAACGCCGAAGTGCGCGCCGCCGACCGTGTGGCGAGCCCGCGCGCCGTGGTGCTGTGCCCGACGCGTGAACTGGCGCAGCAGGTGGCCAGCGACGCCATCGACCTGATGCGCGGTGTGGGCAGCGCGATGCGCGTCGAAGGCAAGCAGCACCCGCTGCGCGAGGCCGTGCGCAATCTGCGCGTGTCCACGGTGGTCGGCGGCATGCCCTTCGGCAAGCAGTTGTTCGATCTGCGCGGCGCCAGCCTCGTGATCGCCACCCCGGGCCGCCTGCTCGACCTGCATTCGCGCGGCCAGATCCGGCTCGACGGCACCGAGGTGCTGGTTGTGGACGAAGCCGACCGCATGCTCGATCTCGGCTTTGCCGAGGATCTGGCGGCAATCCACGAAGCCACCGCGCAGCGCAGCCAGACGCTGATGTTCTCGGCCACCTTCGCGCCGCGCATCATGGCCTTGGCCGCCAAGGTGATGCGCTCGCCCGGCCGCCTGGAACTCGGCAGCGCGCACGACGTGCACGCGGACATCACGCAGACCCTGCACTGGGCCGACAACCTCAGCCACAAGCACAAGCTGCTCGAGCACTGGCTGCGCGACGTCGATATGGATCAAGCTTTGGTCTTCGCCAGCACCCAGATCGACACAGAAGCGCTCGCCGAGGCGCTGCAGCAACAAGGCCATTCGGCCGTGGCGCTGCACGGCGCCATGCCGCAGGCGGTGCGCAACCGCCGCCTGCAGGGCCTGCGCGACGGCCATGTGCGCGTGCTGGTCGCAACCGACGTGGCCGCGCGCGGCCTGGATGTGAAGAGCATCAGCCACGTCATCAACTTCGGCCTGCCGATGAAGGCCGAGGACTACGTGCACCGCATCGGCCGGACCGGCCGCGCCGGCCGCGCCGGCACCGCGATCACCATTGCCGAGCACCGCGAGCGCGGCAAGATCCGCGCGATCGAGGCGTTCACGCGCCAGCCGATCGTTGCCAGCGAAATTGCCGGCCTGGAGCCGACCCCGCAAAGGCCGCGTGCACCGGGCAGCAAGCCACTGCCGGGCCAGCGCCATGGTCAGGGCCGCGGTCGCCCGGCCGGTGCTGGTGGCGGTTTCACCGGCGGACGCCGTGAAGGTGGTTCGCGCTTCGGACAGCGCGACGGTCGCTGAACGGAGCATTCGCTTCGCAAGGAAAAGGGCTGCCGCGAGGCAGCCCTTTTTCGTTGGCCTGTCGAGGGCCGTTCAGATGAAATTGAAGGAGCTCTTGCCGAACAGGCCGATCAATCCGATGAGGATGAGGTACAGCGCCACGATGTAGTTCAGCAGCTTGGGCATCACCAGGATGAGGATGCCGGCGATGAGCGAGATCAGGGGGGTCAGGCTGAGGTGGATGTTCATGGCAAATGCTTCGGGTGCTCGTGGATTTCAGGTAACGGGACTTTACGAGCTGCGCAAGGCGACCGATGGTATGTGCGATGCCGCCCGCCGGCTCATGAATGAACGTGCGCCGAAGGAGAACCGAGGGCTATCGAGGGCGGGGCAGCCCCGGTGATCGCCTACGGGGGCCCGGCAGGCCCGCCGGTTGCCAGTGCGGGTTCTCGGCAGGCTCGGCGCCTGCCTTCGCATGCCATCAGAACCCGGAACCGACCGATGCTCCCGACACCTCTGCGGCTGCCCTGGCGGCCCGGCGACGATCCCGTTCCGCTGCGCGAGCGCGAATGGCTGGTGACCAACGGCCTGGGGGGCTTTGCGTCAAGCACGGTGCTGGGCGTGCCGACGCGGCGCTTCCACGGCATCTTCGTACCGAACCTGACCGAGCCGAAGGGTCGCCACGTGGTGTTGCCGCGGCTCGACGAGCTGATCGAGACGAGCACCGGCACCAGCAACCTCGGCGGAGCGGAGTTCGTAGGTGGGTCGAGACAGGGCGACGCTCACCACCACTTGCGGGAGTTCCGCCTGGAGGGCTTGACGCCGGTCTGGGTGTTCGATGTCGACGGCAGCCTCATCGAAAAATCGATCGTGATGGCGCACGGCCGCAACACCGTGTGCGTGCGGTGGAGCCTGCTCGAAGGGCCCTCGCGCCGCCTGCGCCTGCGGCCTTTCGTGTGCGGCCGGCGACAGGACGCGCCGCTCGTGCTGACCGAAGCCCGCCCCTGCGAGATCGAGACAGATGCGCAGGGCGCCTTGCGGCTGCGGCTTGTGGACCACGGCGTGGCGGTCCGGCTGCATCTGTTGCCGCAAGGCGCTTTCACTCCCGAGCCGCTCGTCGACCGCGATGTGCTCTTTCGCGTGGAGCGCGATCGCGGTTACGACCACAGCGAGCACATGCACAGTCCCGGCTTCTGGTCGGTCGAACTCCAGCCCGGCCGCGATGTCGCTCTCATCGTGAGCAGCGGCGAGTCCGCGCCGGCGCCGGACCCCGATGCGCTGTTCCGGGCCGAGCACGACCGCATCACCGCCTTGCTGGCGCGTGCTCATGAGGTTGGTGCTGATGCCGACGATGTCGAGCGGCGCTTGCTACTTGCCGCGGACCCGTTCATCGTCATGCCGGGCAATCGCAGCGACGAGACGGCGACCGGCGGCGATGACTTTCGCTCGATCATTGCCGGCTACCACTGGTTCAACGACTGGGGCCGCGACACGATGATCGCGCTCGAGGGCCTCACGCTTTGCACCGGGCGCTTCGATGAAGCGCGCGCCATCCTGCGCACCTTCGCGGGCTACATCCGCGACGGGTTGCTGCCCAACCTGTTCCCCGAAGGCGGGCGCGAGGCGCTCTATCACACGGTCGATGCGACCTTTTGGTATTTCCACGCGCTCGAGCGCTACGTCAGACGCACCGGCGATGCGGCGCTGGTCTCCGAGCTCTACCCGGTGCTGCAGGGCGTGATCGACCACCATGTGCGCGGCACGCGCTTCGGCATCGGTGTCGATGCGCGCGATGGCCTCGTGCATGCGGCGGCCGAGGGTCTGCAGCTGACCTGGATGGACGCCAAGGCGGGCGACTGGGTGGTCACGCCGCGGCGCGGCAAGCCGGTCGAGATCCAGGCGCTCTGGTACAACGCGCTGCGCCTGATGGCCGGCTGGGGTCGGACACTCGGTGCCGCGGACGCAGCCGGGCACGACGCGCTGGCCGATCGCGTTCAGGCCTCCTTCGAGGCGCGTTTCTGGTCGGCCGAGCGGGGCTACCTGTTCGACGTTGTCGACGGCCCGGATCCCGCCAACGGCGGCGACGACGCCCGCCTGCGGCCCAATCAGATCTTCGCGCTCTCGCTGACCCATCCGGTGCTGCACCCGTCGCACTGGCGCGACGTGCTGGCGGCCGTCGAGCGGCACCTGCTCACCCCCGTGGGCCTGCGCACGCTCGCGCCCTTCGAGCCCGGCTACCAGCCGCGCTACGAAGGCGCGCTGCGCGAGCGCGATGGCGCCTATCACCAGGGGACGGTATGGCCCTGGCTGCTCGGCCACTTCGTCGACGCCTGGATTCGCGTGCACGGCCGCGATGGACGGGCGCGTGCGCTGCTGCAGGCGGTGCCGCATCACCTTCTCGAGACCGGCTTCGGCAGCATCAGCGAAGTCTTCAATGCCGAGCCGCCGCACCTCGAGGGCGGCTGCATCGCGCAGGCCTGGAGCGTCGCCGAGCTGCTGCGCGCCTGGCAGGCGACCCGACCCGAAAAGGAACCTCATGGCTGAGCCCTGGTACAAGAACGCGGTCCTCTATTGCCTGGACGTCAAGACCTTCGCCGACGGCAACGGCGACGGCATCGGCGACTTCATCGGTCTGGCCGCGAAGCTCGACTACCTGGCCGGCCTCAACGTCGATTGCATTTGGCTGCAGCCTTTTTTCCCGTCGCCGATGCGCGACAACGGCTACGACATCACCGACTACTACAGCGTCGATCCGCGCCTGGGCACCCTGGGCGATTTCGTGGAGTTCTCGCGCCGTGCCCAAGAGAATGGCATGCGCGTGATGATCGACCTGGTGGTCAACCACACCTCGATCGATCATCCGTGGTTCCAGGCCGCGCGCAGCGATGCCCAGTCGCCCTATCGCGACTACTACGTCTGGTCCGACGAGAAGCCTGCGGATGCCGCGGAGGGCACGGTCTTTCCCGGCGTGCAGGACACCACCTGGACCTGGGACCGCGAGGCCAAGGCCTATTACTTCCATCGCTTCTACGACCACCAGGCCGAGCTCAACATCACCAACCCCGCGGTGCGCCGCGAGATCGAACGGATCACCGGCTTGTGGCTGCAACTCGGTGTCACGGGCTTTCGCATCGACGCGCTGCCGTTCCTGATCGAGTTCAAGGGCACGCCTCTCGAAGGCCAGGGCGACGCGCACGCCTACCTTCGCGAGCTGCGCCATCACGTGCAGCAACTGTGCGGCGACGCTTGCCTGATGGCCGAGGCGAACTTGTTGCCCGAGGAGGTGCCCGACTACTTCGGCGATGGCGACAAGATCCACATGTCGTTCAACTTCTGGGTCAACCAGCACCTGTTTCTGGCATTGGCCCGCAAGGACGCCACGCCGATCCGCCGCGCCTACGAGCAGCTACCGCCGATTCCGGTCTGGTGCCAGTGGAACAACTTCATCCGCAGCCACGACGAGCTCGACCTCGGGCGCCTGAAGAAGAGCGAGCTCGAAGAGGTCTTCCGCGCTTTCGGCCCCGACGAGAGCATGCAGCTCTACGGCCGCGGCATTCGCCGCCGCCTTGCGCCCATGCTGGGCAACGACCGCCGCCGGCTCGAACTGGCGCACAGCCTGATGCTCACCCTGCCAGGCACGCCGGTGCTGCGCTACGGCGATGAGATCGGCATGGGGGACGACCTCTCGCTGCCCGACCGCGAGAGCGTGCGCACGCCGATGCAGTGGAGCGACGGCGCCAACGGCGGCTTCTCAAGTGCCGCAGCCGACCGGCTCTCGCTGCCGCCGATCGCCGAGGGCGAGTACGGCTACCCGACCGTCAACGTCGAGGCGCAGCGGCGCGATCCGCAGTCGCTGCTGAACTGGCTCGAGCGGGCGCTGCGCCGGCGCAAGGAGTGCCCCGAGTTCGGCCTGGGCGAGTGCACGTGGATCGACACCGGCCGCGCGGAAGTGCTCGCGCACCGCTGCGACCTCGACGGCTCGACCGTCTATGCCGTGCACAACCTCGGCGCGCGGCGCGCGAAGTTCATGCTGCCGGTCGGTGGTTCGCGCACTCTGCAGGACGTGCTGGCCTTTCACCACTGCGAGGCGCAGGAAGACGGCAGCTACCGCATCGACCTCGAACCCTACGGATACCGCTGGCTGCGCAGCGTGGCCACGGGATGAGTGCGTGAGAGATGTCTTGCCGTCGCTGCGAACCCCGAAAACCAGGGAGATGAAGCCGCCGCTTTGCTCCCTCTCCCGCCCGCGGGAGAGGGCTGGGGTGAGGGTCGACGCAAACGCCCGCACATGAATCGACACGCCGATGACGAGCACCTCGCCAGCCGCTTCGTGCGTGTGCGCGGCGCTCGCGAGCACAACCTCAGGAATGTCGACGTCGATATCCCGCGCGACGCGCTCGTCGTGTTCACCGGCATCTCGGGCTCCGGCAAATCGTCTCTCGCCTTCGGCACCTTGTACGCCGAGGCGCAGCGGCGCTACTTCGAATCGGTGGCTCCCTACGCGCGCCGGCTGATCGAGCAAGTCGGCAGCCCCGACGTCGATGCCATCGAGGGCCTGCCGCCGGCCGTGGCGCTCCAGCAGCAGCGCGGCACGCCGAGCGCGCGCTCCTCGGTCGGCACCGTGACCACGCTGGCGAGCCTGCTGCGCATGCTGTACTCGCGCGCCGGCAACTATCCGCCGCGCCAGCCCACGCTCTACGCGGAAGACTTCTCGCCCAACACGCCGCAAGGCGCCTGCCCCAACTGCCACGGCCTGGGCCGCGTGTACCAGGTGACCGAGCGCTCCATGGTGCCCGACGACTCGCTCACCATTCGCGAGCGCGGCATCAAAGCCTGGCCGCCGGCCTGGCACGGCCAGAACCTGCGCGACATCCTCGTCACTCTGGGCTACGACGTGGACACGCCCTGGCGCGATCTGCCGAAGAAGGACCGAGACTGGATCCTCTTCACCGACGAGCAGCCCACCGTGCCGGTGTACGCCGGCTTCACGCCCGCGGAGACGCGCGCCGCCCTGCGCCGCAAGACGGAGCCGAGCTACCAGGGCACCTTCACCGGCGCGCGCAAGTACGTGCTGCACACCTTCGCCAACACGCAGAGCGCGCTCATGAAAAAACGCGTGTCGCGCTTCATGACGGGTGGCATCTGCCCGGTGTGCGAGGGCAAGCGGCTCAAGCGGGAGGCGTTGTCGGTCACCTTCGCGGGCGTCGATATCGGCACGCTGGCCGAGTTGCCGCTCGACCGCGTGGCCGAACTGCTGCGCCCCGCGGCGCAGGGGCGCTTCGACGAAAGCGGCGACCGCTCGGTGCTGAGCCGCGCAGCCGCGGCCAAGGACACCGCGCGCCGCGTGGCCGCGGGCGGCTCGGCCCATGCGGCGACAAAGGACGTGCGCCGCACGCCCAACCTCTCGGCGGAAAAGCGCATCGCGGCCCAGCGCATCACGCACGATCTGGTGGAGCGCATCGAGAGCCTTCAGCAACTCGGCCTGGGCTACCTGTCGCTCGGGCGCGGCACGCCGACCCTTTCGCCCGGTGAACTGCAGCGCCTGCGGCTGGCCACGCAGATCCGCTCCAGCCTGTTCGGCGTGGTGTACGTGCTCGACGAGCCCTCCGCCGGGCTGCACCCGGCCGACAACGAGGCGCTGCTGCTCGCGCTGCAGCAGCTCAAGCGCGCCGGCAACTCCATCTTCGTGGTGGAGCACGACCTCGAGGTGATGCGCCGTGCCGACTGGCTGGTCGATGTGGGCCCCGATGCCGGCGAACACGGCGGCTGCATTCTCTACAGCGGGCCGCCGGCCGGTCTGCAGGCGGTGAAGGCTTCGCACACAGCGCGCTACCTGTTCGCCGACTGCGCAGCGCCGCCGCGCAGGCCGCGCACCGCGGCGGGCTGGCTGGAGTTGCGTGGCGTGACGCGCAACAACCTGCAGGGGCTGGACGTGCGCTTCCCGCTCGGCACCTTCACGGCGGTGACGGGCGTGTCGGGTTCAGGCAAGTCGAGCCTGGTGAGCCAGGCCCTGGTGGAACTGGTGCTTGAACACCTGGGGCACGAGCCGCCGCCGCCCGAAGAGGAGGAGGGCGACGAACTCGCGCCGCGGGTATCGGCAGAGACCGGCGGGCGCCTCCACGCCGGCATGGAGCACATACGCCGGCTGGTGCGCGTGGATCAGAAGCCCATCGGCCGCACGCCGCGCTCCAACCTCGCCACTTACACCGGTCTCTTCGATGCCGTGCGCAAGCTCTTCGCCGCCACCCAGGCGGCGCGCGCGCGGCGCTTCGATGCCGGGCGCTTTTCGTTCAACGTGGCCAAGGGCCGCTGCGAAACCTGCGAAGGCGAGGGCTTCGTGAGCGTGGAGTTGCTGTTCATGCCGAGCGTGTATGCGCCGTGCCCCACCTGCCACGGCGCGCGCTACAACGAGCAGACCCTCAAGGTGACCTGGCGCGACAGAAACATCGCCGAGGTGCTGCGCATGACGGTTGAGGAGGCGGTGGCGTTCTTCGCCAGCGAGGCCGCCGTGAGCAAGCCACTGGCGCTGCTGAGGGATATCGGCCTGGGCTACCTGCGGCTCGGCCAGCCGGCCACCGAACTCTCGGGCGGCGAGGCCCAGCGCATCAAGCTCGCCACCGAACTGCAGCGCCCGCAACGCGGCGCCACGCTCTACGTGCTGGACGAGCCCACCACTGGCCTGCACCCGGCCGATGTGGACAAGCTCCTGGCGCAATTGCAGGGGCTGGTCGATGCGGGCAACACCGTGGTGGTGGTGGAGCATGAACTGCACGTGGTGGCGCAGAGCGACTGGGTCATCGACGTGGGCCCTGGGGCAGGGCAGGAAGGGGGGCGCATCGTGGCGTGCGGGACGCCGGCGGCGGTGTGTGAGGTGGACGAGAGTCGGACGGGGGTATATCTGCGGCAGGTGATGGGCCCACTCGACACGTGCGCCTGAGTGCGCTGCTTCTTTCAGGAGACCGCGCTCAAAGCAGCTCGATAGTTCGCTGATCCGTCCCTCCGCCGTAGTACCGCGCCAGCACTCGCCCGAACACTTCCGCTTCGGGTGCGACGGCCGCGAACAGTGTCATCGACGACCGCAGCTTCAGGTCGTCCGGCGACCCGAAGATGTCATGGGCCGTGCGCCCCTCGATGCCCAGCACGAGTTCGCAGCATTCCCTCAGCCGCGCTCCCAGCACCGGGTGCCGCGCGTACGCCTCGGCCTCCGCCCGGCCCGCGATGCCGTAGTGCAGGGCCGTGCTGCTGCGGCCGAGCGCGCGCAGTTGCGGGAAGACGAACCACATCCAGTGCGCCGTCTTCCTGCCGGCCCTGAGCTCCGCTGTCGCCGCGGCGTACACCGGGGCCTGGGCGGTGATGAAGCGCTCCAAGTCGAAGGGGTCATCCACAGTGCAATGGTGCGCCATCCGGCGCGATGCCGGTCACCGGCGTAGGCTTGCAGTGGCCCCGGCGATCCCCAACTGCATGCAAAGGAGGCGCGAAATGAAGAAGGTTCTGAGCCGCCACGGCGGCACGCCGCCGCACTGGGTGGGCGACGGTTTCCCGGTGCGCACGCTGTTTTCCTACGACTCGCTCGGCCGCCAGGCGAGTCCCTTCCTGATGCTCGACTACGCCGCGCCCACCGAGTTCGCGCCGGGGCAGCCCGACAAGCCTCGTGGCGTAGGCCAGCATCCGCACCGCGGCTTCGAGACGGTGACCATCGTCTATCAGGGCGAACTGGCGCACCGGGACTCGACCGGCCAGGGCGGCCTCATCGGGCCGGGCGACGTGCAGTGGATGACGGCCGCTGCCGGCATCCTGCACGAGGAGTTCCATTCGCCGGCCTTCACCCGCTCTGGCGGCCCCATGCAGATGGTGCAGCTCTGGGTCAATCTGCCCGCACGCGACAAGACGGCCGCGCCCGGCTACCAGACCGTGCTTGATCGCGACATCCCCGCCGTGACGCTGCCCGCCGAGGCCGGCACTCTGCGCGTGATCGCGGGTGACTACGACGGCCACCGCGGGCCGGCGCGCACCTTCACGCCGATCGACATGTGGGATTTGCGTCTGCGCGCGGGCTGCAAGGTCGAACTGCCGGTGGCCGAAGGCCGCACCGCAGCGGTGCTGGTGCTGCACGGTTCGGTGGGCGTGAACGGCGCGCCGCCGGTGAGCGAAGCGCAGATGCTGCTGCTCGACCGGGCCGGCGCCGACGTGACGCTGGAGGCCGAGACGCAGGCCACCGTGCTGCTGCTCAGCGGCGAGCCGATCGACGAGCCCATCGTCGGCCACGGCCCTTTCGTGATGAACACGCAGGCCGAGATCGAGCAGGCCATGGTCGATTTCCGCAGTGGCCGCTTCGGGCAGATCGCGGCGGCGGGCGGCTGAAAGGCGAGGAGCGGGGCTCTCTCGCGCAGTGGGCATCGAGCCCACTGCGCTCGCCATCGCCATCGCCATCGCTGTCGATCCCCATGCTGCGCATGGGGCCCCTCTTATACGAAATTGCGTTCATACGCATCGAATTGAATTCGTCGAAGAGTTGTAGCGGGCTTCGGTTCGTGTTCGGAATGCCGACTGTGCAAGCTCAGCGCGCGAGCGCTGCGCCGGGTCGCTGTGTTGCGTTCATGTCCCCCGGGCCGGGCTCACGCCCAGCCCTCCTCCTTGACTTCACTC
>NZ_JACDCW010000023.1 GCF_013817345.1 Methylibium sp.
CAGCGCCGCCTTGGCGTGGGTCAGTCTGGAGACGGGTTTGCCGCCGAGCTGCTGGTCGGGCACGTTCATGCTCTGCGTCACGTCGAGCACGACCACCACCTCGAGTTCGGGGCGCTGCATCGGCACCGAGGGCCGCAGGAAAGTTGCAGCCAGCGCCGCGGCGGCCAGGCCGAGCAGCAGCGCGTCGCAACGGCCGCGCAAGGTGTCACGCACACCGGCCGTGCGCTCGCGCCAGCCTGAGCCGCTGCTCATGGCAGACCCGGCTCGATGCCGCGCATCTTGGTCGCGGCCCGTTCCGCATCGTTGCGAGGTTCGGCGATGGCCGGGTCGCTCTCGTCGGGGTCGGGATGCAGCCGCTGCGCGCGCTCGAGGTTGTAGCGTGCAGGCCAGTGTCCGGGATCGGCGTGCAGCACCTCTCTATAGCCCTGCTTGGCCAGCTCGGTCAGCGCGACCGACTGGCCCGCGCCCTCGGTGGCATTGCTGTCGGCAGCGAGCCCGAGCGCCTGACGCATCAGCAGATTGGCGCTGTTGAAACGTGCCGCCACGCCGAACTGGCGGTCGCCATGCAGGCTGCGGTAGCGCGTCAGCGCCGCTTCGTCTTCACCGCGCGCCGCCAGCTCATGGGCTTGGGCGAAGCGCAAGGCCGGTGCGAGCGGCGCCTTGATGTCGAGTTGCTGCGAGGCCTGGCCACTGGCGATCAGCGCGTTGTCCTGCGCCTTGTGCCACCAGGAGATGCCGCCCGCCAGCGCGGCGGCCGCCGTCAGGATCAGCGCGACGAAGGCCGCGCGCACGCGGCGGCGACGGTCCGGCGCGTATGAAGCTGGCAGCGGGGCGAGCGGGTTCAGCGCCATGCGCGCAACTCCATGAGCTTCGCAGTCAACAGCAGCAGCACGCAGGCCAGGGCGACGCCATAGCACCACTGTGAAAGCTCGCGCCGCGGCACGGTGTCGAGGTAGGTGATGGGCAGGTTCTCGAGCCGGTTCACGTCGTTGATCGCGCGCTGCAGCGCTTCGGGGTTCTCGGCTTCGTAGGCGCGGTAGGGCGTGCCCATGCTGCCGAAGAAGCGGTGCAGATGCACCTCGGGCGCCACCGCTTCCTCTGCGGGCTCGGCGTTCAGGCCGGGGCTGCGGAAGGAGCGGATGTAGAACCAGTACAGCGTGACGCGGTAGTCGCGCATGCGCCGGGCGATTTCGGTGCGCGCCTCGTCGGTCAGGTCGTCGCCGCCGTCGGAGACCAGCATCATGATGCGCGAGCCGGTGTAGGGCCGGTTGTGGAAGGAGGCCAGGCCCGCCTCCAGCGCCAGGCCGATGTCGGTCTCGGCCAAGCCGCGGCCGATCTCCCCGGCGGCGATGGCGGCCTGCACGGCGGCGGGCTTTTCGGTGAAGTCGAGCACGCGGATCGGCAAGGTGCTGAACACCAGCATGGCGAAACGGTCGGCGCTGCGCTGGGCCGCAAACTCGCCGAGCAGGACGCGGGCGGTCTGCTGCTTGGACGGCCGGCCTCGATCGGCGCGCTCCCGGCTGATGTTGAAGTTGGCCAGACCCGGCGTTTGCGTGGCGATACCCGAGGGCGTGTTACTGATGAAGGCCTGATCCATGCTGCGGCTGCGGTCGACCAGCAGCACGATCTCGGCGCCCTGCCCCACGCGCTCGACCTCGTAGGCGGGCCGGTACAGGCCGGCGAGTCCGAGCAGCACGGCAGCGACGGCCAACCCAGCCAATGCGCGCAGCAACACATCGAGCGCCTCCGAGAGGCGGTCGCGGGGCAGCAGCGCCGACCAGGAGTGCACCAACACCGCCTGCGGGCGCCGCCACAGCGCCAGCAGCGCCAGCGGCAAGGCCAGCAACAGCCAGGGCGCGGTGAAAGGCAGTTCGTTGAAAGGCATGGCGGCTTGTTCTCAGAGCCTGAGAGCTTTTTGGGCGTGCCCGAGCAGCGCGCCAGAAGGCGGCTGATCTAGGCGCAAAGCGCAGCCATAGCTCGGGCTATGTCGAGCATTTGCAACGACGAGCAGGCGACTTATGGCGTGATGAGCGGGCATGAGCGGGCATGAGCGAAAGGCTCTCAGGTTCTCAGGCCGTGCCGCGCTCGGCATTGCGGCAGGCGCGCGCGAAGGCAAGCAACCATTGGCGCTCGGAGGGCCCGTCAACGTCTGCGATGTCCACAACGTCTGCCGCGTCTGCCCTGTTTGCAAGCTCTGCAGGCTCTGCACGTTCTGTGCGGTCCCTGAGGTCTGCGGGATGTGCCCGATGCGCGAGATGCTCGCGATCCGCGCAATCGTCGGCGCCTGCGGCGCAAGCCGCGAGCGGCAAACCGCTCCGACTTTGGAAGAAGGTGGCTTGCGAGCGCATGAAGAAGTCACGGATGTCCTCGCGCAGCGGCGCGAAGCGAGGCACCCGACGGATGAAGCCGTCCACCGTATCGGCAAAGACCACCTGACCTGCCGTCTCGTTGAACGCCGCGTGGATCGCGCGGCAAGCGTCCTGCCATGTCTGCACGGGGGCCGGCGCCTTGCGGGCGGCGCGCAACCGCCGATAGGCGCGCGTGAAAGGCCGCTTTCGTGCGGAAAGCCAGGGCAGGCCGAAGTAGACAAATGCCAGATAGCCGCCGAGACACAGCGCCAGAGTCGCGCCCCCGGCAATCAGCAGACGCTCCGGCCCGATACCGCGAGGCATCGGAGCGGTGTCGGGCTGCAGATCGCCGAGGCCGCGCCGTTGCGGGGCCTGCTCGGGCGCCAGCGGTGCGACCGCGACCGGCCAGGACTCCACGAACAGATCCTCCGCCCGCGGCGTGCCCTCGAAGCGCAGCCGCAGCGCCGGCAGCTCGTAGACCCGTGCGGCGACCGGTGCGGCGAAGACCTGGTACTCGAGCCACAGGGTAAGCCGTGTGCCGGTGGCGTTCGCATCGTATTCGCGGCGCATCGAGCGCAGCTCCAGGGCCGGGCCGTGCCGGCCGATCGCCGGCAGCGATTCTTCGTCCAGGCGCAGGCGCCGCGGCAGTTCGATGACGATCTCCCGCGTGGCGGTATCGCCCACCTGGTAGCCGTAGGCGCGCGGCTCGCTCACGGTGAGACGCAGCGGCTCGGGTTCGGCCTGCGCCCAGCCGATGATTGGCCAGCATGCCAGCCCCGCAGCCAGCGCGAGTGCGGCCGCAGTGACTCGAGCAGCAGCGCTAGCGGTGGAAATGCGCAGTGACGGCATCGGCGTCGAATCCATTGAGCAGGTAGAGCGGGCGCAGCCGGTGGCGCCGGAACAGTGCATCGAGCGTGCCGCGCCGCGCTTCGAGCTGGCGGCGCCAGCGTTCGCGCAGCGCCGGACGCAGCCAGAGCAGGCGGCGCTGGCCGGTTTCAGCGTCGACCAACGAGGCCAGGCGGCCGATGCGGTCGGCAAGGCCGATCCCACCGGGCGAGCCCGCAGCGTTCGGCTCGTCCCCCGGCTGTGCGAACTCGGCGCGGTCCCACAGCAGCACCGGGACCAGTTCGTGATGAGCCAGCGAGCCGAGTACCGCATCGAGCGTCGGCAGCGGCAGATGAAAGTCCGACAGCAAGAACACCAGCGAGCGTTCGCGCCGCAGCAGCCGGTGCGCCTCCTTCAGTCCGTCGGCGTTGCGCCCGGCGGGCGCGAACGCGCGCAAGCGCCGGGCGAATGCGCTGCCCGCGCCTTGCGAACGCACGAGCGGCAGCAGCCAGTCGCGGCGCACCGCTTCGTCGCAACCGACGAAGCCGAAGGCGTCGCCCGTGCGCCAGGCCGACCACGCCAGCGCTTCCGTGAAATCGGCCAGCACGTCGAGCTTGCGGCGCTCGCCTTGAAACGCCATCGATGCCGACAGGTCCGCCACCGCGTACACCGGCACCGCCTTGCGCTCGTTGGCCACGCGCACCAGCCACTGGCCGAGCGGATCGCGCAGGCTCGCATGCAGATCGAGCCGGCGCACATCGGGCGCGTCGTGCAGCGGCACATGGGCGCGGAACTCGTGGCCGCTGTCGCCGCGGCGGCTGCGGTGGTGGCCGGGAAAGTGCGCGAGCGCCGGCCGTGCGACGCGGTAGACGAACTCCTTCATCGCCTCGGCCGTGCGCTGTGGTTCAAGGTGCGGCGACCTGCCCGAGGATGCCGCGCACCAGCGCGCCGACGATCTCCGGGCGCCGCAACTCGTACACCGGCTGCAGGCACAGCCGGTGCGCAATGGTCTCGAAGAACACGGCGCGCACGTCTTCCGGTGTGACGTGCCCCCGGCCGTGCAGCCACGCGCACACGCGCGCCGCACGCAGCAACTGGCTCATGCCGCGCGGGCTGGCCCCCGCAAGCATTACCTCGTTCGCGTCGTGCACGTCGGCGTCCGTGAGCCGCACGCCGTATTCGCCGGGCTGCGCCGTGGCACGCCACAGCCGCAGCGCGTAGTCTTGCAGCGCCGGCGTGGCTTGGATGCTGTGCTGAATGGCGGCCGCCACCTCGCCCAGCGCCTGGTACGGCACGACGCCCTCGGGCAACTGCGCGATCAGCGCGTCGGTGTCGTGGAAGCGCGGCTCGAACATGAGCGCCAAGCGCTCGTCGTCGGCCTCGGGCGCGTCGATGGTGATCTCCATCATGAAGCGGTCGCGTGCGGCCGAGGCAATCTCGAAGGTCTCCTCGCGCTCGACGCGGTTGCGGTCGGCGAACACCAGCAGGTGCGGCAGGCGCTGTTCGCGGTTGAAGGCGTTCAGGCTGCGCTCGGCCATCACGCGCAGCAGCAGCGCATGCACCTGCGGGCGGGCGCGGTTGATCTCGTTGAAGAAGAAGATCGCCAGCTCTTCGCCGTGCTCGGTGAGCGGGCCGGGGTCGATGGCCGGGCGGCCGTCCTTGCCGATGTGGGTGTGATAGATCAGGTCGTTGGGCATCAGATCGATGGTGCCCTCGGCGCGCGCGAAGGCGCCACCGATCAGCCGCGCATAAGCCCGCAGCAAGGTGGTCTTGCCGACGCCCACGTCGCCTTGCAGCAGCACGTGGCCGCGTGCGAAGACGGCCGTAGTGACCAGGCGGATCACGCGCTGCTGGCCGATGACCGCCCGCGCCGCCTGCGCCTCGAGCTGCAAGGCGCGCTCGCGCCAGTCGTGCAGCAGCGCGTCGTTTCGGTCCATCACTCGTACTCCGTGGGTGCGGCCGGCACGCGCGACCGCAATGGCATGGATGCTCCGTTCAGCCGCAGGGCAGCGTCAAGCGCGGGTAGGCCCTGAAGTGTGCAGGCATGGAACAGTGCCTCGACGCACAGGGACAAGCGGGGCTTGGCCGCGGCGGGCACCGACCGTGCGGTGACAGCTTGCTGTCAAGCAGGGGCTCAGACCTCGAGCGCCGTCGTCTTCTTGACGGTGCGCAGCACCAGCATCGAGTTCGAGCGCAGCACGCCCGGCAGGCGCATCAGCACGTCGGTATGGAAGCGCTCGAGATCGGCCGCGTCGTTGTAGGTGAAGCGGATCAGGTAATCGTTGGTGCCGGCAACATAGAAGCAGTCGAGGATCGAAGGCTCGGCCTGCACGGCGCGCTCGAAGGCTTCGATTGCCGGCGTCGTCAGCCGCTCCAGGTTGACGATGGTGTAGCTCGTGCCCGGCTGGCCCACCGCCCGGGGATCGACCAGGGCCACATAGCGCGCGATCACGCCGCTGTCCTCGAGCTGCTTGACGCGGCGCAGGCAGGCTGAGGGCGACAGGTGCACGCGCTGCGCCAAGGCCAGATTGGAGACGCGGCCGTCGATCTGCAGCTCGCGCAGGATGGCGCGGTCCGTCACGTCCAGCGTCGCACGCGATTTCTTGTCGAACCGGCTTAATTGCATTTCATTGCGCTGAACTGTGCAGACGCCGAATCTTATGCGGCAGACGCGGGTAGTCCCTTTGTTCTTGCGCAACCCCATTGCGCGAGGGCAAGACTAGACTGATCCGGCGCCCGCAAGCTGGGCAGCATCGAAGCGCGCAGCGTGTTCATCCGCCCGCTGCGCCCCTGTCACGCCGGCCCTTGCGCCGCGCCCCTTGTCTGGAAGCCGCGCCATGTACAACGACCTCAAGACCAGCCCCCAGGCCGCGACCGCGCTCGACGCGTACTGGATGCCGTTCACAGCCAACCGCCAGTTCAAGAAGGCGCCGCGCCTGCTGGCCAAGGCCTCGGGCATGCACTTCTGGACCCCCGAGGGCCGCGAGATCCTCGACGGCATCGCCGGGCTGTGGTGCGTGAATGCGGGTCACGGCAGACCCAGGATCGTCGAGGCGATCCAGCGCCAGGCCGCCGAGATGGATTTCGCGCCGCCCTTCAACATGGCGCACCCGAAAGCTTTCGAACTCGCCGAGCGACTGGTGCAGCTCACGCCGCCGGGGCTGGACAAGGTCTTCTACACGAATTCGGGCTCCGAGTCGGTCGAGACCGCTCTCAAGATCGCCATCGCCTACCACCGTGCGCGCGGCGATGGCGCCCGCACGCGGCTCATCGGCCGCGAGCGCGGCTATCACGGCGTGAACTTCGGCGGCATCTCGGTCGGCGGCATCGTGGCCAACCGCAAGATGTTCGGCACGCTGCTGGCCGGCGTGGACCACATCCGCCACACGCACGACCTGTCGCGCAACGCCTTCTCGGTCGGCCAGCCTGCGCACGGGGCTGAGTTGGCCGACGACCTCGAGCGCCTGGTCGCGCTGCACGACGCCAGCACCATCGCCGCGGTGATCGTCGAGCCCGTCGCCGGCTCCACCGGCGTGCTGGTGCCGCCGCAGGGCTACCTGCAGAAGCTGCGCGCCATCTGCGACAAGCACGGCATCCTGCTGATCTTCGACGAGGTCATCACCGGCTTCGGCCGCACCGGCGCGAACTTCGCTGCGCAACGTTTCGGCGTGACGCCCGATCTGATGGTGGCGGCCAAGGGCATCACCAACGGCAGCGTGCCGATGGGTGCGGTGTTCGCCAAGCGGCACATCCACGACGCGTTCATGGAAGGCCCGGAGCACCTGATCGAGTTCTTCCACGGCTACACCTACTCGGCCCACCCACTCGCCTGCGCCGCAGCGCTGGGCACGCTCGACACCTACGCCGAGGAAGGCTTGCTCACGCGGGCGCTGGAGATGGAGCCCTGCTTCGCCGAGGCACTGCACAGCCTGAAGGGCCTGCCCAACGTGATCGACGTGCGCAACATCGGCCTGGTGGGCGGCATCGAGCTGGCGCCGATCGAAGGCCAGCCGGGCAAGCGGGCGTTCGACGTCTTCCTCGACTGCTGGGAGCGTGGGGTGCTCGTGCGCACCACCGGCGACACGGTGGCACTGTCGCCGCCGCTGATCGTCGAGAAGAAGCACATCGACCAGATCGTCGGCACGCTGGGCGATGCGATCAAGCGCGCTGCGTGAATCGCAGGACACGGCGCCGGCTGAACAACGGCGGCGGCACGAGGAGTTCGCCGTGACTGCCCGCCCGGTCGTGCTGATGCCCGCCTGCCAGAGCGCAAGCGGCCAGCAGTTGCACGTCATCGGGCAGAAGTACGTCGACGCAGTGCGGCTCGCCGGCGGCCTGCCGCTGGTCGTGCCCTCGGTTCAACTGCACGAACTCGACGAGCTGCTGGCGCTCGCCGACGGCGTGTGCCTCACCGGCTCGCCGAGCAATGTGCATCCCCGTCATTTCGACGAAGTGGTGCACGACACCGCCCTGCCCCTCGACACCCGCCGTGACGACTGGACCCTGCCGCTGATTCCGCGCGTGCTGGCACTCGGCATGCCGCTGTTCGCCATTTGCCGGGGCTGCCAGGAACTCAACGTGGCGCTCGGCGGCTCGCTGCACCAGGCGGTGCAGGATCAACCCGGCTTCCAGGACCACCGGGCCCGCGAGGACCAGCCGGCCGAGGTGCAGTACGGCCCCTCGCATCCGGTGCAGGTGGTTCCGGGCGGGCTGCTCGACACGCTGATCGGCAATGCGTCGTTTCAGGTCAACAGCCTGCACGGCCAGGGCATCAAGCGCCTGGCCGACCGGCTGCGTGTGGAAGCGAGGGCCCCCGATGGCGTGATCGAGGCCGTCTCGCTCGCCGACGCCAGCGGTTTCACGCTCGGCGTGCAGTGGCACCCTGAATGGCAGGCCCGCGACAACCCGGTGTCGATGAAGCTGCTGCGCGCCTTCGGCGATGCGTGCCAATCCTTTCGCGAGCGCCGGCAGAAGACCGCGCACGAGG
Organism: Methylibium sp.; assembly: GCF_013817345.1. GTDB lineage: Bacteria > Pseudomonadota > Gammaproteobacteria > Burkholderiales > Burkholderiaceae_C > Methylibium. Next base: position 8,161 of record NZ_JACDCW010000023.1, read on the forward strand.
CGGTCGTGCGCTTGCCGGTACCCTAGCCCCTGTCTGCCGCCGCCCTGCGGCGGCCGATGCGACGGCGCGCCGCCTCCAAGTCCTGATGCGCGCAGCAACCGACAGGTGACACATGGTGGTCCGCGACAAATTTACATTCAGCGAACTCGAGAACTGGCTCAACGAGCGCCGCGTGACCGAAATTGAGTGCCTGGTGCCCGACCTCACGGGCGTGGCCCGCGGCAAGATCCTGCCGCGCGAAAAGTTCACCGAAGACCGTGGCATGCGCCTGCCCGAGGCCGTGGTGGCGATGGGCGTGACGGGCGAGTTCCCTGAAGAAGGGCCTTACTACGACGTCATCAGCCCGACCGATCGCGACATGCACCTGCAGCCCGACCCGAGCACGGTGCGCATCGTGCCCTGGGCCACGGACCCGACGGCGCAGGTCATCCACGACTGCTACTACAAGGACGGCACGATGGTGCCCTTCGCGCCCCGCTCGGTGCTGCGCCGCGTGTGCAGCCTGTTCGACGCCGAGGGCTGGGACCCCGTGGTGGCACCCGAGCTGGAGTTCTACCTGGTCGCGCGCAACACCGATCCCGACATCCCCCTGAAGCCGCCCATCGGGCGCAGCGGCCGCGCCGAGACCTCGCGCCAGGCCTATTCGATCGACGCGGTCAACGAGTTCGACCCGCTGTTCGAGGACGTGTATGCCTACTGCCAGCAGATGGAGTTGAACGTCGACACGCTGATCCACGAGATCGGCGCGGGCCAGATGGAGATCAACTTCTTCCACGCGCATCCGCTGGCTCTGGCCGACGAGGTGTTCTTCTTCAAGCGCACGGTGCGCGAAGCCGCCCTGCGCCATGACATGTTCGCCACCTTCATGGCCAAGCCGATCGCCGGCGAGCCGGGCAGTTCGATGCACATCCACCAGAGCATCCTCGACAAGGCCACCGGCAAGAACATCTTCAGCAATCCCGACGGCACGCCCTCGCAGGCCTTCTACTGGTACATCGGCGGCCTGCAGAAGTACGTGCCGGCAGCGATGGCACTGTTCGCGCCGTACGTCAACAGCTACCGGCGCCTCTCGCGCTTCACCGCCGCGCCGATCAACATTCAGTGGGGCATCGACAACCGCACGGTGGGCATCCGCTCGCCGGTGGCCGGGCCGGCCGCACGCCGCATCGAGAACCGCGTGATCGGCGCCGACGCCAACCCCTACGTGGCGCTGGCCGCCAGCCTGGCCTGCGGCTATCTGGGCTTGAAGAACCGCATCGAGCCGAGCGCCGAGTGCAAAGGCGATGCGTACCTCGGCGAGTACCAGTTGCCACGCAGCTTGAGCGAGGCGCTGACCTTGCTTCGCAACGAGAAGGACCTGCACGAGGTGCTGGGCGAATCCTTCGTGACCGTCTACACCGAGGTCAAGGAGATCGAGTACGCAGAGTTCATGAAGGTCATCTCGCCCTGGGAGCGCGAGCACCTGCTGCTGCACGTTTGAGGGGGCGACGAAGCATGAAGCACGAACGCACTACGGCCCAGCGCAGCACCGCCGAATGGCAGGCCGCGGACGCGGCGCATTTCATGCACCCCTTCACCGACTTCGGTGCGCTGGCGAAGAAGGGCTCGCGCATCATCGAGAAGGCCGAGGGCATCCACCTGTGGGACACCGAGGGCCACAGGATCCTCGACGCGATGAGCGGCTTGTGGTGCGTCAACGTCGGCTACGGTCAGCGCACGTTGATCGATGCCGCGACGAAGCAACTCGAACAGCTCCCCTTCTACAACGCCTTCTTCCAGACCGCCACGCCTCCCGCGATCGAGCTGGCCGAACTGCTGGCCGAGCTGACGCCGCCGCAGTTCAAGCACGTGTTCTTCTCCGGCTCGGGCTCCGAAGGCAACGACACCATCGTGCGCATGGTGCGCCGCTACTGGGACCTGCTCGGTCAGCCCGAGCGCCGCGTCATCATCAGCCGCAACAACGCCTATCACGGCTCGACCATGGCGGGCGCGTCGCTGGGCGGCATGAGCGGCATGCATGCACAAGGCGGGCTGCCGATTCCCGACATCACGCACATCGAGCAGCCCTACTGGTACGAGCTGGGCCGCAGCATGAGCCGCGACGAGTTCGGCATCGTGGCGGCCGGCTGGCTGGAGAAGAAGATCCTGGAAGTGGGCGCCGAGCGCGTCGCCGCCTTCATCGGCGAGCCGATCCAGGGTGCCGGCGGCGTGATCATTCCGCCCGAAACCTACTGGCCCGAGGTGCAACGCATCTGCGACAAGTACGGCGTGCTGCTGGTGAGCGACGAGGTCATCTGCGGCTTCGGTCGCACCGGCAACTGGTGGGGCTGCGAAACCATGGGCACGCGGCCCGACCTCATGACCTTCGCCAAGGGCGTGACCTCGGGCTACATCCCGCTCGGCGGCGTGATGGTGGGCGAGCGCATCGCCAAGGTCCTCATCGAGCGCGGTGGCGAGTTCAACCACGGCTATACCTACAGCGGCCACCCGGTGGCCTGCGCGGTGGCACTTGCGAACATTCGGCTGATTCAGCGCGAGCGGCTGGTGGAGAAGGTACGCAACGACCTCGGCCCGCATCTCGCTCGCGGCTTCGAGGCGCTGAAGGAGCATCCGCTGATCGGCGACGCCGAGACCTGCGGCCTGATGGGTGCGCTGCTGCTCGTCAAGGACAAGGCGAGCGGCGCGCCGTTCGCTCCCGAACTCGAAGTCGGCATGATCTGCCGAGGCCATTGCTTCGCCAACGGACTGATCATGCGAGCGGTGGGCGACCGGATGATCATCGCGCCACCGCTGGTTATCACGGGCGAGCAGATCGACGAGATGCTGGGTCTGATCCGGCGGTGTTTGGACCTGACCTGGGCTGACGTGCGAGCCCAAGGCTGAGCGTGACAAGTCGCCCACGACGCCTGTCGCCTTGATTTCGCCTACTCTCTCCGAGGCATCGCCAAGATTTCGAGGAGCTCTCATGACCACCACCGCAGTCGACTGGCACGAACGCGCCGCCACCCTCAAACCCGACGGCCGCGCATTCATCGGCGGCAAGCGCGTCGCCGCGGCAAGCGGCGAAACCTTCGACTGCATCTCGCCCATCGATGGACGGCTGCTCGGGCCGGTCGCGCGATGCCGCGCTGAGGATGTGCATTTCGCAGTGAGCGACGGCCGCGCCGCTTTCGGCGACGGCCGCTGGGGTCAGCGGCCGCCGTCAGAGCGCAAACGCATCCTGCAGGCCTTTGCGGAAAAGATGCTCGCGGCGCGCGAAGAGCTGGCCCTGCTGGAAACGCTGGACATGGGCAAGCCGATCGGCAATGCGCTGAGCGCCGACGTGCCACAAGCCGCGCGCTGCATCGCGTGGTACGCCGAGGCGATCGACAAGATCTATGGCGAGATCGCGCCGACGGGGCCGCATGCGCTGGCGCTCATCCAGCGCGAGCCGATGGGGGTGATCGGCGCCATCGTGCCCTGGAACTACCCGATGCTCATGGCCGCATGGAAGCTAGGCCCAGCGCTTGCCGCCGGCAATTCGGTGGTGCTCAAGCCCAGCGAGAAGAGCCCGCTCACGGCCCTGCGGCTGGCCGAGCTGGCGATGGAAGCCGGCCTGCCGCCGGGCGTGTTCAACGTGGTGCCGGGCTACGGCCACGAGGCCGGCGAGGCGCTGGCGCTGCACGACGAGGTGGATGCCATTGGCTTCACCGGCTCGACCCGTGTGGGCCGCAAGATGCTCGAGTACGCCGGGCGCAGCAACCTCAAGCGCGTGTACAACGAGCTCGGCGGCAAGAGCGCGTTTCTCGTCTTTCCGGATTTCGACGATCTCGACCGCTGCGCCGAAACGGTGGCCGCGAGCATCTTCTACAACCAGGGCGAGAGCTGCAACGCACCGTCCCGTCTGCTGGTGCACGAAGCGATCGTCGATGACTTCGCAAAACGCGTCGCGACCGAGGCGTCGAAGTACCGGCCGGCCGATCCGCTCGATGCCGCCACGGTGATGGGTGCGCTGGTCGATCACGCCCAGTTGCGCACGGTGATGAGCTACATCGAGGCCGGCCGCGCCGAAGGCGCGCAAGTGCTGGCCGGCGGCGCCCAGACGCGCGCGGAAACGGGCGGCTGTTATGTGGAGCCGACCGTGTTCGGCGGCGTGCGCAACGACATGCGCATCGCGCGGGAGGAGATCTTCGGGCCGGTGCTCGGCATCATTTGCTTCAAGGACGAGGCCGAGGCGGTCCGCCTGGCCAACGACTCTCCCTACGGCCTGCAGGCCAGCGTGTGGAGTTCGCACATCGACCGCGCGCACCGCGTCGCTCGCGCCTTGCGTGCCGGCACGGTGCACGTGAACCAGTACGACGAGGACGACATCACCGTGCCCTTCGGCGGTTACAAGCAAAGCGGCAACGGGCGCGACAAGTCACTGCACGCGCTGGACAAGTACACCGAGCTGAAGACGACCTGGCTGCGGATCAATAGTTGATCCTGCACGCAAACGCCGCCAGTGCCAGCCGGCACAATCGCGCGCAACACTGAGCGACCCAGGAGAACCCGCTTGATCCTCGTCACCGGCGGTACCGGCTTTATCGGCTCGCACACCTGCGTGGCGCTGGCGGCGGCAGGCAAGCAATTCCTAATCCTCGACAACCTGCGCAACAGCCGGCGCAGCGTGTTGGGCGGCATCGAAGCCCTCGTCGGCAGGCCGGTGCCGTTCGTCGAAGGCGACATCCGCGACGCGACCCTGCTCGACCGCCTGTTCGCCGAACACGACATCGAGGCGGTGATCCACTTCGCCGCGCTCAAGGCGGTGGGCGAATCGGTGCAGCAGCCGCTGGCCTACTACGAGAACAACGTGTCAGGCACGATCGGGCTGGTCGAAGCGATGCAGCGCGCGAAGGTCCACAGCCTGGTGTTCTCGTCCTCGGCCACGGTCTACGGCGATCCGGCCACGGTGCCGATTCGCGAGGACTTTCCGCTTAGCGCCACCAACCCCTACGGTTGGAGCAAGCTCATGACCGAGCAGATCCTGGCCGATCTCTCGCACGCCGAGCCGCAGTGGCGCATCGCCCGGCTGCGTTACTTCAACCCGGTGGGCGCGCACGAGAGCGGTCTCATCGGCGAAGACCCGTCGGGCCTGCCGAACAACCTGATGCCATTCGTCGCGCAGGTCGCCGCAGGGCAGCGCGGGCAGCTGCAGGTTTTCGGCGGCGACTACCCCACCGCCGACGGCACCGGCGTGCGTGACTACATCCACGTGATGGATCTCGCCGAAGGCCACGTCGCTGCGCTCGATTGCCTGGCGCGCGAGCCGGGCCTGCTGACCGTCAACCTGGGCACCGGGCACGGCGTGTCGGTGCTGGAAATGGTGGCGGCCTTCGAGCAAGCCAGCGGACGCGCCGTGCCCTACCGCATCGTCGCGCGCCGGCCCGGCGACGTGGCCGCCTGCTGGGCCGACCCAACGCTTGCGCAGCAGCGGCTCGGTTGGACCACGCGGCGCGATCTGGCGGCGATGTGCGCCGATGCCTGGCGCTGGCAGAGCGGCCGCGCCGGCGAATCCCGATAGTCTTTCGTCTTTCGGCCACGCCGCACGGCGGGCGGGCGCTTTGATGCTGCTGCCAATCAGCGCTGCGCAAGCAGCACGCGCGGCTGATGCGCTCTCAGCCTGCGAACACGGCCTCGGTTTGCCGCGCACTGCGCCGCGCCAGTGCCGACACGGCCCGTGGCGATTCGCCCTTGAGCCGGTGATCCGACCAAACCTGTCGCCATTTGCGTGCACCCGGGGTGCCGTTCCAAAGCCCCAGCATGTGACGCGATACGTGCGACCACGGCTCGCCGCGCAAGGCCCGCTCGCGCTCCATGTACTCGACCATGCGCGTCTCGATCTCGGTGCGCTCTCGTTCGTGCGGCGCTGCGCCGAAGAAGCGTGCGTCCCACGAAGCCATCGTCCACGGGTGGTGGTAGGCCTCGCGGCCGAGCATCACACCATCGACGTGGCGCAACTGCTCTTCGATCTGCTCGCTGGTCGTGATGCCGCCGTTGAGAACGATGGTGAGCGCCGGAAAATCGTGCTTCAACCGGTGCACGAGTTCGTGGCGCAGCGGCGGCATTTCACGGTTTTCCTTTGGACTAAGGCCTTTGAGCCAGGCATTGCGCGCGTGCACGATGAAAACGGTGCAGCCGGCGGCCGCCACGGTACCGACGAAGTCCTGCACGAAGCCGTAGTTTTCCGTCTTGTCGATGCCGATACGGTGTTTCACCGTCACGGGAATGCTCACCGCATCGACCATCGCCTTGACGCCCTCGGCCACGAGTTCGGGCTCGGCCATGAGGCAGGCACCGAAGGCGCCGCGCTGCACGCGCTCGCTGGGGCAGCCGCAGTTGAGATTGATCTCGTCGTAACCCCAACGCTCGCCGAGCTTGGCGCAGGCGGCCAGATCGGCCGGCTCGCTGCCGCCGAGTTGCAAGGCGACGGGATGCTCCTCGTCATTGAAATCCAGATGCCTCGGCACATCGCCGTGCAGCAAAGCGCCCGTCGTGACCATCTCGGTATACAGGCGCGTGTGCCGGCTCAGCAGCCGGTGGAAGTAGCGGCAGTGGCGATCGGTCCAGTCCATCATCGGGGCGACACTGAGTCGCCACGCGGCCTGTTGTCGATGCAGTGGCGTGTTTTCTTGCACGGAAGTCGGTATGCGGGGACGTGGATGGCGGCAATGCACTTTGTGAGCACCGCCGAGCGCCGGATAAAGGGGCGGGCCCCGAACCGGCATTGTCATCGTTGAGCCGCGAAGTACCCATGCAAACGGCACGCGCGATCACCATCAGCCGCGTGCCGTCACGCCTGGCATGCTGGCGGGCCGCCATCGAAGCGGCTCCGCACAGCGTACCGGGAGCTTCTTACTAGTTGCGATCGGAGCGCGGCGCCCGATTCATCGTGCCGTCGCCGGACGTGGCGCCGCTGTCCATCGTGCCGCTGGACGTGCCCCCCGTGCTGCCTGCGCCAGCGCCGGTCGCGGTCCCGGTGCCGCCCGCACCCGGGCCGATGCCCCTGTCCGTGGTGCCAACGCCCGTGCCGGCGCCGCCCGTGCCTCCTGGCGGCGCGTTGGTATCCGTCGCGCCAGGAGCGGCCGTGCCCGAGCCTGCGCCCATGCTGCCGGCGCCGCTGCCCGAGGGGGTGCTGCTGTTGTCCATCGTGCCGCCTGCAGCGCCCGGGTCGGTTCGAGTGGGTGTGCCCGTTCCTCCGCCGCCCGGGCCGACGCCTTTGTCCGTGGTACCGACGCCAGCGCCCGTACCGGTTCCGGCCGGCGGTGCATTGGTGTCGGCCACCCCGGTCTGGGCCTGGGCGATTCCGAACGCGGCGAACAAGGCCGCAGCGGCGGTCGTGGTAACGAGCTTGGTGCGTACTGTCTTCATCGGTTATCTCCTAAGTGAATGACCAACCCACCGGGTTCACGCGTTGCGTTCGCAGCGGCGCCGGCCTGGGTAGTTACTTAACCGGCAAGCGATGTGCCCGCAGAACGCAAAAAGGCCGGGCGACGAACCCGGCCTTTCTTGCCCGAAATATGGTGACGGCGCCAGCACGACATTGCTGGTCTGCCCGATGTGGATGGAAGAGCCAGTTCGCCACACCGCCGTCTGGCGTGAACTTTAAATCTGCTGACGCCGTCCGTCTGTGCCGCAAACAACCGAGTCGCGGGGCGGGATAACGCTTGCCCCGCACACGTTTCAGTTCGTCAAGCGCACGCTTCCGCTCACCGTGGCGCTGATGACGCCCTTTCCGGGCTCGGTAGGCACCGGCGCCTCGGCCATCGCCATGTCGGCATTCTGGGCTCGGTACATCACCGGACGCGGGTTGCCGTCCTGCTGGCCGCTGTGCACCGACACTTCGCCGAGCGTGTAGCCGCCGTAGCCGAACTGCCGCGCCAGTTCTGCGGCTCGGGCGCGGTACTGTTGTATCGCCTCGGCGGTGACGCTGGCCTCGTGCTTGTCCGTCAGTTCCGGCGAAAGGCTGTACCCCACGCTGGTGACGTTCATGCCCGCGAGCCGGCCCGCCGCGGCGGCGACTCGCTGCGTGTCCTTGCCCTCGAGCACGAGTTCGGCCCGGCCCTGCCAGCCGTTGATGCGGCCGTTCTTGTCGTGGCGCGGGTAAAGCGAAAAGCCGCCCGTGCGCACTTCCATGGCGCCCGCCTTTGCGGCCAGCTTGGCCTCGGAGAGCGCCGCATCGAGCACCTGCTTGAGCTGCGCCTGCACGGCCGCCGCATCGCTGCCCTCTCGCGTGACGGCCAACGTGATGCCGAGCAAATCCTGCACCACTTCCAGTCGGGCGCTAGCGCTGAAGTTGAGCAGGTTCTCGCGAGGGGTCGCCTCTGCAGCAACTGCTGCGCCGCCGCACGCAATAGCAGCCGCACCGAGCATGGCAAGGACCGGGAATCGAAGTTTCATGAGAGCCTTTCGAGCAACGAAGGAATCGGAGGCGCCGCTGGGGCATGCGGCGACGCAAGAGTGAGCGGCGCAGGATCATCGCCCAATGCCGAACGCGCTTGACGGCAGTGGCTGGCAACATCACTGGCGCGCGCCGGCAGTCGGCGGCATCGGAGCGCCTGCACGGTGAAGAAAAGCGGCTCGCGTGGGCCGCAGGAGAGCAGTTCATGACGCTTTCCGAAGGGCGGCGCAATAGTTGTAACAGAGGGTCATTCGGCTCTTTTGCCCCTCTTCCGCTGCGCACAATGCCGTTGTTACAAATGCAGGAAAGGTCTAGATGAACGCCTCCAACACCAACCAGCGGGCCGATCGCATCGTCGTGGTCGACGACGACGCCCGCATCCGCGACCTCCTGCGCCGCTACCTGACGCAAGAAGGCTTCGAGGTGCTGCTGGCCGAGGATGCCAAGGCTCTGAACCGCGTGATGACGCGCGACACCATCGATCTGATCGTGCTCGATCTCATGCTTCCCGGCGAGGACGGTCTGTCGATCTGCCGCCGGCTGCGTGCGAACAACGACACCACGCCCATCATCATGCTGACGGCCAAGGTGGAAGACGTGGACCGCATCGTCGGCCTGGAGGTCGGCGCAGACGACTACCTTCCGAAGCCCTTCAACCCCCGCGAACTGCTGGCGCGCATCCACGCCGTGCTGCGCCGTCGCCCGCAGCTCGAAGCCCCCGGCGCGCCGGCCAAGGAGGCCCAGACAGTCACCTTCGGTCCCTTCGAGTTCGACTTGGCGCTGCGACGCCTGGCCAAGGACGGCGAGCAGATGGCCCTGACCACCGGCGAGTTCTCCATGCTCAAGGCGCTGGTGCGCCACCCCCGCCAGCCGCTGTCGCGCGACAAGCTCGCACAGCTCGCCCGTGGCCGCGAGTTCGAACCTTTCGACCGCAGCCTGGACGTGCAGATCTCGCGCCTGCGCAAGATGATCGAGCCCGACCCCGCCCAGCCTCGCTACATCCAGACGGTGTGGGGCGTAGGCTATGTGTTCGTGCCGGACGGCGCGGCATGAGCGGATCAATGTGCCGGGTTTAAGCGCTCCCAGAACGCCGCTTTTCGGCGCCCGCCCCACACGGGGATCGAGGAAAGTGGCAGAGTTGCATTTTCTCGAGAGGCTGCGCGGTCATGGTTGAGTCGGAAGCGGGCAGCACCCGAGCGTCGGCGCGGGCGGCCCGCGATGAACGCGCGCGCCGTGGCTCGCGCACGGCGGGCGCGACCACCCGGCCGCTTCGCCCCTCCAATACCCCGCGGCTGCAGCTACCGCGCATCGCGCTGAGTCTGTTCTGGCGCACCTTCATCCTGCTGGCGGTGCTGCTCGGCGGCGGCATCTTCGCCTGGCTGCAGACCTTCCGGGCGCTCGAGTTCGAGCCGCGCGCCGTGCAGGCGGCGCAGCAGATCGCGAGCCTGGTGAACCTGTCGCGCGCGGCCCTGCGCTATTCGGACGCGATCAGTCGCGTGACCCTGGTCAAGGACATGAGCGACCAGGAGGCGGTGAAGATCGTGCCGCGCGAAGCGAAAGACTTGTTCGAGCCGTTCGAGGTCGATCGCTTCAGCCGCGCCGTCGGCCACGAGTTGCGCACGCGGCTCGGGCCCGAGACGGTTGTGGCGAGCAGCGTCAACAAGGTGCCGGGCCTATGGGTGGGCTTCAACATCGAGACCGATCCTTATTGGCTGCAGGCCGACCCGAAGCGGGTGGAGCCGGTGGCGGGCAGCACTTACTTCGTGTGGACCAGCATCGCGCTTTTGGCCACGGTGTTCGGCTCCGCAGCCATCGCCGGGCTGATCAACCAGCCGCTCAAGCAGCTCTCGTTCGCGGCCAGCCGCATCCGCGACGGCGAATACGACTCGCGCCTGGACGAGCACACCATGACCAGCGAGATCCGCGAAGTCAACATGGGCTTCAACCGCATGGCGCGCGAGCTGGCCAAGGTGGAGGAAGACCGTGCCGTGATGCTGGCCGGCATCAGCCACGACCTGCGCACACCGCTGGCGCGAATGCGGCTGGAAACCGAGATGAGCGTGGTGGACGAGGAGGCCAAACGCTACATGGCGGCCGACATCGACCAGCTCGACGCCATCATCGACAAGTTCATGGATTACGCGCGGCCGGGCGAAGTGCGGCTGGTGCCGGTGCACCTGTCGAGCATCGTCGACCGCGAGAGCGCGGCCTTCCGCGACCCGACGCAGATCCGCATCGAGTCGCGCGTGGCCATTGACGCCCGGGTCATGGCCGACGATACCGAGCTCGGTCGCGTGTTCGCCAACCTGTTCGAGAACGCGCGCCGCTACGGCCGCAGCAACGACACCGGCGTGGCCTGGGTGCAGGTGAGCTACGCCCGCACGGGGCCGTGGGTGGTGCTGAGCGTGCGCGACCACGGGCCCGGCGTGGCGCCCGAAAAGCTCAAGCAGCTCACGACGCCGTTCTTCCGAGGCGACGCCGCGCGCACGGCGGCCACGGGCGCTGGCCTGGGCTTGGCGATCGTGGAGAAGGCCGTGCAGCGCATGGGCGGCAGCTTCGAGCTGACGAACGCGAGCGATGGCGGATTGCTGGCGCATATCCGGCTGAAGAAGGCGCCATAAGGAACTAACTGCGGGATAAGTCAGCGCGCCGAGCACACTGTCGACGCCTCTTCGGTAGCCCCTCACCCCGCCTCTCCCCAGAGGGGAGAGGAGCAATACCCGCAATACCCGGCCCTCCGTGCGCGCTTGTGCTTCGCCTGTCAGCCGCGCACCAACAGGCACACGGCGCGCGCCTCGATCGATTCGCCCCGGCCCACCGGCCCCATTTTCTCGGCCGTTTTGGCTTTCACATTCACCTGACTCGGCGCCACGCCCAGCGTTGCGGCGATGCGCTCGACCATGGCCGAAATATGCGGCGCCATCTTCGGCGCCTGCGCGACGATGGTGGCGTCGACATTGCCGATCTGCCAACCGGCCGCCTGCACCCGCGCAAGCGCCTCCACCAGCAGCACGAGCGAATCGGCGCCCTTGAAGCGCACGTCTGTGTCGGGAAAATGGCGGCCGATATCGCCGAGTGCCGCTGCGCCGAGCAACGCATCGGTGATGGCGTGCAGCAGCGCGTCGGCGTCGGAATGCCCGGCCAGGCCGTGGCTGTGCGCGATCTCCACGCCGCCGAGGACGAGCTTGCGGCCGGTGACCAGCGCGTGGGTATCCCAGCCCTCGCCGATGCGGATGTCGATCGGGTTCATGCGCGCGTCCTCAACAGGCGTTCGGCCAGCGCGAAATCCGCCGGCCAGGTGAGTTTGAAATTCTCCAGCGTGCCCGGCACGAGCAGCGGCGCATCGCCGAGCGCTTCCATCGCGCTGGCCTCGTCGGTGACCTGATCGCCTGCCGCGGCCAACGCCTCGCGCAGGCGGCCGATACGAAACATCTGCGGCGTCTGCGCTTGCCACAAGCCGCGGCGATCCACGGTGTGCGCCACGCGGCTGGCGCCTGCAGCGATGGTCGAAGCACGCACCGAATCGGCCTCGCGCTTGAGCGTATCGGCCAGCGGCAGCGCGAGAAGGCCGCCGACCGCGTCGAGCTCGCAGGCGGCGATCAGGCGTTCGATGTCGGCCGGCTGCACCAGGCAGCGCGCGGCGTCGTGAACGAGCACCCAGTCCTCGGGCAGCGCGCCGCGTTCGATCAAGGTAGCCAAGCCGTTCGCCACGCTCGCGGCACGCGTGGCGCCGCCGCAGCGCACCGCCCACCGGCGCCGCGCTCCCGCAGGGATGTCGCCTGCAGCGCGCGCCCCGGCTTGCACGCCGGAGCCGCTCGAGGGGCTCGGCACATGCGCCTCGCAAGCCGCGTCTCGCCCCCAGCCCGGCACGTCGCGCTCGAAGCGCTGGTCCTGCGGCGCAAGCACGACCAGCGTTGCGGTCAGCCGGCGCACGCGGTCGAGCGCCTGCAATGTGTGGTCCACCACAGCACGACCGGCGACGCGCACGTACTGCTTGGGTTGCTCGGCGCCCGCCCGTGCACCGATGCCTGCGCTGGGCACCAAGGCATAGCAGCGCGTTGAGGAGGACTCGGCTTTGTCCATTGCGCTCACCATGCCACGGGCACCGGATAGCGGTGAATCATCGGGTCGGGCGTGAGCAAGGTCATGCCGTGCTGGACCGCCTGGCAGACCAGCAGACGGTCGAAGGGATCGGTGTGCACGGCCGGCAGGCGGTCGAGCAGCAGGGTGTCCGCCTCGCTCAGCGGCAGCGGCTCGATACCGTGGCGCTGCCGCTCGCGCGGCACGTAACGCGACGGCGCTTCGGACAGCGGCAGTTTGCCGAGCTGGTGCTTCACTGCAATTTCCCAGGCCGACACAGCCGAGAGATAAACCTCGTTGGCCGGGTCGCGGAACAAAGCGGCCGCCTCGGCGCTGAACAGCGCATCGCCGCGCACCGCCCAAAGAAAACTGCAGGTGTCGAGCAGCAGTCTCATCGGCGCGCCCTGGTGCGGCGCGACGCCGATTTGGCAGGCGCCTTTGCGCCCCGCACCGCCGGTGTCGATCGAGCCGAGTTGGCTGCGCTCGGGCAATCGACCGCGCCCGTTGTGCCGCTCAGCGCGCTCAGCAACTCCACGGGCAGCGGCTCGAAGAAGCCGTCCGGCAACGGTTCGCCGGCGTCCGGCGCACGGCCCAGCGGCCTCGGCCGGCTCGAGCGCTGCGGCCCCAGCGCAACCAGCTTGGCCACCGGCTGGTTGCGCCGGCAGATCAGCACCTCCTCGCCACGCTCCGCTGCGGCGACGTACTCGGCCAGGTTTTCGCGGACCTTGTGAATGTTGGGGCGGTGCATGGACGCTGCTCCGGACAACAAGATGTACAAGTCTAACGCCGCGGCACACGAGTCGGAAGCAACGTACTGCGAGCGGCAGCGCGCTTCGAACCGGGACTGCGTCCCGCCCCTGTCGCGCGCGCCGAAGCAGGCGGCTGCCTACAATCGTGCAGCGCTCCGTGGTCCTCCGCGGAGCGTTCTTCATTGCCCGGTTTTTCGATGCAGCTCCCTTCCCTCGCCCTCGGCAAGCGCTACACCCTGCCCCGCCCCGTCGGCTCGGCCGATGCACTGCTGCTCGCGCGCTTTGCGCAGGCCCGCAAGGCAGCACGGCAGCTCACCGCCATCGTCACCGCCGAGCCGGCCGATACACAGCGGCTGCAGGACGAGCTGGCCTTCTTCGCACCGGAGTTGCGCATTGCCGTCTTCCCCGACTGGGAGACGCTGCCCTACGACAACTTCTCGCCGCACCAGGACCTGATCTCGGAGCGGCTGGCCACGCTGTGGCGGGTGCTTCACGCGCAGGGCCAGGGCGAGGTGGACGTGGTGCTCATGCCGGCCACCACCGCCCTGGTGCGCCTGGCGCCGCCCGCCTTTCTGGCTGCCTACACCTTCCAGTTCAAGCAAAAGCAAAAGCTCGACGAGGCTGGCTTGAAAGCGCAGCTCTCGCTGGCCGGCTACCAGCATGTGAGCCAAGTCGTCTCGCCGGGCGAATATGCGGTCCGCGGCGGGCTGATCGACCTGTTCCCGATGGGCTCGCCCGTGCCCTTTCGCGTCGACCTGTTCGACGACGAGGTCGATTCCATCCGCACCTTCGACCCCGACAGCCAGCGCAGCCTCTACCCGGTGCCCGAAGTGCGGCTGCTCCCGGGCCGCGAGTTCCCCATGGACGAAGCCGCGCGCACGGCGTTCCGTGCGCGCTGGCGCGAGCGCGTGGAGGGCGACCCCACGCGCTCGCGCATCTACAAGGACATCGGCGCGGGCATCGCCACTGCCGGCATCGAGTTCTACCTGCCGCTGTTCTTCGACGAGACGGCGACGGTGTTCGACTACTTCGGCGCTGAAGCGCACGTGGTGCTGCATGGCGAGGTGGACGAGGCGCTGCAGAAATTCTGGACCGAGACGCGGGAGCGGCATCGCTTCTTGCAGCACGACCCGGAGCGGCCGATCCTGCCGCCGGCGGCGATCTACCTGCCGCCGGAGGAGTTCTTCGGGCGGTGCAATACACACGCTCAACTGTCCGTGCGCGGCGCGGTCGTCGAGCAGTCGCCGGATTCCCTTTCTCCCGCAGGGCGGGAGAGGGCTGGGGTGAGGGTGGGAGGTGCCGCGCCAAGCACCCCCTCACCCCAACCCTCTGCCCCTCCGGGGGCGAGGGAGCCGGAAGACCTCGCGCAACCGCGACAGGATGGCGGTGCGTGGGCTCGCCCCCTGCCCGACCTCGCCATCGAGCGCGCTACGCAGGACCCTCTGCGCAAGCTGGAACAGCACCTGGAAAGGACCGCCAAGAGCGGCACCCGCGTGCTGCTGGTCGCAGAGAGCCAGGGCCGTCGCGAGAGCGTGCTGGAGCTGCTGCGCGATCACAAACTCGAGCCGCCTCCGGTGGAGTCGCTCGCGGCTTTCGAGGCCAGCGACCATCCCTACGCCATCACCGTCGCACCACTCGCCGCCGGCTTCCACTGGCAGCGCGACGAGGGCGAGCCGGCCATCCAGCTCATCACCGAGACCGAGCTCTTCGACGCCGCCCCTACGCAGCGCCGCCGCCGCAAGCAGGAGCAGACGAGTGACGTCGATGCGCTGATCAAGGACCTGTCCGAGCTCAAGCCCGGCGACCCTGTCGTGCATGCCAACCACGGCATCGGCCGCTACGTGGGCCTGATCCACATCGACCTCGGCGAAGGCGACACCGAATTCCTGCATCTCGAGTACGCCGACAAGGCCACGCTCTACGTGCCGGTCGCACAACTGCAGCTCATCAGCCGCTACACCGGCGTGAGCGCGGAAGAAGCGCCGCTGCACCGCCTGGGCTCGGCTCAGTGGGACAAGGCCAAGCGCAAGGCCGCCGAGCAGGTGCGCGATACCGCTGCCGAGCTGCTCAACCTGTACGCACGCCGCGCCGCGCGCGAAGGCTTTGCGTTCCGCTTCGCGCCGCAGGACTACGAGGCTTTCGCCGCCAGCTTCGGCTTCGAGGAAACGCCCGACCAGCGCGCCGCCATCCATGCGGTGATCCAGGACATGATTTCGCCGCGGCCGATGGACCGGCTGGTGTGCGGCGACGTCGGCTTCGGCAAAACCGAAGTGGCCCTGCGCGCCGCCTTCGTGGCCGTGACCGGCGGCAAGCAGGTGGCTCTGCTCGCCCCCACCACGCTGCTGGCGGAGCAGCACTACGCGAACATTTCCGACCGCTTCGCGAAGTGGCCGGTCAAGGTGGCTGAGATGAGCCGCTTTCGCTCGGCCAAGGAGATCAAGGCGGCGCTCGCGGGCCTGGCCGACGGCACGATCGACATCGTGATCGGCACTCATAAATTGCTGAGCCAGGACACGAAGTTCGCCAACCTCGGTCTGCTCATCATCGACGAAGAACACCGCTTCGGCGTGCGCCACAAAGAGGCGATGAAAGCGCTGCGCGCCGAGGTCGACGTGCTCACGCTCACCGCCACGCCGATCCCGCGCACGCTGGGCATGGCGCTCGAAGGCCTGCGCGACCTGAGCGTCATCGCCACCGCGCCGCAGCGGCGCCTGTCGATCAAGACCTTCGTGCGCGGCGAGTCGAACGGCACCATCCGCGAGGCGGTGCTGCGCGAGTTGAAGCGCGGCGGGCAGGTCTATTTCCTGCACAACGAGGTGGAGACGATCCAGAACCGGCGCCAGAGACTCGAAGAGCTGCTGCCCGAGGCACGCATCGCAGTGGCGCATGGCCAGATGCCCGAGCGTGAACTGGAACGCGTGATGCGCGAGTTCGTTGCGCAGAAGCACAACCTGCTGCTGTGCTCGACCATCATCGAGACCGGCATCGACGTGCCCACCGCCAACACCATCGTCATGAGCCGCGCCGACAAGTTCGGCCTCGCGCAACTGCACCAGCTCAGGGGCCGCGTCGGCCGCTCGCACCACCAAGCCTATGCCTACCTGATGGTGCCCGACGTGGAGGGCCTGACCAAGCAGGCCGCGCAGCGCCTGCAGGCCATCCAGGACATGGAAGAGCTCGGCTCCGGCTTCTACCTCGCCATGCACGACCTCGAAATCCGCGGCGCCGGCGAAGTGCTGGGAGAGAACCAGAGCGGCAACATGATGGAGGTGGGCTTCCAGCTCTACAACGACATGCTGGCCCTGGCCGTGCGCGAGCTCAAGGCCGGCCGCGAGCCCGATCTGCTGAGCCCACTCAACGTCACGACCGAGATCAACCTGCACGCTCCCGCCCTGCTGCCAGACAGCTACTGCGGCGACGTGCACGTGCGCCTCTCGCTCTACAAGCGCCTGGCCACGGCCGACAAGCTCGACAAGATCGACGCCATGTTGGAAGAGATCGTCGATCGCTTCGGCAAGCTGCCGACGCAGGCGCAGACCCTGTTCGACACCCACCGCCTGCGCGTGCAGGCCAAGGCCTACGGCGTGCAGAAGATCGACGCCGGCCCGCAGGCCATGAGCATCACCTTCCGCCCCAACCCGCCGATCGACTCGCTGCGCATCATCGAGCTGGTGCAGAAGAACCGCCACATCAAGCTTGCCGGCAACGACAAGCTGCGCATCGAGAAGGCGCTGCCCGAGCCGGCTTCGCGGGCGCAGTTCCTGCGGGATGTGTTGAAGTCGCTGGGAACGCCGCAGGTGGCTGAGGCGGCTTGACAGCTCAGTAGCACTCGAGTGCTACATTCGAGGCTCCGAAGGAGCAAAACATGTCCACCACGACGATTCGTCTGCCGGATGACCTCAAGGCCCGCATCGCCACCGCGGCAGAGCGTG
The DNA here is from genome assembly GCF_013817345.1 of Methylibium sp. Classification (GTDB taxonomy): domain Bacteria; phylum Pseudomonadota; class Gammaproteobacteria; order Burkholderiales; family Burkholderiaceae_C; genus Methylibium. The sequence continues at coordinate 25,341 of NZ_JACDCW010000023.1, forward strand.
CGGGCACCTCGACCCATGGCTTCATCCTCGAGGCCATTGCAGAGAAGGCGGAGCAGGAAGAACGCCGCGCCGACTTTCACGACACCTCCGAAAAGCGGTACGCGGAGATTGTCGCCACCGGTCGCGCCATTCCCTGGAGCGAGATGCGCCGCTATCTGGAGGATCGCATCGCCGGCAAGAAGCCGGCACGACCCAAGGCCAGAAAATTGGCCCGCTGAGAATGGCTCGCATCGAGTTCGCCGGTCAGGTGACAGAAGACGTCGACCGCATCTTCGATCATCTTGCATTGCATGACGTCGAGAACGCGCCCTCGCGCATCCAGGACATCATTGCCGCCACCGACGTGCTCGTGCGCAATCCGCTGATCGGCCGGCTGTCAGGCACCCACCACCGCGAACTCGTCATCGGGCGCCGCTCGCGCGGCTACGTCGCCTTGTACCGCTACGTGCCAGAGCTCGATACCGTCTTCATCCTCGCCATCCGAAGCCAGGGCGAAGCCGGCTACGCACGGCCATGACGCCGATTCCACAGCACGAACACATGAGCGCACCACTACAGTTCGCCCCCGGCCTCACCTTGCGTGGCTTCACGCCGCCGCTTCGGCTGACCGACTTCAAGCTCATCGCCTTCGACATGGATTCGACGCTGATCAACATCGAGTGCGTCGATGAGATCGCCGATGCGGCGGGGCGCAAGGCCGAGGTGGCGGCCCTCACCGAGGCGGCGATGCGCGGCGAGATCGCCGACTACAAGGCCAGCCTGCGCCAGCGCGTCGCGCTGCTGAAGGGCGTGCCGGTCTCGGCCCTGCACGAGGTGTACGAACAACGCCTGCAGCTCAACCCCGGCGCCGAAACGCTGGTGCGCGCCTGCCAGGCCGCCGGCCTGAAGACGCTGCTCGTCTCGGGCGGCTTTACCTTTTTCACCGATCGAATCCGTGATCGACTGCAGCTCGACGACACGCGCAGCAACGTGCTGGAGGTCGAAGGTCGCAACGCCGACGAGCGACTCACCGGCCGCATGGTGGACCAGTCCTGGGGCGACATCTGCGACGGTGCGGAAAAGCGGCGCATGCTGCTGCAGACCTGTGAGCGGCTGAGGATCAGCCCCCAACAGGCCATCGCCGTGGGCGACGGCGCGAACGACCTGCCGATGATGGGAGCGGCCGGTTTGAGCGTGGCGTACTGCGCAAAGCCTGCGGTGCGGGACCAGGCGATGGTCTCGATCGACGAAGGGGGGCTGGCGAGGCTGCTCGAGTTGACCGAGTAGCTCTCGGCTCTCGGGACACGCAGGGAAATGCACATGGAAGCCAAATGGCTCGAAGACTTCTTGAGCGTCGCGCGCACGGGCAGCTTCTCGCAGTCGGCGATCGAACGCCACGTGACGCAATCAGCCTTCAGCCGCCGCATCAAGGCGCTCGAACAGTGGGTCGGCGTTGCGTTGATCGACCGCTCTTCCTACCCCACGCGCCTCACTTCGGGCGGGGGGAAATTCCGCGATGCCGCGCGGGAAGCCACGGCCTCGCTGTTCAACATGAGACAGGAGTTGCGGCAGTGACGATGGGCCCGGACCGCGCCGAACGCATCAACCCCTGCCGCACCGCTCTCGAGTCCGGCGTGCCGCTCGCGATCCATTCCGATGCACCAGTGACGCCCCTCGGACCCTTGTTCACGGCATGGTGTGCCGTCAACCGCCTCACGCCTTCGGGCCGCGTGCTCGGCACGGCCGAGCGCATTACGGTGCCCAAGGCGCTGCATGCGATCACGCTCGGCGCCGCGTTCACGCTCAGGCTCGATCACGAGATCGGAAGCCTGGAATGCGGCAAGCGCGTCGACTTCTGCGTTCTGGAAGACGACCCGCTGGCCGTCGACCCGGCCGCACTTAAGGACATTGCGGTGTGGGGCACCGTCCTGTCGGGCCGCATCTTTCCTGCCCGGCGGCACTGAGGCCCGTGTCGATCGAGCGACTGCCGCTGCTGGTTGTCGGCGGCTTCCTGGGCGCAGGTAAAACCACGCTGATCAACCACTGGTTGACCGAGACCGGCAAGCCACCGCTGCGTCTGGCCGTGCTCGTGAACGACTTCGGCGCGATCAACATCGACGTCGCCTCCATCGCCTCACGCGGCGGCGATGTCATTGCGCTGACCAACGGCTGCGTGTGCTGCTCCATCGGAGACGACCTGGCAGGCGCGTTGATGCGCGTGCTCGACGCGGACGTTGCGGTGGACGCGATCGTCGTCGAGGCCAGCGGAGTGTCGGACCCCTGGCGCATCGCGCAGATCGCGCTTGCGGAGCCGCAACTGGCCCTGGCCGGCGTCGTGGTGCTGGTCGATGCCAGCGTGGCAGCACAGCAGTCGCGCGATCCGCTGCTCGCGGACACCCTGGTGCGGCAGTTGAAGTCGGCCGACCTGGTGGTGCTCAACAAGACGGATCTTGCCGACGACGACTCGGCCACCCGGATGGCACGCAACTGGGTGCAGGCGCACGCGCCGTACACACCGTGCATCGCCCCTTCGGCGCCGGTGGTTTCGCTCGCCGAACTTCTAGAGGACCGCCCGGGGTTGCCGAGGCGAACGACCTCCGGTGCGGGGAGCGCTCCAGGCGAGCCAACCCACATCCATGCAACCGAGTTCGAGAGCTGGTCCATTCGGCCGAAGCACGCGTTCGACATGGAGGCCCTGCGCAAGCGACTCACCCGAATGCCGGCCGGCATGCTCAGGCTCAAGGGCTTTGTCCGTAGCGACAAAGGCGTGGTGGGGTGGGAGTTGCAGTTTGCTGGCCGTCATCTTTCGCTGCGCAAGGCGCCGTTTCTGGACGATGACGGCGTCGGCGTCGTGGCCGTCGGCCTGCGCGGGCAGCTTCCCCGCGCGGTCCTCGAATCGCTGTTCTCGTCGATCGACGCTCAGAGATGATGACAGCTCCGAGTCGCAAGGGACCACGCCCCCGCAACCTGCGCAGGTCTGCTGCAACGCGCGGTCGAAGGCGGCCAGCTCGCGCTCGCGTCCGATGAATGGCTGAGCGGCGCCCGGCGCGCGGCGTTCAGCGGCAGACTTCATTGCAGTGCACCTTGCGGAGCGCCTGCCCACCGTGACGGCGGCGATTGCATGCGGAGCAGTCTAGTGGGCAAGCCGTTGAGCAGGGATGCCGCGCCTGTTGAAGGGAATGACACCAGCCGTGCCGCTGCATGGCGCCGCCAGGTAGATCGCCCAGCGCCGATGTTGCGGCCCGCAAATTCGACTGCGGTCAGCAGCGGGGCTTGCTCCCGCCGGGATCGGCGGTCTTTGGACGTCGTTGCTGGGCTCTACCGGCACGGACACGCCGCCTTTCGGTCGGCAGCGCCTGGCCACAAAGCCATTCGCGTCGATGGGAAGCGGGCGTCGGCGTGATGACTCCTGCGGAGCAAGCAGAACAGCGGCCGGCCGCCCGGCTTCAAATGCCGCCGCAGTCAAGCCGATTCGAGGTTTATAACCCCCAAGGCGATCTTCCCAAGAACCAGGAAGCTTGGCGGTGATCGCCCTACCCTTCCCTTGAAGGCGGTCTGCCCGCCTCTATCCGAGTCGGAGATCGACAGCCCCGCCACCCGACACGCTTACGTAGGTCGATCAGTCTGCAAAGCACGCACGCACTTTTGCTTCACACGGCGGGCGTTACACCGGCAAGCTCAGGCTGTGCAGGGAACTGCTTGCGACCCCTTTTGCTGCCTGTCGAGTCGGCCGCACCAACTTCTGTAGTGCAGCGGTTGCAGCCTTTGGACGCCATCGCCGTTATTCACCGTCGCGGCGACATTGCGGCCGTTCGTTGGACTACGGCAAGTTCGTTTGGATGACCGGATTGCGAGGTACTCGCCGACCTCGCCCGCAGCTCCGAGAAGAAGTTCCAAGGCACTGCCCCTTTTGTTTTGGACGGAAACCTGCCCCAAGAAGGCTGGAGCGAGGAACACAAGCGCCACGCCTATTAGCACGAGCAGCAGCTTGTCGAAAACATGCCCTTGACCAGCGGGTCCAGCAACCACACGGCAGCGAGCTGATGCTGAGAAACACCGCCAGCCTCAGGCCGGCAACGCCGGAGCGGCCTATTCAAGCCGAGGAGGCCCTCCGAGCGAGTGGAGCGCCGTCTGCAACTGCGCCATGGACACCGGCTTTGCCACGTGGGCGTCGAAGCCGGCTTCCAAAGCCTTGCGAATATCGACGTCTCGCCCGTAGCCGGTAACTGCGATCGCAAGCAGGCGGTGACGAGTCGACAGCTTGCGCGCCGCAGCAACGAGCTCAAACCCGTCCATTTCGGGCATGCCGACGTCGGAGATGAGCACGTCGTAGGTCTTGGCGGCCAAGAGCGCGAGCGCTTCCTTGCCGCTGGGGGCGATGTCGACCACTGCGCCTTCGTACTGCAGGAGCATTGCGAAGGTCGACAGACTGTCATGATCATCGTCGACGGCAAGGACGCGCGCACCGGCCAGCCCGACGTTCGCAACCTGAGGAGCTGGTGGAGGGAAGCCAGCGGGTCTGTGCAGCGGCAAGGTGAGGACGAACGTGGTTCCCCGGCCAAGCCCCTCCGATTGCGCGTCGACGCGACCGCCGTGCGCACGCGCAAGCTCGTCGACAAGGGCCAGGCCGATTCCAAGGCCACCGCTATTCGTTCCGCCGCGCGCAGTGGGCTGGCTAGCCTGGCTGAACATCTCGAACACGCGCGGCAGAAATTCGGGCGCGATGCCGTTGCCCGTGTCGGTGATGCTCAGCTTTAAGTAATCGCCGTCTTCGCACAGGTCTACGCTGATCCGGCCCCCCGATGGCGTGAACTTCGCGGCGTTGCCGAGCAGGTTCCAGATAATCTGCTCAACGCGAACGCGATCGCAGTGGCATAGGAGGGGGGTCGCACCAAGCGTCATGGTGAAGGCGACGCCCTTCTTCTCCATGTCACCTGCTAGCGCCTGGCCCAGCGTGTGCGTTAGCTCGAGCAGGTCAACGTCCTCATACGCAAGGCTCAGCTTGCCGGTCTGGATGCGAGAGAGATCGAGGAGATCGTCGACGATCTTGGTCTGAGCGGAGATGGCCCTCTGGATGGTCTGGCCAATGCGCATGATGGGCGCGATGGACTGCGCCTCGGGCAGCCGCGTCAGCAGCTCGGCGTTGACCTGGATGAGGTTGAGTGGCTGCTTCAGCTCGTGCGACATCACGGCCAGGAACTTGTCCTTGACCTCGCCGGCGATCTGGGCGCCCGCCGAGACGTGCCTTTGATCGCGGAGCTCGCGTTCTGTGCCGAGCTGCATCTGTTTGGCCTCACTCACGTCGCGCGCGATCTTCACGAAGCCCGCGCCGGAACCGCTTTGCAGAGGCGTCACCACACCGCTGCAGAAAAATGTGGTGCCGTTCGCCCGCACGTGCCAGCGTTCATCCTCGGCACGACCCCTGTCGAGGGCGGTACGGCGCTCCACGGCTGGGGCCCCTGCTGCGCGATCCGAAGGGACGAAGAGCTGGTCGATGTTGCGCCCGATGATGTCCTCGGGTCGGTAACCGAAGATCGCCTCGGCGCCGAGATTCCAGGTGGTGATCACTCCACTTTCGTCGGTCGTCATCACCGCGAAGTCTTCGTTGACCATGATTGCGCGCATCAGCCTGTCCTCAGCCTCGCGCGCCCGATCCTGAGCGGCAAGCTGCTCCGAAAGGTCGACGAATGTCAGCACGGCACCTTCGATCTTGTTGCTGGTCGTGCGGTACGGCAGCGCCCGCGCGAGGTAGCGGCGGCCTTCGACGCTCTCGACCTGCCGTTCAACGGCTCGCAGCTCCTTGAAAGCGGTCGCAGCGTCCTCGCCGATTTCATCGAAGCGAAGGCGGCTGCGTATGTCCGTAAGCGGTCGGCCGATGTCGCTCGGGATCAGATGGAACAGCCTAGTTGCCTGTGGTGTGAAGCGCTTGATCCGCAAGCCGCTGTCGACAAACACGGTCGCGATGTCAGATGCGGACATGAGGTTCTTCAGATCGTCGTTGACCTGGGCGGCGTCATCAACCTTGACGCGCAGCTCGAAGTTGACCGTGCCGAGCTCCTCATTCATCGACTCGAGCTCTTCGCGACTGGTCTCGAGCTCTTCCGTAGCCGAGCGCAGTTCCTCATTGATCGCCTGCAGCTCCTCGTTCGCTGCCTTGTACTCCTCGGCGGAGACGGCAAAGCGGTCGAGGGTGTCCTGCAGCTGAGACTTCAGTTCCTTGTTATCCGCCTGTAGGCGCTCGAGCAGGCCTTCGCTGGCCTCGTCGGCGGTCACGCCCGAGACGCCAGTGGGCAGGCCGCGCCATGGTTCGAAAACGATCAACCAACGTCGCGGCTCGTTAGACGTGCCCTGCACAGGGTGCACGGCAATCGACAGCTCGCGCTGCTTCCCATCCGCCTCGCGCTCCACCCGCGCATGCGCCAGACACTGCGTTTGCTCGGCTTTGAAAAGTGCGGCGCGAAGCTCGACGCGTACGTCGGGCGCGACGTTTGCGAGCAAATTGTCGCTCGGCACGCCGTCGCTGCGGCCGACAAACTCGGCGGCGCCCGGAGACATGTGAAGGATCTCGTACTCGCCGTTAATGAGCGCACTCGGCGCCGAGACGTTCAGGAGCGCCAGCTGGTGCTGCAGCATCGCCGCATCAGCCGATTCGCCGGGCACCGGCACAGGCGCGGGCTGCCGCGGCGCTTGAGCGAAGGGGGTCGGGGAATGAAACGCCACACGGGGCGTTCGGATCGCGCCGGCGTTGGCCCTGAAGATCCGCCGTGCCTTGTCAACTGGCGTGAACAGGTCGCCACCGGAATCCGCAGATTCCGAATCGCCGAGAAAGAGGAAACCTCCCGGCTTCAGGGCATAGGCGAACGTCTCGAGGGCGGCGGCCTGCGCGACGGTGTCAAGGTAGATCAGCACGTTGCGGCAACAGACCAGGTCCAGCTTTGAGAAAGGCGGGTCGCCCAGGAGGTTGTGCTTGGCGAACAGCACGGGGTCGCGGACCGAATGGACGACGCGGTACTCCTCGCCCTGTTGCTCAAAGAACTGCGTCAGCCGCGACGTCGATACGTCGGCGGCGATGGCGGCGGGGTAGGTGCCGCGCCGGGCGACGGCCAGTGCCGCTTCGTTGATATCGGTCGCGAAGATCTGCACGTTCACGGGCTGTGCGCGCCGCTCGGCCGCCTCCTGGAGCAGCATGGCAATCGAGTAGCCCTCTTCCCCCGTCGCGCAGCCCACGACCCAAGCTCGAAGGTCTTCGCCGCTTCGCACGCCTTCGAAGAGCTGCGGCACGACCTCGCGCTGCAGTACCGCGAATGCCTCCGGGTTGCGGAAGAAGTTCGTCACGCTGATCAGCATGTCCTGCAAAAGCGGCACCGCTTCCTGGGGGTTGCCAGCCAGGAAGTCGCGGTATTGAAGTAGGTCGGCAGCGCCATTGACTTGCATCCGTCGGGCGATCCGTCGCAGCACCGTCGAGCGCTTGTAGTGCCTGAAATCGTGCCGCGTGTGGAAGCGCAACAGCGATAGGATCTCGGCCACCGGACCCTCGGCCCCTGCACCTCGCTTCGGTGCTTGAAACGGGTCTTGTGGCGTGGACGTCGGCTCGGCGGCTGCCACCGGCGAGTTCGTAGCGAGGTGCCAGAGCTCGACAAGGCGCGGGCCGATCTCCGCCGCGGGCAATACCAGGTCGACCAACCCGGTGTCGATCGCCGAGCGTGGCATCTGCGCAAACTGGGCTTCCTGCGGGGCTTGGGCAACCGACAGACCGCCCATTTCCTTCACCCGACCGACCCCGATGGCCCCATCGCTTCCCGTGCCGGAGAGCACGACGCACATTGCTCGCTCGAGGTGGACGTCGGCAAGGGCTCGAAAGAAGACGTCGATCGCCGTTGAGGGGCGGCGCCTGCCGCTGGGCACGGCCGGCTGGACGTGGCCGTCATCGGTCACCAAGTTGACCCCTGGGGCGATCACGTAGACGTGGTCACGCTCTAGTGCAGTGCACGTGAAGTTATAGAACTTATCGATCTCGGCATACTCGTACAGCCCAGGAGGCTGGAGCGATGCGTGTTGCCAAGACGATCGAGCTGGACGAGCACACCGAGCGGGAGCTTCGTGTGCTGTCCAAGCGCCGGCGAGTGGAGGCCCGGCTTCAGCAGAGGGCGCTGGTTGTCTTGCTGGCCGCCAAGGGCTTGCAGAACAAGGACATCGCTGTGCAGGCGGGGCTTGATCGCCGCCAGGTGGCGCTGTGGCGTCAGCGCTTCCTGGACGGCGGCATCGATGCGCTTCGCAAGGACGCGCCGCGCACGGGTCGGCCCGCCACGGTCACAGGCGAGATGGAGTCGCGGATCGTGCACGCCACGCTGCATGACAAGCCCATCGACGCCACCCACTGGAGCACCCGCACGTTGGCCGAACGCCTGGGCGTGGGTGCCACGACCATCCGCCGCGTTTGGCGCAGCAACGGCCTGAAGCCGCACCTGAGCCGGGCGTTCAAGCTCTCGCGCGACCCACGCTTCGAGGACAAGTTGCTGGACGTGGTGGGCCTGTACATGAATCCGCCCGAGCACGCCCTGGTGCTCAGCTGCGACGAGAAGAGCCAGATCCAGGCGCTCAACCGCACGCAGCCGGGCCTGCCGATGAAGCGCGGCCGTGCCGGCACCGTCACCCACGACTACAAGCGCCATGGCACGACCACGCTGTTTGCGGCGCTCAACACGCTCGACGGCAGCGTGATCTCGCTGTGCCAGCCGCGGCACCGCCACGGTGAATGGCTCAAGTTCCTGCGGCTCATCGACCGCCGCACGCCCAAGCACCTGAGCCTGCATCTGATCGTGGACAACTACGCCACGCACAGTCATCCCGACGTGCAGACGTGGCTGGCCCGGCACCCGCGCTTCGTCATGCACTTCACACCGACCAGCGCGTCGTGGCTGAACATGGTCGAGCGCTTCTTCCGCGACATCACCGACAAGCGCATCCGACGCGACAGCTTCACCAGCGTGGCAGAACTGGAGCTGGCCATCGATCTGTACGTCGCCCATCACAACATCGATCCCAAGCCGTTCATCTGGACCGCCCGCGCGTCCGACATCCTGGCCAAGGTCACGCGGGCAAAGGCCGCACTCGTCGCCTCCGCAAAATAAGTACAGAACAGAGTGGCGCACTGCACTAGCGCGGTCCTTTGCACGACCTGTATCACTGGCATCGACGTCGCGCGGCCCAGGATCGCGGCGATGTGGCTCTCGTGGTCGGGAGAAAGGTGGATCACTACGACGAACGCCATACCCGGGTGCTCGGGCAGCGCTTCGAACAGGCTCAGAAGGGCAGGCAATGCGCCCGCGGAGCCGCCGATGCCGACGACCGGGAAGTCGAGATGGCTGACCTGCTTCAGCGGGTCGCCTGCCTCGACCGCGGCGCCGGTTCGGGTGGAGCGAAGCGGCTCGGTGCCGAATGTAGCGGGCTCTTTAGACATGGTCGCCGGTCATGCCGTTCGCTAGCGAGTCGCTCGACGCGGCTTTACCCGAAGCAGTGAAGAAGTGGTTTTGCGAGCAAGGCGCGCGCCTGCGGCACGAAGCCAGGCAAGCCGCTTGCTGAGACTTAGAGCATTCGGAGAGCACTGTGAACCAGATTGTTGTAATCGGGGCGTCCGCCGGAGGTGTAAAGGCATTAACCACGCTAGCACACAACCTTCCCCGCAACTTTCCGGCGGCGCTCGTCGTCGTTCTACACGTCGGCTCCTACCGGAGTGTCCTGCCCGGGATACTGACGCGCGCCGGACCGTTGCCTGCGACACACGCTCGGCACGAAGAGCGCGTCGAGCCGGGCCGGATTTATGTCGCGCCGCCGGATCATCATCTTCTCCTCGCCGACGAGCGGCTGCAACTGAGCCGCGGCGCGAAAGAGCACCACTCCCGGCCGGCGATCGATCCGCTCTTTCGCTCGGCGGCGCTGGCCTACGGACCGGGCGCGATCGGCGTGGTTCTCACCGGCAGGCTCGATGACGGTACCGCTGGCCTGCAGGCGATCAAGGAATGTGGCGGCACAGCCATCGTCCAAGATCCTGATGAAGCGGAGGCGCCCGACATGCCGGCCAGCGCTTGCCGCTTCGTTAACGTCGACCATTGCGTTGCCCTCGCCGCATTGCCGGAGCTACTGGTGACGCTGACGAAGCGCGCGCCAGCCGCCGCCCACCAACCGCAACGCCAGTGGCCTGCCCACGAGCAGGCGATCCTTCTCGCCGAAGGGGACCCCATGGAACACCTCGGCGCGATTGCTACGCCCTCGAGCTTTGTCTGCCCCGATTGCCACGGCTCGCTTTGGGAAATCGTCGATGCGCAGCCTCGCCGATTCCGATGTCATACCGGCCATGCCTTCACAATCCGCACCTTGCAGGACACGCTGGCGACGACTTCGGACGAATCGCTGTGGAGCGCGCGCCGCGCCCTCCAGGAACGCCTGCTCTTGCTGCGCGAGATGAAGCGATCGGTCGAACCGGAAACGATTCCACACGCGACGATTGAATCCGCCGTTTCACAGCTTCAACACCAGCTGAACCAGCTCGAGCGACTAATGGAGCAGGCGCCCGATCCGCTCGAATAACACCAACGGGCACAACGGCAGAGGGCGCTTCATCGCGCCCAGCTCTCCGTTGAGAGCCTACCCATTCCGAGCAGCGCTTAGATTAGGCGCCGAACTCCGCAGTTGCGCCTGAGGAGGGCAGCCGGTCCTCTCGCAAAAGGGCTGCGCTTCCAAGAAACACGCGGGTGGTCACCACTGCTGTTGGTGGCCGCTGTCATCCAACCTCCAAACCCGACCGGCGGCACGGAGTCTAAAGGTGAGAGTCGAGCCGCGTCACGAGCGGGCCGCTTTGCAGTGGTTGCTGACGCTGGCCGTCGGCGGGCGAACTCACGCTGGCTGCCACCAAGCGGCCGTTAGACCCAGCGGACGACGCTGAATCGAATGGCGGCTGTCGAACCTGCTGCGGCCACAGCACTCTCACCAGGCCGCTCTCCGTTGCCTTCTGGATGCGATCCAGACCGCATCTTGGTTCAGGGTGGAACAAGTTCGACAAGACGTGCGATCGCGAGGCTGCCCTGTGCTTTTGTGGGCAGCAAAAGAGCGGGCCACAGGGCGGAATGCCCGTTGCCCGAGCTTTCGGCGGTCGCTAGACCGCTCTGTCGCCGCGTAGCTCGAGGAATTCGGCCGGCGTGGGACGGCGACCGCCGCCGCGCTTCCGGCGCGAGGCCGATGGCGGCATGACTTACTGTAAAAAGGTCTGCGCAAGTGTTGCCACATCGCTCGGAGGCTGACCTTCTGATTGTCAAAGAGGTACGCCCTTTGGACGGCCCAGCTAGGACGGGGCTGCAAGCGCCCCTTAAACGAGGGGGCCGCCCGATAGATCTAGGCTCGCCAGTTGCCACCTAATGCCACCGACACCGATCCCGCCCCCAATGGAGTTCACATGACCAAACGATTCGCTCGACCCCTCGCCCTCGCCGCCGTCCTGCTCTCTATCGGGAGCGCGGCGAACGCCCTCAGTGTGATCGCCAGTCCGTCCGGCACTGGCACCAACCTCGTCAACAACGCCTGCAACTTCGGTACGACCGACACGGGCAACAGCGTAACCGGCTGCTTGAACAACGACCAGAATCAGGTCGTCACGCTCAGCTCGGACGAATCGTTGACTTACGAGGCGGGCGGACAAGCCTTCATCGCGGGCACGGACAGCCCTTACTCCCGCCTGTCGATCGCCGTAGAAGGACAGGTCATTGACCTGCTCGTGCTCAACATCAACGCCTCGGAGGACGGTTTCGTGTCCTTCAGCGATGGCCTCGACACCTCCTCACTGTTCTCGCTCGATGCTAACGGCCAGAACTTCTTCACCATCACCGGCCCCTTCCAAACCCTGAGCTACACCACCTTCTCTGACCAGATCGGGACTGAGAGCGATATCGTGGCCGACACCCGGCAGGTGCGCTTCGAGCTCGGGGACGCCACAGCACCGATCCCGGAACCGGGCACCTACGCACTGATGCTCGCCGGCCTTGGCGCCATGGGCTTTATGGTGCGGCGGCGCAAGAAGCAGTAGGCCTCTCTATTGGCGATAAGCTCCTAGCCGGGCTTTCCGCCTCTCCCCGCCTAGGTCGAGTTTGGAGAGGGAACGGCAGTAGCGCGGGCGGCATGACTCCCGAAAGGGCGGCGCTCGCATCGCCCGGTTAACGGGTTTACCTCCTCGTCATCTAGCTGCTGCGCCGCGGGCGCCACTGCCCGTCGGCCGACCGCTTTTCAAGCGCCCGAGCAGCATGCCGAAGGTCGGGCCTGAGGCTGAAGGAGCCGGCGGCCTACTCGGCAGCAGCTAGCGCCCGTTGCGCAGCCCGCGGGCGTTGAGGGATGAAACACGAGATCAAACGCAGCTACCAGCTCGGCAAAGGCATGCTTGCGATTGACATCTGTGGAGTCAAGGATCCGCAGGGAAACCTAATCGGCAAGAGCGCCCTTCAGCGATGCAGGCCGTAGATCATCCCCGAGCCGCGGCCAGCCGCGACACCGTCTCTCCCAGCGCTTCTGGCTCGACCGGTTTCGTCAGATGACAATCAAAGCCGGCCTCCATGGTGCGGCGGCGGTCCGCGTCCGCGCCCCAGCCCGTCACTGCGATCAACTTGACGCTGGCATGCGCTGGGTCGGCGCGCAGGCGCCGGGCCACTTCGAATCCATCGATGCCAGGAAGCCCCAGGTCGAGCAGAACGACGTCCGGCCGGAACGAGGCGGCGTTGAGGATGCCGGACTCTCCGTCAGCGGCGCCTGAGGCCTCGAACCCCATCGTTTCCAATAGAACGAGAAGCGAAGCAAGCCCATCGACGTTGTCTTCGACCGCGAGCACGCGCAGCTGGGTGTTCGAAGCAGCGTCGCTGCCCCGCTGGGCAGCCTCGTCATGAGTCAAGCTACCCCGCACTGCTTGCAGCGGCTCCTGCAGCGGCAAGTCGATGGTGAAGGTGGTCCCTTCATCAATGCCCTTGCTGAAAACCTTCACATCGCCGCCGTGAAGTTGCACGAGCGTTTTCACCAGCGCAAGACCTATGCCCAGTCCACCCTGGGAGCGGTCAGCACTGTGCTGAAGCCGAGCGAACATTTGGAACAACTGCCCCTGTTGTTCGGGCGGAATGCCGATGCCGTTGTCCGACACCTCGATCGCCACACGCTCGCCCGTGCGCCTGGCCGCGAGCCGGATGTGACCGCCGTCCGGCGTGTACTTCGCGGAGTTGCTGAGGAGGTTGCCGATCACCTGCACGATGCGCGCGGGGTCAGCCTCAATGACGAGATCCTCGGCGGGCAGCCGCAGATCGAGCGTGTGCCGGGCGGCTTCAAGTGCCGGCTGGACCGTCTCGACCGCCTGTTGCATCAGGCTACGCAGCGTGACCGGTTCGCGCTTGAGAGTGATCAAGCCATTGTTGACTCTCGACAGATCAAGCAGGTCATCGACCAAACGCGCCATGTGGCTCACCTGTCTCTCCATCACGGCTTGCGCCCGCAGCGCCTGATTGCTCCCCGGAGGGACCTTGCGGAGAATCGCGTTCGCATAGCGCATGGGCGCGAGCGGATTGCGCAGTTCGTGCGCCAGCGTGGCGAGAAACTCGTCCTTTCGACGGTCCTGTTCCAGCAGCTTTGCGGTATCGCGTACACGCTCGATGTGTGCCCAGCAGCGCTCGACCACCTCGCTGACGATGGCTACCTCGTTGTCCGTCCAAAGGCGTGGCTGCGACTGATGCACCGCCATCATGGCCACCAGCCGCTCATCCTTGACCAAGCCCGCACAGATGATGGCTTTGATGCCGATGGCGTTGAACATGAGCGCACCGCCCTCGTCGCCCAATTCGCGGTCGACGTCGCCCACCACGAGGTTGATGCCCTTGTGCAGGTTGGCGACCGCCTGGGGCCCGAACAGCAACAGCGAATACGTGCCGACGGAGCTAGCTACCCCGGGCATGGCCCAGTCGTTGCGGATGTGGAAACGGTCGCTGTCGGCTTCCACGTCGGCGTACGCCGTGCGCGTCGCGCCGAGATGCTCCCCCAGCAGGCGCGCTGTGATGCCCATGACCTCCGTCGCATCGACGACGCCACGCGAAGCCACGCTCAGGCGATCGAGGAAGCGCAGGTGAGACTCGCTTTCCTGCCGCAGCTCCTCGGCTCGCCTGCGCTCGGTGATGTCGACGCAGTACCCAACCCATTCGACCAGTCGCCCGTCTTCGAACACCGGAGCACCTTCGGCAGCCACCTCACGGTACTGACCGTCGTGGCGGCGAAGCCGGTACTCTGCGACGAAGCGGCAGGCGTCAGTGACGGCCTGCCGCCACGCTTCAACGACACGAGAGCGGTCGTCTGGGTGAAGCGCATCAAGCCAGCCGTTGGCCTCGTAACTGGCGCGCGATTGTCCGGTGAAAGCCGCCCACGAAGGGTTGTCGACATGGATGACACCGTCGGGTCCGGCCGTCCAGACAATCGCAAGCGTCGTCGTTGCCAGTGCGCGAAGGCGCTCGTCTTTTCTTCGGTACTCGCCGCCCGCTGGGTTCATTGCTTCTAGCATGCGATCAATCATGCCTTAGCACCGCCCTGGGCGCGCTCCCGTCGGGCGGGATAGTCGTCTGGTCCATGTTTGGCTATCGTTGCCCAGCATGTGGAAATGCGCCTCGCGCACGAACACTTGGTCTTGGAAGGCTCAGAGGCCAACTACTCTTTCGTGGTCGGCTTTTGGCCCAACGCATGCGCCTCATGCGGTATCAGCTTTAAACATCCGGAAGGCCGCAGTGAGGCCTAACCCGTTGTTCCAGCGGACCGGGAGCTTGTAACGGTTTCGTTGACACTCTGACTTAATGATGGAGTGTTCGATGGGAATGCCTGGGCCTCAAAAGATCAACCGATATGGCGTCGCGTTCAAGCTCTAGGCCGTGCAGATGAGCAATCAGCCCGGCGTGCTGATCAAGGACGTTGCCTAATCGCTGTGCATTCAAACGTTCATGCTGTCGAAGTGGCGCAAGCAGGTGCGCGAGGGCGAGCTGGTAGGCAAGCCACCGCCGCTCGAGCCGGCTGCCGTCGCAGAGCTTCAGCGCCTGCGCGAAGTCGAGCAGGAGTTCAAGCGCTTGCAGATAGAGCATGACCTGAAAAAAAAGCTATCCAGTTTGCCTCAGATCGAAAGCGGAAGTCTTCGCCTTCATCGCGGCAAACCGGCACCCTGCGCGGTCAAGATGATGTGCGTGATGTGCGGCGTCTTAGCTGAGTGCTATCGGCAGTGGAAGCGCGGCCCGGGCTGGCGCCACTTGCAGCACTTCATGCAGGACCGTGATGAGTGCTTCGTGCAGGCGTTCCTTGCCGATCACCTGGCGTACGCCAAGCCGGGCTGCCTCGGCTCGAAGCGCATCCGAGATGTAGCCTGAGGTAATAACGACCGGCAGATCGGCGCGCAGCCGCAGCAGTTCTCCCACCACGTCGAGGCCCGATAGGCCCGGCATGTTGAAGTCGGTGACCACCGCATCGAAGCTGGAAGGCGCTTTGCGTACGGCCGCCAGCGCCGCTGTGGCATCCGGACAGACCGTCACGCGGTAACCGGCGCGCTGCAGCAAGCGCTCGACGGTGAGGAGCATCACCTCGTCGTCGTCGAGGTAGAGCACATGCCGGCCCCCGGCGTCGGCGTGTTCGACACGGGGCGTGGGTACACAGGGAACGCCGGGGCCTTCCGGTTGCACCGGCAGGAAAATGCGAAAACAAGTGCCTCGGCCCGGAGTGCTATCGAAGTTAATGGCACCGGCACAGGACGTGACGATCCCATGCACCACCGACAGTCCCAGTCCGGTGCCCTCGCCGGCCGGCTTGGTGGTGAAAAAGGGTTCGAAGGCGCGTGTGCGCGTCGCCTCGTCCATGCCTTGGCCGGTGTCGCTAACTGACAGGCGCGCGTAGTGGCCGGCAGGCAGGCCGCTCAGGCCCCGCGCCGCCAGTTCGTCGAGGGTGACCGCGTCCAGGCTCACGTCGATACAGCCGCCGCTCTTGCCCAGCGCGTGCCAGGCGTTAGTGCACAGGTTGATGACGACCTGCTGGATCTGAGTGGCATCGGCGCGCACGAAGAGCGGCGCCCCGGCCAGCGACGCATCGAGCACCACCCCGGCGGGCAGGGTTGTGCGCAGTAGCGCGAGCACCTCCTCGATGAGCGGCCGCAGCGGCTGACTCACCAGCACCTGCGGTTGCTGGCGACTGAAGGAGAGAATCTGGCGCACTAGATCGCGCGCACGCCATCCGGCGCGCTCGATCTGCAACAGGCTGCCATGCGCCGCATGCGTGTCGCCCAACTCAGCGCGCGCCAGGACCAAGTTTCCGAGGATGGCGCCAAGAATGTTGTTGAAATCGTGCGCGATCCCGCCGGCCAGGGTGCCGAGCGACTCCATCTTCTGCGACTGACCCCGCTGCGTGGCGAGCCGGGCGCGTTCAGCCTCGGCGTTCTTGCGGTCGGTGATGTCTTGCAGCGCGCCGTGCAGGCGCACGATGTTCCCGGCTTCATCGCGCTCGGCATGACCGATCTCGCGCACCCACAGACGCCGGCCAGCAGCGGTGACGAACTCGCCTTCGACGTCGAAGGGGCTGCCGTCGGAAGCGCAGCGTCGGAACGCCTCGGCCACTGCCTCGCGCCATGGCGCTGCATAGAGCCCGATCACGTGCTCGAACATGACTACGGAGCCGACCGGCACGTCGATCACCCTGCACAGTTCGTCGGAGCGCGTCAGACGGCCGTCGGCGAGTTCCAGCCTCCAGCCGCCAAGCTGCGCGGCTCGGCTGGCTATGCGCAGCAAGCCTTCGCTGCGCCTGAGCGCCTCGTCGGCACGCGCGCGCCAGGCCGCGTCGGCTAGTAGCTTGGCAACGCCTTGCAGGAAATTGACCTCGTCGACGCTGAAGTCGCGCTCGCGGTTGGCCCAAGCACACAGCACGCCCCAGGGCTCGAGTTCGCCAGGAATAGCCAGGCTCAAGCCGCCGATCGCCCCATGCTCGGCGAGCACGCGGCAGTCGGCGATGCGGCCGTCGCAGCGACGATCACGCACCGCCAGCGGCTCCGTGCTGGCCAAGCTGCGACGGGCGAGGGCTCGCTCGTCGAGGTCGAAGACGAGATCGCCGACGGTGCTGCTCTTCAGACCGCTGCCCGCGACGAGCCGCCAGGCGCCGGGCTCCGGCAGCCATTCGAGCAGCAGGGCGAGTTCGACCTCGAGGGCCTGAGCGCTGGCCGCCACCGCGCTGGCGCGCAGCCGGGCAAGTGGGACGCCAGCCAGGGCCTCCTGAGTTAGTCGGGTGAGCGAAGCATGCAGGCGCGCGCGTGTCTGGCTCTCCAACAGTGCGCGCTTGACGGCGCTGACATCGTGCGATAGGGCCAGCGCCGTAACGACCTCGCCTGAAGGTGCGGTCTCGGGTACTAGGTGCGACTCGATGTGGAGCTTGCGGCCATGTAACTCGATCTCGAACGCGATGGTTTCGACTTGGCCGGTCTCGAACACCCTGCGCAGCCCGCTTTCCCACACGTTGACCAGGGCCGGCGGCAGGCCGCATTCGGCGTGTGTGCAGCCGATGAGTTCTGCCGCCGGCTGGCCGGTGAGTTGCTCGATGACGCGGTTCACATAGAGGTGGCGCAGCTGCCGGTCGAAGCGGGCCACCGCCGTGGGCAGGTTCTCTGCCAGCGATCGGTACTGCTGCTCGCGATCGCGCAGCGCCGCCTCGGCGGTGGCGCGATCGCTGCCTTCCAGGGCCAGCGAGACGAGGTTGGCTAGGGCGAGGACAAAGGTCTTCTCGTCCTCCTCCCAATGCCGCGGCGGGCCCACATGCTCGTGGCAAAGCACGCCGTCGGCCTGACCGCGCAGGTGAATGGGCGCGTCGAGCATGGAGCCGATGCCCAACGGCCGGAGGTAGTCGGCCGAGAACTCGGCGGTGCTGGGGTCCGTGTGCGCGTCGTCGGCCGCAATCACCTCGGTACGCGATAGCGCCGCGAAATAGGCGGGATGCGCCGCGGCGGTCAGTTCCATGCCGGCCGAATGAACGTCGGTCAGACGATCGTAGAGATCCATGCAGTGGATTGCCGCGCGGTCGGGTGTATAGCGCCACACGCTGACGCGCGCCACGTCTAGCGTGCGTGCGGCGACTTCAGTGATGCGGCGGAACGCACCGGGCGCGTCGTCAGCGTTGGTGCGCGGTCCCATCATGAGCGCCAGCAGGGCGTCGCGCTGCCGAACGAAGCGATCCACGCGTCCGCGCTGCGCCGTTTCGAACGCACGGCGCGAGGTGATGTCGCGGATGAACGCAGTGAAGCGCGGCGGCGACACGCGACCCAGCCGGGTCACCGTGAGCTCGACCGGGAACTCGCTGCCGTCGCGCCGCAGGGCCTCGAATTCGGCGCGTCGGCCTAGGACCGACGTCTCGCCCGTAGCGGAGTGCCGGGCCATGCCGTCGCGATGCCCCTTGCGCAGCCGCGGCGGAATCAGCATCTCGGCCATCTCGCGCCCGAGCACCTCCGCGCGCGGGTAGCCGAACATCTTTTCGGCTGCCGGGTTGAACTCGAGGATTCGGTCGTCGCAGTCGATGCTGATGATGGCGTCAAGCGCTACGTCCACCAGCGCAATATGGCGCTCCTCGCTGTCGCGCAGCGCCTGCACGACATCGCTCAGCTTACGGGCCGCCTGCTCGTGGGGGCATTTAGGGGGCTGGCCGGAGCCCGCGGGCGAATCGCTCTTCATCATCTTCGCTCGGTCTCGGTGCCTGCTCGCCCTGGTGACTGCCGCCAGTGGGTTCATCATCGAGCTTATCGACAGCAGGTCGGCCGGCTGTACAAGAAAGAGTGCCTCCTCGAACGCTTCGTGACCGAATTGGCGCCACCGCGGCACCCGCACGCTGCTTCTCGGGTGTAGATCAGCGCCGCTTTAGTGGCGGTGCAGCGGGTATCGACCCTGAACAGTCCCTAGCGAGCTCAAGCCAATCGATGCTTCGCGAGGGTTGCGGCCGGCGACTGCCGCACCATCAGCTACGGTCCGGGCCACATTGCGGTCGTTCAAGCCCAGCCGGCTGCGACGCCAAGGGCCGGTGTCGGACCTACTGCAGAACTAGCCAGCAGCAGCGCAGGAACTGTGCCTTTCAAAGCTCGGGCCGACGATTGCTGCTCACGGCGCCGAATCCACGCACGCGAACCCAAGCAAAAGTTGAAGGTGCGCTCTAAGCGGCGGCTTCGCAGCGGAAGCGGTCGTTCATCGGGTCCAACTTGAGGGTCCGCTCACAGTCGAGGCTGTGTGAAAACGCCTTGATTGGCTGAGGTGATCGCCTAAGGTGAGGCAACGCGACTTGGGGCGGGCCACATGAAGCGATTCATCGAAGGCGAGGAGCGCAGCCAGATCACGCTGCTGCCAGAGTGTCTGGACGACTACATCGCAGACGACAACCCAGTGCGAGTCGTTGATGTCTTCGTCAGAGGTGGCTCCGGTTGTTCGAACACCGAATCGGCTTCGATAAGTGGAGCCCTGCGGGTTTGATATCGGTGGAGAGTTGTCCACGGCGGCGGGCGGGCGTCGTTTGCGACGAACGCACGACCGAC
>NZ_JACDCW010000024.1 GCF_013817345.1 Methylibium sp.
CGGGCGCGCACTGGAACGCGATGTCGAGCGCGATCTCGATGCCCAGTTCGCCCGCCTTCGCGACGAGGCGGCGGAAGTCCTCGGCCGTGCCCAGCTCGGGCAGGATCGCGGTGTGGCCGCCCTCGGCGGCGCCGATCGCCCACGGGCTGCCGACGTCGCCGTCGTCGGGCACCAGCGTGTTGTTCCTGCCCTTGCGCTTGACGCGGCCGATCGGATGGATCGGCGGGAAGTACAGGACGTCGAAGCCGAGTTCGGCCACGTAGGGCAGGCGGGCCTCGACGTCGCGCAGGGTGCCGTGACGCCCGGGTTCGGGCGAGGTCGAGCGCGGGAACAGCTCGTACCAGGTGCTGTGACGCGCACGTTCCCGGTCGGCCACTACCGGCAGCTCGAGTGCGAACACCGCCTGCAGGCTGCGATCGGGATGGCCGGCCGCAACAGTGGCCAGGGCCTCGTCCAGCGCCTGCGCCTTCAGCGACTCGGCGTCCTGCGCCGCATCGGCCGCACCCCGACGCAGCTTCACCGCCCAAGCGGCCAGTGCCTTGCGCTCGGCGCCGCGGGCGCGTGCGGCCGCGGCGTCGATCAGCCCGGCGCCGACCGCTGCCGCGAGGCGGATGTCTTCGGGGTCGACACGGCGCTGCAGCTCGTGGCGCCACGATTGGAAGTGATCGACCCACGCCGCCACGGTATAGACGTAGCGCCCGAGCGAAGCGAGCGGGAAGGCCGCGCGCCAGACGTCGTTGCCCTGCGGCGCCATCTCCACCTCGTTGAAGCGGACCTCGCCTTCGGCGCGCCAGCGCAGCATCACGCGCAGCGTGTCGTGGCCGTCGGCGAAGCAGTTCGCCTCGACCACCATCTCGTCGCCGATGACCCGCTTGACTGCGAAGCGCCCGCCATCGACCGAAGGCCGCACCGCCTCGACCACCGCGCGAACGCGGCCGTCGGCGCCGTCGCCGGGCTGCCGAGCGTCAGCGCGCTTCATGCCTGAGCACCAGAGTCGAGAGCGCCGGCAGCGTCAGCGACAGCGTGTGCGATCGCCCGCCCGCCGGCACCGGCGCCGACTGCACGCCGCCCAGGTTGCCCCAGCCCGAGCCGCCGTACAGCTTGGCGTCGCTGTTGAGGATCTCGCGCCAGATGCCGCTCTCGGGCGCGCCCACCACGTAGTTCGTGCGCGGCACCGGCGTGAAGTTGCAGGCCACGAGCAGCACGGCGCCGCCGGACGCCGGCCGGCGCAGGAAGACGAGGACGCTGTTGCCCGCGTCGTTGCCCTCGATCCACTCGAAACCGTCGGCTGAAAAATCCAACTGGTGCAGCGCCGGCTCGGTGCGGTACACGCGGTTGAGATCGGCGACGAAGCGCTGCACGCCTTCGTGCCCCGGCATGCCGGCCACTGCCCATTCGAGCTCGCCTTCGTGCGCCCATTCACGCCGCTGCGCGAACTCGCTGCCCATGAAGAGCAGCTTCTTGCCCGGGTGCCCCCACATCAGGCCGTACAGCGCGCGCAGGTTGGCGAACTGCTGCCAGTCGTCGCCCGGCATCTTGCCCATCAGCGAGCCCTTGCCGTACACCACCTCGTCGTGCGAGAGCGGCAGCACGAAGTTCTCGTTGAACGCATAGGCCAGCGAGAAGGTCAGCTGGTGGTGGTGGTGGCGGCGGTTGATCGGGTCCTGCCGCATGTAGGCCAGCGTGTCGTGCATCCAGCCCATGTTCCACTTCATGCCGAAGCCCAGGCCGCCCATCGAGGTGGGCCGCGAGACCATCGGCCAGGCGGTCGATTCCTCGGCAATCGTCAGCGTGTCGGGATGATCGCGATAGACGGCCTCGTTGAAGCGGCTCAGGAACTCGACCGCCTCCAGGTTCTCCCGGCCGCCATGGCGGTTGGGAATCCACTCGCCTTCGCCGCGACCGTAGTCGAGGTACAGCATCGACGCCACCGCATCGACGCGCAGGCCGTCGATGTGGTACTTGTCGAGCCAGAACAGCCCCGAAGACGCGAGGAAGCTGCGCACCTCGTGGCGGCCGTAGTTGAAGATGCTCGACTTCCACTCGGGGTGGAAGCCCTGGCGCGGATCGGCATGCTCGTACAGGTGCGTGCCGTCGAAGTACGACAGGCCGTGGCCGTCGGTCGGGAAGTGCGAGGGCACCCAGTCGAGGATCACGCCGATGCCGCGCTGGTGCAGGTGATCGACGAAGTACATGAAGTCCTGCGGCGTGCCGTAGCGCGCCGTTGGCGCGAAGTAGCCGGTGGTCTGGTAGCCCCACGATCCATAGAACGGATGCTCGGTGATCGGCATCAGCTCGACGTGCGTGAAACCGAGGTCACCGACGTAATCGGCCAGGGCGTGCGCGAGTTCGCGGTAGCCGAGGAAGCGCCCCTCGTGGCGGCGCCATGAACCCGCATGCACCTCGTATATCGACATCGGCGCGTCGAGCGCGTTCTTCGCGGCGCGCGTGGCCATCCACTGCGCGTCGCCCCAGTCGTAGTCGAGCGTCCAGGCGCGCGAGCCGGTGGCCGGCGGCAGCTCGGCGCAGAACGCGACCGGGTCGGCCTTGTCCGCGACGTGGGCGCCGTCCGGCGAGACGATGCGGTACTTGTACGCTTGGCCGCGTGTCACCCCGGCCACCTGGCCATGCCAGATGCCCGAGCCGTCTTCGCGCGGCTGCAGCGGCTGCGCGCGCGGGTCCCATCCGTTCCACTCGCCGATCACCGACACGGCGCCGGCGTTGGGCGCCCAGACCCCGAAGCGGGCGCCACCGTCGTTCAGGTGGCACCCCAGCTTGTCATGGATGCGAGAGTGCGAACCCTCGCGGAAAAGATAGACGTCGTGATCGCTCGGCATGTTGCTGGCCGCGAGGGCTCGTTTTGCGAAGACCGTAGCACAGCCCTCGGGCACGGACAACCGAGGTGCTCCGCGTTTTCCTGGGAACCCGTGCGCGTGCAGGTCGCGCACACTGTGTCGGGCCCCTCACTTCACACCCCTGGAAACCCTCGATGAACCGACTCCGATCGCTCCTGCCCTTGCTTTCTTGCGCCGCGGCCGCGGTCGCCGGCCTGACGCTCGCCTCGCCGGCGCTCGCGCAGGACTGGCCCAAACGGGAGCCGATCCGGCTGATCGCCGTCTTCCCGCCGGGTGGCTCGGTCGATCAGGTCGCGCGCATCCTGGCGCAGCCGTTGTCCAAGCAGCTCGGCCAAGACGTCATCGTGGAGAACCGCGGCGGCGCGTCGGGCTCGATCGGCACCGGTTCGGTGGCCACCGCGGCGCCGGACGGCTACACGTTCGCGGTGGTGTTCGACACGCACGGCGTCAACCCGAGCCTGAACCCGAACCTGCCGTTCGACACGGTCAAGGACTTGACCACCGTGTCGCTCCTGGGCACCGGCGCCATGGTGGTGACCACTCACGCCGACTCGCCCTACAAGACCTTCGCCGACGTGATGGCCGCAACCAAGGGCGGCAAGACCCTCAGCTACGGCAGCATCGGCTCGGGCAGCCTGGGCCACCTGGCAATCTCGCTGATGAGCAAGAGCGACTCGCTGGGCCTCGTGCACATCCCCTACCGCGGCGGCGGCCCGCTCATGAACGATGCCATCGCCGGCCATGTGCCGCTGGCCATCGGCTCGGTGTTCCTGTCCAAGCCGCACATCGACAGCAAGCGTTTGCGGGCCCTGGCCGTCACCACCAGCAAGCGCAGCGAGAACCTGCCCGACGTGCCCACGATCGCCGAGAGCGGCTTTGCCGGCTTCGACGCACCGGCCTGGTGGGCCGTGCTGGCCCCGGCGAAGACGCCGCAGAAGATCGTCAAGCGCATGAACGAGGAGATCAACAAGGCGCTGAAGTTGCCCGAGGTGGCGCAAAAGCTCGCGGCACAGGGCATCTCGGTGCGCACCGGCACGCCGCAGCAGGCACAGAGCTTCGTCGAGAACCAGATCGGCATCTGGTCCAAGGTGGTCAAGGACAACAACATCAAGGCCGAGTGAGGTGTCATCGGGCAACGCGGCGGCGGTGCTGACCGCAGCGGACCTTCGCGAACGCGTGCGCTCGACGGGCGGGGCGCCGCCCGACTGCGACTGCGCACGGCTGGTCTGCCCGGGGTGGGAGTCAGTGAGCAGCCCCGTAGGCGAGCCGTTGCTGGAGCGCCTGGGGTCGCTGCGAGCTCCAAGCGATGACGAGCCGACGCTGACCGAGCAGCACAGCGCGGGCAGCAGCTACTGGTCGCCGAACGCGCCGATCGCCACCGCGTTCTTCCCCTACAACCGATGCGAGGTCTGGCTGTGTCGGCGCTGCGCGCGCGGGTTCCTTCAGTACACGGAATACGGCGGCTACTACGTGGATCACCGGCTGCGCGAGATCGATCCTTCCCTGGTGGTTTGAAGCATTCCCGCCGCACGCATTGCCCGTGTCGTCTTGTCGGAGTGACAGGCCTGGCAGTCGCGCGCACCGGTCGCGCGGGCAGACTCGCGTCCTAACTCCTATAGTCGGCAAGCGTTCGCCATGAGCGATCGTTCGCGCGGTGTGCCGAGAGCCCACCGCATCGCACCAAAAGCAACATCGAGGAGACCCCGCATGAAAGAACCCGTCCGCTGGACGTTCACCAGCCTGGCCGCTGCAGCGCTGCTTGCCGCAGGCGTCGCTCAGGCACAGCCCAACAACATCGACAAGCTCAAGCAGTTCAAGGTTTCGGGCGTGGACCTGAACATCCCGCCGGTGCCGCAAGGCGGCAAGAACGCCGACGCCATCCGCAAGAACCTCGAGTTGATCAAACTGCCGCCGGGCTTCAAGATCGACCTGTTCGCGGTGGTGCCCGACGCGCGCCACATGGCGGTCGCGCCGAGCACGAACATGCTTTTCGTCGGCACCCGCAAGACCACCGTGTGGGCGGTGACCGACCGCAACTCCGACGGCGAGGCCGATGAGGTCAAGCCTTTCGCGCCCAGCCTGCAGTTCAAGGTGCCCAACGGCGTGTGCTGGACCAAAGACGGCTTCCTGATCGTCGCCGAGCACAACCGCATCCTCAACTTCCCCGCGGCCGAGTTCTTCTACGAAGGCCCCGACGTGGCGGTGATCGAGGTCGTGCCGCAGGGCAAGCTGATCCCGGTGGAGGAGGAATCGTTCAACCACGGCGCGCGGGTGTGCAAGGTGGGGCCGGACAACATGCTCTACGTCTCGCTCGGCCAGCCCTTCAACGTGCCGCCGCGCGACAAGCTCGACGTCTACAACGAGCACGGCATCGGTGGCATGGTGCGCATGAACGCCTTCGACGGCAGCAAGCGCGAGGTCTATGCCACCGGCATCCGCAACTCGGTGGGCCACGACTTCAATCCCAAGGACGGCACGCTCTGGTTCACCGACAACCAGACCGACGGCATGGGCGACGACATCCCGATGGGTGAGATCAACCGCATCACCAAGGCTGGACAGTTCTTCGGCTACCCGTGGATCCAGGGCAAGACGCGCATCACCGAGCACGGCTACGACAAGGACCCGCTGCCCGCCAACGTGACCGCCGCGCAGGTGCTCACCGAGGCGCATGCGGCCGACCTGGGCATGGCCTTCTACACCGGCAAGCAGTTCCCGGCGAAGTACCGGGGCGGTTTCTTCTCGGCGCAGCACGGCGCGTGGAATCGCACCAAGCCGAACGGCGGGCTCGTGCTGTTCACCTCGCTCAAGCCCGACGGCACCGCCGACAAGACCGAGGTGTTCGCCTCCGGCTGGCTCGACGGCGAGACCGGCCTGCTGCGCGGCCGCCCGGTCGACGTGGCGCCGATGAAGGACGGCTCGCTGCTGGTCTCGGACGACTACGCCGGCGCGATCTACCGCATCAGCTACGGTGGCGAAGCCAAGGCGGCGGCACGCTGAGTTCGCCTTGATTCACCGGCGCTGCTGCGCCACGGCCGGGGCCTTGCGCCCCGGCTTTTCTTTGTGCGAAATCCCCCGCCGCGTCGCGCTGCGAAGGCCACCTTCTAGAATGCTGCAGTGCAAAAACTCATTGCCCAGCGCTGCTGCCTCCCCGCGTCGTATCCGGGGTGCAGCCTGCCCCGCGGATTCTTCTGCAACGTGACGCCGCCCTAGGCGTTTACCGAGGCCCGCCCGGGCCTGCTGTCCTGCCGCGCCGATCGAGTGCGGCTTACTTCTCTCTCTTGAACTCGCGCCCGCGCCTCGCTGGGCGCTGCTGCATCCATGTCGACTTCCCATCTGCGCCGAGACTGGCTTTCCAACGTCCGCGGCGATCTGCTTGCCGGCCTGGTCGTGGCCCTGGCCCTCATCCCCGAGGCGATCGCCTTTTCCATCATCGCCGGCGTCGACCCCAAGGTCGGTCTCTACGCATCGTTCAGCATCGCCGTCATCATCGCCTTCACGGGCGGGCGTCCCGGCATGATCTCGGCGGCCACGGGCGCCATGGCGCTGCTCATGGTCACGCTCGTCAAGGAGCACGGCCTGCAGTACCTGCTGGCTGCCACCGTGCTTACCGGCGTGTTGCAGATGCTGGCCGGCGCGCTGCGAATGGGCTCGCTGATGCGCTTCGTCTCGCGCTCGGTGATCACCGGCTTCGTCAACGCGCTGGCGATCCTGATCTTCATGGCGCAATTGCCCGAGCTCACCGGCGTGAGCTGGGTCGTCTATGCAATGACGGCCGCGGGCCTTGCGCTCATCTACGGCATGCCCTACCTCACCCGGGCCGTACCGTCGCCGCTGGTCACGATCGTCGTGCTGACCGCCGTGGCCCTGGCGCTCGATCTCGACATCCGCACGGTCGGCGATATGGGCCAGTTGCCCGACAGCCTGCCCGTCTTCCTGCTGCCCGAGGTGCCGCTGAACTGGCAGACATTGCAGATCGTGCTGCCCTATTCGGTCACGCTGGCCGTGGTCGGCCTGCTCGAGTCGATGATGACGGCCTCCATCGTCGATGAGTTGACCGACACATCGAGCGACAAGAACCGCGAGTGCGTCGGCCAGGGCGTGGCGAACGTCGCCACCGGTTTCATCGGCGGCATGGCAGGCTGCGCCATGATCGGCCAGTCGGTCATCAACGTGAAGTCGGGCGGCCGCGGGCGCCTCTCGGCGTTGGCGGCGGGGGTCTTCCTGCTGGTGATGGTGGTCTTTCTCGGCGACTGGGTCGCGCGCATCCCGATGGCAGCGCTCGTGGCCGTGATGATCATGGTCGCGATCGGCACCTTCAACTGGGAGTCGATCCGCAAGCTGCGCGAGCACCCGCCGAGTTCTTCGGTCGTGATGATCGCCACCGTGATCGTGACCGTCTCGACGCACGATCTCGCCAAGGGCGTGTTCGTCGGCGTGCTGCTGTCGGGCCTGTTCTTCGCGCACAAGGTCGGCCACATCCTGCGCGTGGACCGCGGCATCAGCGAAGACGGCCGGCTGCGCACCTACGGCGTGGTGGGGCAGGTGTTCTTCGCTTCCTCCGAGCGGCTCATTGCCGCCTTCGACTTCAGGGAGGTGGTCGACCGCGTGCGCATCGACGTGAGCCGGGCGCACTTCTGGGACATCACCGCCGTCAGTGCGCTCGACAAGATCGTGCTCAAGTTCAAGCGCGAAGGCACCGAGGTGGAAGTCGTCGGACTAAACGAAGCGAGCGCCACGCTGATGGACCGCTTCGCGGTGCACGACAAGCCGGGCGCGGTCGAGCAACTGATGCATTGAGGAGTTCGACGAATGGACAAGGTCTACGGCTGCATCGACGGCCTCGCGAACACCGACGCCGTGATCCACTGGGCCGCCTGGTCGGCCTGCCGCCTGGAGGCGCCGCTGGAGTTCCTGCACGTGCTGGAGCGCCACCCCGAGCATGCCGAGGTCACCGACTTCAGCGGCGCGATCGGCCTGGGTGCGCAGGAGTCGTTGCTGCAGGCGCTGAGCGAGCAGGACGAACAGCGCAGCCGGCAGGCGCGTGAAGCCGGCCGGCGGCTTCTGGCGCACGCCCGCGAGCGGGCCGCCGCAGCGGGCGCGACCCGGCTCGATGCTCGCCTGCGGCACGGCGAGTTCGTTGAGACGGTGACGGAAATGCAGGGCGACGCCGGCCTCTTCGTGCTGGGCGAGCATTACCACGCCAGCGGCCCGGCCAGACTGCACGGCGAGCACCATGTGGAGCAGGTCATCCGTGCGGTACGCCGGCCGATCCTGGTCGCCACCGCCGAAGCCTTCGAGGCACCTCGAAGGGTGGTGGTCGCCTTCGACGGCAGCGTCATGGCGCGCCGGGCGGTGACGGCGCTCAGCAGGAACAAGCTCGCAGCCGGACTCCCCGTGCTGGTGGCAAGGGTTGGCGACGACACCGCCGCCGCGCGCCGGCAGCTCGAAGAGGCGCGCACGACGCTGAGCGCCGCCGGCCTTGTGGCCGAGACTGAACTGGTGCCCGGTGAACCTCAGCGGGTGCTGCCGACGCTCGTCAAGGCGCAGGGGCCGGCGCTGCTGGTCATGGGTGCCTACGGACACTCGCGGCTGCGCCAGCTTCTTCTGGGCAGCACCACCACCACGCTGCTGCGGCTGAGCGATGTGCCGGTGCTGATCTTGCGCTGACATCGGCTAGGGCGAGCGGTGCTTTGCGGGAAAGCGCCGCGTCGATCAAGCCGCCACCGAATCCGCGGAATCGGCGCGGAGGAGCAAGCCCTTCTTCAGCAGCCCACCGCCTGCCCGTCTCGCCGGTGGTCGGAGCCCGCCGCATAGGCGGCCTGCGGCCCACCCACGGTGTCGGCATCCAGCCGCACCACGAGCTGGGCACTGCCGAACTCCAGGTTATCCGGCGCCGCGATCTGCGGCGCATGGCCCATCGCGGTCAAGCCTTCGATCACGATGGCGTCCACGGTCGGCTCCAGCGTTAACGCCCCCACATCGTTGATCCGCCAGCGCGGCGCATCCGAGCAGGCCTGCGGATCGAGCCCTTCAGCCACCCGCCGCAGCACCATCTGCGTGTGCCCCTGCGCCTGCATGTTGCCGCCCATGACGCCGAAGGCCATGACCGGCGCGCCGTCCTTCGTCATGAAGGCCGGGATGATGCTGTGCAACGGCCGCTTGCCGCCATCGACCTCGTTGGGGTGGCCCGGCGTGGTGACGAAGCCCATGCCGCGGTTGTGCAGCGCAATGCCGGTGCCCGGGACCACCACGCCCGAGCCGAAGCCCTTGTAGTTGGACTGGATGAACGAGACCATGCGGCCCTCGGCGTCGGCCGTGCACAGGTACACCGTGCCGCCGCTCGGCGGCTGCCCCGGCGCGTAGCTGCCGCTGCGGCGCGGATCGATACCGCGCGCACGTTCGCGCAGGTAGGACGCATCGAGAAGTTGCGCTGCGCTCACGCGCATATGCGCGGGGTCGGCCACGTGCGCCTGGAGGTCGGCAAAGGCCATGCGCATGGCCTCGATCTCGAGGTGCATGCGTGCGGCCGAACCGGGCGCGGTGTCGGCATAGGGCAGGTGCTCGAGCAGGCCCAGCGCCATGAGCGCAGCGATGCCCTGCCCGTTGGGCGGGATCTCGTGGACGGTGTGGCCCTGGTAGTCGATGCCGATCGGCTCGACCCATTCACATCGGTGCGCGCGCAGATCATCGAAGCTCAGCGCCGCGCCATGCGAAGCCGCGAAGGCGGCAACTGCCTCCCCGAGCCGGCCTTCGTAGAACGCAGCACCGCGCGTGCGGGCGATTTCTTCCAGCGTGCGCGCCTGGTCGTCGAAGCGCCACATCTCGCCGACCCGCGGCGCACGGCCGCCCGGCATGAAAGCATCGAAGCCCGGCTGGCTGCCCAGGTCGACGACGGCCTGCGCCCACTGCCGGCCGATCACCGGGCTGACCCGAAAACCGTCGCGCGCGTGCCGCAAGGCATCCACGAACAAGTCTTCGAAAGGGAGTGCCCCGAAACGCTCGGACAGCGCCACCCAGCTCGAAACGACGCCCGGTACGGTGACGCTCTCCCAGCCGATCTTCGGCATCTCGGCCTGGCCCGCGAAACGCTGCGGATTCCAGGCCGCCGGCGCACGGCCGCAGGCGTTCAGGCCATGCAGCCCCTGCCCGTCCCACACCAGCGCGAAAGCATCGCCGCCGATGCCGTTCATGGTCGGCTCGACGACCGTCAGGGTGATGGCCGCGGCCAACGCCGCATCGATGGCGTTGCCGCCACGCGCGAACACCGCGGCACCAGCCTGCGCGGCCAGCGGCTGCGAAGTCGCCACGACGTTGCGCGCGAACACGGGCTGGCGCCCGCTGGTGGGAGGGAACTGACACTTCATGGGACGGGGCTTTCGGCTTGCCTGGGCGGGGCGTGATCGATCAACGGATGGTGACGTTGGCGGTCTTGATGACTTCGCCCCACTTGCTGCGCTCGGCCTTCGTCACGGCGGCCAGCTTGGCGGGATCGCCGTGCTGGATCGCATAGCCCTGCTGGACCAGCGCCTTGCCGAGCTCCGGGTCGGCCAGCACCTTGGTGAGGTCTGCGTTGAGCCGCTTGACGATGTCCGGCGGCGTGCCCTTGGGCACGAACAGGCCGAACCAGTTGTCCACGTCGTAGCCGGGCACACCGCCTTCGGCCACGGTGGGCAGGTCGGGGAAGGCCGGCACGCGCTGCGTGGCGGCCACGGCCAGCGCGCGCAGCTTGCCCGCCTTCACGTGCACCATCGAGGCGGCCACGCTGTCGAACATGAAGGACACGGTGCCCGCCAGCAGGTCGGGCAGCGCCTGCGAGCTGCCCTTGTACGGAATGTGCGTGAGCTTGAGGTTCAGGCGCTGCGCGAGGAGCTCGGTTTCCAGGTGCGACAGCGTGCCGTTGCCCTGCGAGGCGTAGGTCACCTTGCCGTCGTTGGCCTTGAGCCACTGGATGAATTCCGGCAGCGTCTTGGCCGGCACCGAGGGGTGCACGTTGAGCATGTGCGCGCCGTTGGCCAGAAGCGAGACCGGCTCGAAATCGCGCGTGATGTCGGAGGTCGCGTTCGGATAAAGATGGCCGGCGATGGCCTGGTTGGTGAGCGCGCACAGGAAAAGGTGGTAGCCGTCGGGCGCAGACTGCGCCGCGTTCTCCAGACCGATCATGCCGCCGGCGCCGGGCTTGTTTTCCACGACGACCTGCTGGCCGAGCGTATCGCCCAGTCGCTGCGCGACGGCGCGCGCCAGGATGTCGGTGGCGCCCGCTGGCGGAAAGGCGATGACCATGCGCACGGTCTTCGACGGATAGTCCTGCGCGCTGGCAAGCAATGGCCAGCCGGCAAGCACTCCCCCCGCCGACAAGGCGACACCGCCGGCCAGGCCCAACGCGCGGCGCCTCGAAAGCGCCGGTGCATCGTGGTCGCTCGGGCTGCTGATGTCGGAAGGGAAAGACTTGTCGTTCATGTCGGACCTTTGCTGGATGTGAGGTGGACGTCGGTCCTGGCGCGCAGGTAGTGCGGGCACAGAGTGCGACCCCTTGAAGCCGGCGCCGGTCGGCGCGAGCCACCCGGAAACTTACGCGACGCAGCCGCACCGGCAGTCCCGTTTTCCGCAAAAACGTTTTCAGCGGCCGCAGCCGGCGGCAGTCAAAGCAACGCGCTCATCTTCACGGCGGCTTCCCGCAACGCCGCCAGCTTCTTCAGCGCCGCATCGAGCGTCAACCGCGCCGAAGGCGCATGCACGGCAATGGCGGCGCGTGCGCGGCCTTGCGGGTCCAGCACCGGCACGGCCACGGCGATCAGGCCGAGGATGAACTCTTCGCGGTCGACCGAGCAGCCGCGCTCGGCAATCTGTTCGCATTCGGCGCGCAGGGCCTTGCGCGATGTCAGGGTGTTGGCGGTCAGGCGCTGCAGCGGCAGGTGCGCGAGCAAGGCCTCGCGCTGCTCGCGCGGCATCAGGGCGAGAAAGAGCTTGCCGCTGGCGGTGCAGTGCAGCGGCACGTGCACGCCCACGTCCAGCGTGAGGCGCCAGGGCCAGGGGGCTTCCACGCGATCGAGATAAAGCACGCTGGCGCCGTCGAGGGTCGTGAAGTTGCAGGTTTCGCCGATCTGCGCCACCAGCTCGGCCAGCACCACGTGGCGCAGGCCGCGCACGCTGTCGTGGTTGAGCGTGTCGAGCGCGAGCTGGCGCAGTGCGGGGCCGGCGACGAAGAAGCGCTCGTCGATCTCGCGGGCAAGGAACCCGCTTTCGAGTAGCTGCGCGCACAAGCGGTGCGCCGTGGCCTTGGGGAGCCCGAGATGCGTCGCCAGGTCGGCCAACGACAACGCACGGCCCGCACTCGCCAGCGCGGCCAGCAGGCGCAGGCTGCGCTCGGCAGAGGAGCCGGTGGCTGCCGTGGTTGGTCGGGTCTCTGGAGGTCGTTCCATGCGGGTAAACAGCTATCGCCGGAACATTGTGTTCCGTTTTCTTTGATCCTAGGATGGGGTTTATCGGAACCGGACGTTCCGATTTATCGGGCGAAGACCGCCCTCCCCGTCCAGCGATTCGGCCATCGCGCCGTGGTCGCCTGCTCGTTCGCGCGAAAGACGTGATGTCCGAAGACTTCGACTACATCGTGGTGGGTGCGGGCTCGGCGGGTTGCGTGCTGGCCGCGCGGCTGAGCGAAGACCCGGCCACGCGCGTGCTGTTGCTGGAAGCCGGACCGCGCGACCGCTCGCCGTGGATCCACCTGCCCATCGGCTATGGCAAGACCATGTGGAACGCCAAGTACAACTGGTGCTTCCACACCGATCCCGACCCCGGCATGAACGGGCGGCGCATCTACTGGCCGCGCGGCAAGACGCTCGGTGGCTCGAGCTCGATCAACGGCCTGATCTACATCCGCGGCCAGCGCGAGGACTACGACCACTGGGCCGCGCTCGGTAACACCGGCTGGGGCTTTGAGGACGTGCTGCCGTACTTCATCCGCTCCGAAGGCAACCAGCGCGGCGCCAGCAGCTACCACGGCGGCAGCGGCCCGTTGCGCGTGTCCGACATCGGCGCGAAGCACGAACTGATCGAGGCCTTCATCGGCGGCGCCAACGAGATCGGCGTGCCCCGGACTGACGACTTCAACGGCGCGAGCCAGGAAGGCGCCGGCTACTTCCAGCTCAACACCTGGAAGGGCTGGCGCTGCAGCACGGCCAAGGCCTATCTCGGCCCGGCCCGGCGCCGCCCGAACCTGCGCATCGCCACCGAAGCGCAGGCCACCAGCGTGGTGTTCGAGGGCCGGCGCGCGGTCGGCGTGCGCTACCGGCAAGGCGGCATGTCCCGGCAGGCGCGCGGCCGCGCCGAAGTGCTGCTGGCGGCCGGCGCGCTGCAGTCGCCGCAGCTCCTGCAGTTGTCGGGCGTCGGCCCGAGGCCGCTGCTCGAACGGCATGGCATCCCGGTCGTCCATGCCTTGCCCGGCGTCGGCGAGAACCTGCAGGACCACCTTCAGATCCGCCTGAACTACGAG
This sequence comes from Methylibium sp., assembly GCF_013817345.1. GTDB lineage: Bacteria > Pseudomonadota > Gammaproteobacteria > Burkholderiales > Burkholderiaceae_C > Methylibium. The sequence continues at coordinate 13,348 of NZ_JACDCW010000024.1, forward strand.
TGCACGCGTCCGGTCACCACCAACGACCAGCTCAATTCATGGCTTGGGCAGATGCGCATCGGCCTGCAGTGGCTGCTCTTTCGCACCGGGCCGCTGGCGATCGGCATCAACCAGGCCGGCTGCTTCATGCATGCGCTGCACCGCGCCGACGGCACGCGCGAGGCCGCCACGCCCGACATCCAGTTCCACGTCGCCACGCTTTCGGCGGACATGGCCGGCGGCGCGGTGCACCCGTTCTCGGGCTTCACGCTGTCGGTGTGCCAGTTGCGGCCCGAAGCGCGCGGGCATGTGCGCCTGCGCAGCACCGACCCGTTCGAGCCGCCGGAGATGCAGCCCTACTACCTTTCGACCGAGCTCGATCGCCGCACCAACGTGGCCGCCGTGCGAGCCGCGCGGGCGATCGCCGCCGCGCCGGCGATGCGCCCGTACGTGAAACGCGAAGTCAAGCCGGGGCCCGAGGCCTCGACCGACGCAGAACTCCTGGAGTTCTGCCGCAACCACGGCGCCACGATCTTCCACCCGAGCGGCACCTGCAAGATGGGCAGCGATGCGCTCGCGGTCGTCGACGTGCGGCTGCGCGTGCACGGCCTGGCCGGCTTGCGCGTGATCGACTGTTCGGTGATGCCGACGCTCGTGTCCGGCAACACCAACGCGCCGGCCGTGATGCTGGCCGAGAAGGCGGTGGACATGATCCGCGAGGACGCCATGCACGGGTAGACAAGCGCAAGGGTGAAGGCCTGTTCGGGCCTTCGGTGTTCGGGTGACAACAGGAGAAATGAAATGGCTGGAGAGACGACGAGACTGACACGACGGCGGGCGCTCGGCGCCGGCGCGGCGGCACTGGCATCGGCCGGCGCGCTGGCGACCGGCCCGGCCAGGGCGCAAGGCGTCACAAGCATGAAGATCCAGACGGCGGTGCCGACGTCGAGCATCTATTTCGATCTGATGAAACGCTTCGGCGAGCGCTGCGACAAGATGTCCAACGGGCGCCTGAAGATGGAAATGCTGCCCGACGGCGCCGTGGTCAACGCCTTCGAGATGCTCGACGCCGTGGACAAGGGCGTGGTCGACGGCGGCTATTCCTGGGCCCACTACTGGTCGGGCAAGAACAGCGCCGCGGGGCTGTTCTCCAACCCGGCCGCCGGCGGAGGCACCGGCATGGACCAGCTCTCGCACGTGGCCTGGCTGATGCAGGGCGGCGGCAATGCGCTCTACAAGCGGTTCTACGCCGACGTGCTCAAGGTCAACGTCGAGCCCTTCATGCTGCAGCCCATGGGGCCCGACCCGCTCGGCTGGTTCAAGACGCCGATCTCGTCGCTCGAGGACATGAGGAAGCTCAAGTACCGCGCGCCACCGGGGCTGGTGGGCGAAATCTTCAAGGAGATGGGCATCAACGCGGTGGCCATGCCGGGCGGCGAAATCGTTCCCGCCGCGCAGCGCGGCGTGATCGACGCGGCCGAGTGGATCGGGCCGGCCGACGACGTGGCGCTGGGCTTTCACACCGTGTTCAAGCACTACTACCTGCAGGGCCTGCACCAGTCCACCGACGTGGGCGAAGTGCTGATCAACAAGGCGGTGTGGAACAAGCTGCCTGCCGACCTGAAAGCCGTGGTCGAGGGTTCGGCGATGGCCACGATGATGGAAACCTACAGCTACAACGTCCACCGCAACGCGCAGGCGCTGCAGCGGCTGAAGACGGAGTTCAAGATCACCGTGCACGACACGCCGAAGGACATCTTCCCCGCCTTCATCAAGGCGACCAACCTTGTCTACGACCGCGAGGCCGGCAAGAACCCGTTCTTCAAGGAAGTGCTCGAGTCGCAGCGCGCGTTCGCGAAGATCGTGGTGCCGTACTGGAACAAGATCAACGGCCTGTATTTCAACCTGGGCATGGAGTCGCCCAACGCCGTCTGAGCGTTGCGGCTTTCAGCGCAGCGATGTCCGTGCATCGCTGCGCGTTCTTTCTTTTCATTCCGGCCGATCCGTGAAAGCTGAACATGAACCACCGGGATAGCGGATTCGCGCGCACGGCGCGCCGCCTCGACCAGATTGCGCTGGCTTCCGGGCACATCACCGCCTGGCTCATCCTGCCGATGGTGCTGTCGCTGACCTACGAAGTGGTGTCGCGCTACGTGTTCAACGCACCCACCGAATGGGCCTACGACATGACCTTCATGCTGTACGGGAGCTTCTTCATGCTCGGCGCGGCCTACACGCTGCAGCGCAAAGGCCACGTGCGCACCGATCTGCTCTACACGGGGTGGTCGCCGCGCCGGCAGGCCGTGACCGATCTCGCCTGCTACCTCGTCATGTTCCTGCCCTTCGTCGGCGTCTTCGTGTTCACCGGCTGGGGCTACTTCGAGAAGGCCTGGACCAACAACGAAACCTTCGTCAGCAGTTCCTGGCGACCGATCACCTGGCCGTTCCGCCTGGCCATGCCGCTGGCCGGCGTGCTGCTGCTGATCCAGGGACTGAGCGAGTGCCTCAAGTGCATTCACACGCTGCGCGCCGGCGAATGGCCCGACCCGGCCCCCGTGCCCGAGGTGGACGCATGAACCGCCTGTCTGCAGTGAAGACCGAAGCCGGAGCCCCCCGATGAGCAATGAAATCCTGGGCATCGCGGCGCTCTGTGTGCTGTTCGGCGTCATCTTCATCGGCTTTCCGATTTCCTTCACCCTCGGCGCCGTCTCGCTGGCCACCGGCTTCATCGCGCTGGGGCCGGTGGTGTTCGACCTGGCCGTCCTGCAGACCTACTCGGTCATGCGCGACACGGTGCTCGCGTCGATCCCCTTCTTCCTGTTCATGGGCTTCCTGCTCGAACAGTCGGGGTTGGTCGAGCGCCTGTTCAAAGGCATCCAGCAGCTGCTGGCCGGCGTGCGCGGCTCGCTCTACATCGCCGTGCTCGTCACCGCCACCATCTTCGCGGCGGCGACCGGCATCGTCGGCTCCGCCGTCACGCTGCTCGGCGTGATGGCCGGGCCTTCGATGATCAAGAGCGGCTACGACGCGAAGATGAGCGCCGGCGCCATCGCCGCCGGCGGCACGCTGGGCATCCTGATCCCGCCCAGCGTGATGCTGATCGTGATGGGGCCGGTGGTGGGCGTGCCCGCCACCGACCTCTTCGCCGCGGCCGTGCTGCCCGGGCTGCTGCTCTCCACTTTGTTCACGCTGTGGTGCCTGGTGCGCTGCTGGATCAACCCGTCGCTCGGCCCGGCGCTGCCGATGGAGATGCGCGCCCCGTCGCTCGGGCCGGTGGTGATGGATCTGGTGCTGGGAGTGCTGCCGGTCGTCGTGGTCATCATGGCCACGCTCGGCGTGATCCTGTTCGGCATCGCCACGCCGACCGACGCAGGCGCCGTCGGTTGCTTCGCCACCTTCGTGCTCACGGTGGGCTCGGGCCGCATGACGTTCGCGAAGATCCGCAAGTCGGCCTACCAGACGCTCGAAGTCTCCAGCATGATCCTGCTGCTGGTGGCGGCGTCGAACCTGTTCGGCTCGGTGTTCTCTCGCCTGGGCAGCCCGCAGTACATGGCCGAATGGCTGCTCAGCCTGTCGCTGCCGCCGACGATGATGCTGGTGCTCATCCTCGCGCTGATCTTCGTGCTGGGCTGGCCGCTCGAATGGGTGCCGATCGTGCTGATCGTCATACCGGTCGTGCTGCCGATCGTGCAGGCGGCGGGCATCGACCTGATCTGGTTCTGCACGCTGGTCGCGGTGACGCTGCAGACGGCCTGGCTCTCACCGCCGGTCGCCTTGTCGGCGTATTTCCTGAAGGGCGTGGTGCCGCAGTGGGAGCTCAAGCAGATCTACGCCGGCATGGTGCAGTTCATGATCCTGCAGGTGATCGCGGTCGGGTTGCTGCTGCTGTTCCCGAAGCTCGCCACGTGGTTGCCGGGGGTCAACTGACGGCGCGGATCGATCCCCGCTCGCTCGATCAGTTGCCAGCGAGATCGAACGCCGCACGCGCCACGCCGAGACCGGAGATGAAGATCAGCAGGTTCAGCACGAAGCCGTGAAAGCGGGCCGGGTCCGCGCCTTCGAACAGGTGCCGGCCGATGCGGATGCCGGCCAGCATGCCGGTGCCGAGCACCAGGCCCCATAGCATTGTTTCAGAGCCCAGTAGCCCCGCCGCTGGCGCCGCCCCGGTCGATGCAACGGCGGCGCAAAGCAACGTGTAACCGGCTCCAAACACCAAAAATGTAATCATCGTGCCGCGTAGGGCCGCTGGCGGCATGCCGGAAGCAGTCATTAGCATCGCCGCAACGACGCCGCCACTCGCCGCTACGCCATTCAAGAGTCCGGATATCACGCCGGTCGCTATGAGCAACGTCCGGCTTCGCACGATGCGGTGTCGGGCGCTGATACGCAGCCCGGCCGCAGTCACCATCAGCACTATGCCAACCACCAAACGTAGCAGCGTGTCGGGAAGCACGGCCAGCAACGCCACACCCACCGGAACAAACAAGGCATGGCCCGCGACCAGCCATCGCAGCCAGTCGCGATCTGCGTGCTGAGCGGTGCTACGCAGAAGACTAATGCTCGCGAGCATTTCGAGAGCGAGAGCGGCAGGAACCACGGTCGATGGAGCAACGAACAGCGACATACCTGCGACGGTAAGTGCCGAGAAGCCGAAGCCTGCGAAGCCCCGAACGGCACCGGCCGCCGCTGCGACGAGCAGTCCGACCAGCAGCACGGTAGGCGCGATCGTCACCGTCGCTTCACGCTGGCAGCGGAATCTAGAGCGGGTGCCTGGCCAACGCTTCCGTAGCCCAGCGTGGCGCGCGCGTCCCGGGCGCAGGCCAGCAGTCGGTCGGCGAGCTGACGCACGCGCGGGCGTGCAAAGCGGATCGACGGCACGGTGACGCCGACGGCGGCAACCGGCTCGTTGAGTGCGTTGAATACCGGCGCGCCGAGCCCGCAGACGCCGACGCGCCACTCCTCGCGGTTCTCGGCATAGCCACGCGCTCGCGTGCGCTCGAGGTCAGCCCACAAGGCATCGAAGTCAGTCAGCGTGTTGGGCGTCTGCGGCCGCAGCACGCCCAGGCCCTCGCGCAATGATTCGCGTGCCAGGGCGCCGGCCGCAAGCAGTGCCTTGCCGGAGGCCACGCAGTAAGCCGGAGCCCGCCCTCCTACGCGGGAATACGCGATCACCGGCAACGGGCTGCCGAACTTGTCGAGATAGACGATCTCGGTGCCGTCTAGCGCGGCCAAGTGGATCGTCTCGCCTGTCTCGCGCGCCAGCAGGGCCAGATGCGAGCGCAGCAGCCATCGCACACCGGCGGCCGATTCAATCAGCGCGCCCAACTCAAAGACACGCAGGCTCGCCCGGTAAGCACTAGTTCTTTCGTCTTGCCGGGCCCAACCGCACTCCGCGAGCGTGTGCAATATCCGATGCGCGTTGCTGCGCGCCATACCGAACGCCAGCGCCACGTCGGCCACACGACAACCGCGCTGCTGCCGGATCAGCCAATCGAGCACCGCTAGTCCTTTCACAAGAGTCGAGTGCACATGCGACATGTTAAGTAGCCCACTATTTGGAACGTCGTCCAAAATAATGAAATGACTCTAAGGGTCGATATGGTGCATGTCAATGTCTCCTCTCTAAGGAACACCGAAGCGCGCCGCCATCAGAACGTCTACCCCGCGGCTATCGCGCGATGACCCTGTCGAACCGCCTCATCAGCAGCACGCCACGGACAGACTCACCTCTTTGCGCGCTCGTTGCTCTGTGCAGCGCCGGCCACGCTTGCCGTAGGCTGACCACCAGGCCCGTTTAAGGCAATGCTGATCAAGTCCGCTGCCGGCATGCCGCGTGCATTGACTTTCGCATGAAGCAACACACCCTTGCCATGGCAGCCGATCAGAACGCGCAGTACGAGCGGTACCGCAGGCCGACGAAGCGCGATGCGTTCCTTGCGACGATGGAGCAGATCGTGCCGTGGGAGCAGCTTTGCAGCGTGATCGAGCCGCATTACCCCAAGGCGGGCAACGGACGCCCGCCGGTGGGCTTGGAGCGCATGCTGCGGATGTACTTCGTGCAGCACTGGTTCAATCTGGCCGACGCGGCGTGTGAAGACGCGTTGCTCGATAGCACAGCGCTGCGCCGCTTCGTGGGCATCGACCTGGGGCGCGAGCGGGTGCCCGACGCGACCACGCTGTTGAAGTTTCGCCGCCTGCTGGAGAAGCACAAGCTGGGCGAGGCCTTGTTCGCCAAGGTGGGCGAAGTGCTGCAGGCCAGCGGCCTGAAGGTCGGCACCGGCACCATCGTGGACGCCACGATCATCGGTGCGCCCAGCTCGACGAAGAACGTGGACAAGCAGCGCGACCCTGAGATGCACCAAACCAGCAAGGGCCAGCAGTGGTTCTTCGGGATGAAGCTGCACATCGGCGTGGACAGCAAGACGGGCCTGGCGCACAGCGCCGTGGTGACGGCCGCCAACGTTCACGACAAGCACCCGCTGCCCGAGCTGCTGCACGGGCAGGAGGAGCGCGTCTATGGCGACTGCGCGTACGCCGCACAACATACGTCGATCCAGGCCAAGGCACCGGGCGCACGAGACTTCACCAACAAGACGGTGCGCAACGGCAGCGCCACCGAGGCGCTCGAGCGAATGGTCAACCGTGCGAAGTCCCGCGTGCGTGCTCGTGTCGAGCACGTGTTCGGCGTCGTCAAGCGCCTGTGGGGATTCGGCAAGGTGCGCTACCGCGGGCTGGCCAAGAACGCCACGCGCGCGTTCGTGGCGACGAGCCTGGCCAATATCTTCCTGGCGCGCAGGCACCTCACGGCATGAGTGCGCCCGCATGGCGCGCGGCATGCGCGCGAGCACGGCAAAGCGGACAAATTCGCTGCGAATTGCGCCTACCTGCATCACGAATTCCGCATTCGGCCGAACTCACCGCAGCAGTTCTCAATGCGGTGGCTTGATCAGCATTGCCTTAAAGCATGCAGATCAGCAACCCCGCTCCCACGGCGACGCAAAGCATGCCCACGGCGCGGCGCAAGGACCGCGCATGGACGGCATGCGCCAGATGAACCCCTAGGCTTACGCCGATGAGTTCGAACACAGTCAAGATGCCGGCGAGCTGAAAATCGATTTGACCATGGAGCAGATTGCCGGCGCTACCGGAGACGGCGGCGAAGATCTGCACGACCTGACTGGCGCCTACCGTAGCCAGGGGAGAAAAGCCGAACATCACCATCATCGGCACCGACAAAGCCGGTCCGCCAACGCCGGTGAGCCCAGAGCCGAAGCCGGTCAACGCCCCGACCATGAACAGCAGGTTACGCCGGGCGTGCGGCCGGCCCTCGAACGCGGCGCGCCGCGCGCCAGCGTTGCTCGACAAGGTGTAGATCCCCGCGAGCACGATCAGCACGGCGAGGACCAGCGCCAACGCGAAAGCATCTAGCAAAGAGTTGGCCCAGGCGCCGACAAAGCCGAACAACGCACTTCCTATGCAAAGCGGCACGGTCAGCGACCAGTCGATGCTTCCGCGGCGCTGGAACAGCCATGTGGCGGCTACACCGGTGAAGATGAAAGTGAACAGCGTCGTCGCCATTGCCGTCTGGACGGATAGCGGTGTCAGGAAGTCGAGGGCCGGAATAAGCAGGACACCGCCGACGCCGACCGCGCCGATCAGCAGACCGACCACAACGGCGACAAGTCCGAGCGAGATCATTTGTCGCAGAGCCCTTCGCCAAACCCCTTCTCCGTGCATGGGTCCAGGGAGCAACTGAGCTTGGCGCGCCCCTGCGCGTTCAAGGGCTCGTGCTTTCGATGAGTCGTACTTTAATGTGGCAAACGTTGAACTGTCGCCTTCAAACCGCTTGAATTATGCGTCCAGGGTTAACGCGGCAGGGTTTCTACGAAAACGTTGCCCTCGCTCTCAATCTCTATGGCGATTGATTGTCAACAACTTGACAGATCTTATCGGGTAGACGCAGGAATATTGTAGCGCTACACGGCGGTCGGTTTAGAAGAGGCCACGACTTCTAACCCTGAAAAACATAAGGTGGCTCCATTAAATGCTCGTCTTTAATTGCGAACCGATAGCTACGTGACTCTGTAATCATTTAGGAGAAAAAAATGACTTCGAGCATCAAAACCAGCAACACAAGTACATGGAAAACAGGGAAGCCGCAGTTTCTTGCCAAACTGAGCACAACGTTCGCTATGGGTTTATTTTGTGCACCGGCGCTGTTATTTTCGACGCCCACGGAGGCGCAGCAGGAAAAAAAGGTTTCCATTCTCGTATCACCCGCTGGTTCCGGTCCATACGAAGCATTCGCAGTCATGCAAACGCGTGCAGCGGAAAATCACCCGTGGCTCCGGCCAATCGCGGTGGAGACTCCAGGTTTCAATTACAACGTTAAGTTTCTCGCAGAAAGTCCCAATCTTTGGAACAAAGCCGTAATTGGATCTGGTTCAGTTCTTGAGGTGGCCGCAAAGAAGGGCCTTAAACCATACTATCCGGAACCGCTAAAGGCTGCCGCGGATTACCGAATCATCGGCGTTCTAGCGTTGACTGGAATAGTCTTTGTAACGACCGACCCCACGATCAAGACATTAGAAGATTTCGCTGGTAAACGTGTTGCCACAGGTCTTATTACCCAAAATGAATGGGGAATGTATCCACGCATGATTCTGGAAGGCACGGGAATGCGTAAAAAGCTCAAGGCTTTGAATATGCTTGGGACTGACCCTAACGTGGAAGCACTTCTAGATGGGCGAGCCGATGTGTCGACCATCGCCATGTTCTCTTCCGACGGTCTTAAGGAAAATATCACCCCGAGTCCGTTTATGCTTCTAGAGGCCTCGAACCGCCCATTTCACTACATTAGCATTTCTCCGTCAATAATCGAAGAATACAACAAAAAAACCGGAATGAATTTTCACGTTCGCAAATATCCACCAAACACGTTTTCAAATCAACCCCAAGAACTAACTACATTTGGGAATTTTCTACTACTGACTGCTCACAAATCATTTCCAGATGATTTGGCGTACGAGTTAACAAAGTTCTGGATAAAAATGGGACCGACGGTTGCCGAATATAACGCCATGGGAAAAATTTGGGACGCAAAAAGCATTTCCGCGGCGGCGCGACTTACCCCAGAGGCGGTTCATCCCGGCGCAATGCGGGCATATAAGGAACTGGGTCTAGTTAACTAAATAGGTTTCTCAACGCTGCAATCCTAAAGACAAATGCCGCAGACTTGCACTAAAACCAAGTGCAATTTTACGGCATTTTGCAATATTCTTCTAGCTGCAAGCTTAGATAGGAAACGAAATGGATAGCTCAACCAGGCTATTGAAGACGCTCGAATCGGTATATATGATCGCCGCACTTGCTGCGATCGCATACCATGGACTTTCCGTGTTTTGGACGTTTCATGGTGCGATGGAGCATTATACAGTCCACCTGGGCGCCATTCTGTTGCTTATCGCCCTGCACATTGCTGTTACAAAAGGACAAACGACCATTGGAACCAACAGAATTGCATGGCTCGTTTTTGCTTGCTTAATGTTCATTCTAACTTTAGTTTCCACCGCCTATCTTTATATCTTTGCAGAAGCGCTAGAGTTAAGTCAACCGTTCATCACCGACTTCCAGTATCTGATCGGGTTTGTCCTTATTTTCACGGTGTTCGCACTCAACTGGGTAGTATGGGGCACCGCACTCACTATAGTTTGCGTTCTCGCCGCGCTTTACTTTGGTCTGGGCCATTTGATACCCAGCCCGGTAGCGGATCTTCAATTTTCCCCTTCTGTCGTCATGAGCTATCTTGCCGGGATGGGCGGCCCTCGAGGGGTTTACAGTTTCATTCCTTTATCTGCAGATACGATTTTTCTTTTGCTGGTATATGGGGGCTTGATGACCAGTACGCGGGTGCTGGATATGTTCGAAGAAATAGGGAAAGCAATTGGCAATTTAGTTCGAGGTGGCGTCGGCTACTCGTGCATCGTCGCAAGTTCGCTCGTCGGTATGGTCTCAGGTCAAACCGTTAGCTGCATTGCCCTTAGCGGCTCTATGACTATTCCAACAATGATCCGTGGCGGCTATACAAGGGAACAAGCCGGTGCCGTCGAAGTCATGGCCGCAAACGGTTCCCAAATAATTCCGCCGGTTATGGGACTAGGTGCTTTTCTCATGGCGGTGCTTCTTGGAATTTCATACGTGGAGGTGGTGGCCGCTGCGCTTCTACCGGCATTCTTGTACATGTTTGCTTTGGCGCTCGCGGTTTATTCCCTCATTCAGGCCTCACCAAAAATCCCCTACGAACGTTTGACGGTTGACTGGAAAAAGGTTTCATGGATTCTTCCGTCATTCTTGCCGTCTATTATGCTTATTGTCGTCCTACTTTCGCTCCGTTACTCGGGCGGAATGGCAGCATTAGCGGGAAGTGCAACTTTAGTGGGACTAAGTATTCTGCGACCAAAAATTTATAGACCATCGTTTAAAGGTTTGCTGTCCGGTTTGGCTAATGGTGCGCTCGCTGGAGCTCAGCTTGCAATAATATTAGCCGCTATTGGAGTGGTGGTACAGATGCTCGTTACCACTGGTCTCGGAACACTGTTTGCGCAGCTGATGATTGGCGTGTCTGGCGGGAGCGTTGGAATCGCTCTGCTACTCGGCATGGGAATTGTACTAATTATAGGAATGGGCTTACCCACTCCTGCCGCTTATTCGCTGGCCGCGATTGTGGTTATTCCTTCGTTGATCGACGTTGGCGTCAATCCGCTTGCAGCGCACTTCTTCGGATTCTATTTTGCTGTCTTTTCGGCATTCACACCGCCGGTGGCAGTTGGCGTATTGATGGCCGTAAAGATCTCGCACGGCTCCTTTACAAAGACTTGCCTGGAATCTTTCAAACTCGGTGCTATTTGTTTGTTGTTACCATTTTTCTTGGTAGCGTTTCCGAACATCTTGGAGTTTCCAAACCTAACGACCGAAACACTAGTGGCAGTTTTTCTATTTTGTATCAGTACACTGATGCTTTCCGCTGCGATATACGGTGGTTTTATGGGACGATTGGTAACCTGGGAAAGACTATATATGACAACAGGCCCCGTTCTTACTGTGATGTATTTCCAATGGCAGGACGCTTGGCTGGCTGCGATTCCAGTGTTGTTGCTGATTGGTTTCGCGATATATAAAAAGAGCGAGCGCCGGAAAGCACCGCAGTCCGTAGCCGTTTAATAAATACCGTTGTACAGAAATTAAAGCGGAAAAATCAACAATGCCGCGCATTAATTAACTCACCTGCAAGTTTTTTCAGACCAACGTAGGGTAGTCATATGAACGAATATCCAAGCTTTAAAGTTGCCGCCATGCACGTATCACCCGTGTTCATGGACACGGCGAAAACAATTGAGAAAGTGTGTTCACTTATTCGAGAAGCAGCACAGAGTGGAGCTAGTCTTATCGCATTTCCTGAGACGTTCGTCCCCGCATTCCCGCTGTGGTCTGCCCTCCGTGCCCCTATCCACAATCACGGCTGGTTTCGTCGGCTTGCGGCGCAAGCGGTCCGTGTGCCAGGACCTGAGATTAGTCAGGTGGCCGCCACCGCAAAAAAGTACGGTGTTATCGTTTCACTGGGTATCAATGAGCTTAGCGACACCAGCGATGGCTGTATCTGGAACGCAAATCTGCTGATTGGTGAGGACGGAACCATCCTTAATCATCACAGAAAACTGGTTCCGACATTTTGGGAAAAGCTTGTTTGGGCCAACGGCGACGGCGCTGGTTTACGCGTAAATCAAACCGCGCTTGGTCGTATTGGTATGCTAATTTGTGGAGAAAACACAAACCCACTGGCTCGCTTTGCCCTGATGGCGCAGGGTGAGCAGCTCCACGTCTCCTCGTTTCCTCCCATTTGGCCAGCACATGACCCGCGCGAAGCTGGCGCCTATGACGTATCCGACGCGATTCGCATTCGTGTCCGCAATCACGCTTTTGAAGGGAAGCTTTTCAACGTAGTGGCATCGGCATTTCTCGACAAAGTAACGCTCGATGGACTTTCTCAGGCAGACACCGATTTGGCAAGAATCCTTAGCGACAGTCCCCGAGGAATATCAATGGTAGTCGGACCCACTGGTGTGCCTATAGGGCACGAATTTCAGCAGGCTGAAGGCATTCTCTACGCCGACGTTGATCTCGCTGCGACAATCGAGCCACGACAGTTACAGGATGTCGCCGGTTACTATAATCGCTTTGATGTTTTTAATCTGGTGATTAATAGAGCAAGAAATCGCCCGGCAATGTTTTTAGAACCGAATGCGGTCTCAGGAGCCGACTGCAAACCCTTAAGTGCCCATGACAGCGAGGAGTGGCAGTCTAACAATAAAAAAACCAAGCAACGCTAAACGGAACGCAAACGCCTATTTTTGGGGAGGGGATCCGATAAGCATTGCACCGCACCTAGCCTTCAGAAATTTATCGCGCCACTTTGCTTAAAAGCTCCTTATCTAATATTATCAGTTGTCGCTTTCGAATTAAGATTATTTTGTCCCGCTGAAAACTTCCCAATGTGATGCTTACCCATTGTCGAGTTGCACCGACCATGTTTGCTAAATCTTCCTGGGTAAAATTATGTCGGAGGAGAGTTCCGTCTTCTATTTCTACACCGTACATCTCGGCAAGCTGCAGGAGCAATCGTGCAAGTCGGACACATACTGACTGCGTTCCTAGGGTCTGCAAAAGCATAGAAACCCAATTTAGCTTTAGCGATACAGTTTCTATTACAAATTTTGCGATCCCTGGATTTTCCGTGCAAAGTCTTTCTAAATCGGCACTACGAAAAACCAGCGCAGAAGTCAATTCAATCGCTTTAGCCGACCAGACGTGTTTAAAAGATCCGCTCAAAAAATGCGGACCTCCAATAAGGTCGCCGTTCGACCAGTAAGCTAAAGTGATTTCCTTACCGAGCGGGGAGGAGTAGAAAGTTCGCACAAGACCGTTAAGCACCAAAAAGCTCGAGACGTTCGTGTCCCCCTGCCTAAAGATCGCCGCTTCCGGCGCAAAGCGCGTCTCTCTTCCTTGCGCAAGCAGGAGCGCGAAATCAGACTTTCCTAAGCGAACGGATGGACCACCTCTGGGCGAGTGCTCATCTAGTTCAGCCGGCGAAGCGGCGCTACGGCCATTTTTCCCATGGTTTTGCGCACAATCTCGCCCCGAAATTATTGGGTCCTTCTTTGAAGCTTTTCTCGCTTGCGCATTCATCGGAGATTCCTCTGCTGGCAGTCTCGCAGCACGCTGTTTATAGGACAGCCACTAATTTTGTGTTGCGGTTGAACTTCGCGCGGTTCTCTAGTTTAGGTAACTTCATTCCGTGAGCTGACATTTAACGACTAGAGCCACAAAGATCCGCATACAGAAGCAAGACGGTCTTTGTAGTGGCTTTGTCTGATGCAGTGAACTTGGCGGCCACCTAGATTGTCAAGCAATTGACTGATGATGACGAACCGCGCTCTTAGACTAAACAGTCGAAGAGGTGCGGGCGTTAACGGCGACAAACATCACGAAACGGCCCTAACCACCTAAAGATCTTCATCGGTTTATCGACGACTATGTGCGAAAAATGCGACTCCAACATCCAATTCTTAATATTCCAATCGGTGTTTTCCCAATTACCTTTGGATTCGCAGGCTTGTCGAGCGCTACGATGAAGGCTGAGGAAACTCTTGGGGCGCCCTACTTCGTAAGTACAGTGTTGTCTGTCTTTACCGTGATTTTACTTATTTGTTTTATTATTCTGTTAGGTATGAAGACGCGGCATAACCCAAGTAACTTAATCAAAGATTTTTTGCACTTACCCGGCAAGGCGTTGCTTTCCTCAATATCGTGTACCGTCATTATTATTAGCGGACTGCCGGCAATTGCAGAAGGGTTGCAGTTTTCATTATGGCTCACTGCCAGTGCAGTGCACCTTGCAATTACCGGTTGTTTTATTGGGCAGTGGTTGCGTAGCAAGAAGTTCACCAATGACGGTTTTGATCTCCGGTTTTTTATACCTATTACCGGCTGCATGATGGTGACAGTACAAGGAAGTCAGTTTCTTCACGTACAGCTTTTTTGGTTCTTACTAAGTGTCAGCATTTTGTTTTGGCTTCTTTTATCTGGACAGTTCCTTTTTTCTCTTAAGTCGCCAAAGCTATTCTCAAACGAAAAGCTTCCGATGCTTTTTATTTTGATTTCTCCACCGTCGATTGCTTTTATCGCACACGCTACCGTTGTTGGAACGACCACTTTAGTAAGTGAAACGTTATTTTATCTCGCGACATCTCTGTCAATTCTTGTTATTTTTATTCATTCTAGAAAGTTTAGAGGTCACTTCTCGCTCTGTTGCTGGTCGGCGCCGTTTCCCTTGGCAGCATTAACGCTTGCAAGCTTTGAAATGTCCGGACACAAGCAAACCGCCTCGTTCTTTTACGCTTCTCTTGGCCTGTTTTTTTTGTTGACGATGTTGATAGTCGCTCTCACAATAATAACTGGTTTAAAGTTTAAAAATAAATATATCTGTCAATCAAACGTATTTCAACCCGACTTCGCGGTGAGGGAAATCAACTAAGTCTTCTGCTTAATTAGCTTATCAGTCTCTCTGTGCAAATTGTTGAATTAGCACTGGTCTCGTCTGAGAAGTGTGCGGCAGAGACGCCCGGCGCGCGTCGATCCCTGTGCTGCTGCTTCCTTAACCAATAATTTCGAACAGCCGTGATCTGACACCCCGTATTGCCTTTTGTTCGGTCCGCAGCCGATCTTTTTAATGGTGTCAATCAATTGACAGACGGCCCCAGCCCTCTAGCTAACAATAACATTGCAGATTCAATTTCTGCATTGATATCTTCCCCCTAACCAAATCTGATGGAGAAATTCATGGCAAAAACTCTTATTTTCGACACATGGGGCACTTTGGTCGATAACTACTCAATCTCAGACGTACTTGAACCGTATGTGAACGAAGCAAATACAGCGCATATTGTTGCGCATGATTGGCGTTTCCATCAAAAATGGGCGATGTTTTACACGACTTTGGCTGAGAGCTTCGTTCCGCACCCGGATTTGACCGAGGCGTGCCTCAGATGGGCGCTAGAAAAAAATCACATTGCTCTTTCCGAGTCAGCCATAAAGGAAATCGTTTCGCAGTATCACAAGTTGCGAGCGTACCCGGATGTCATCAATGCCTTGAAAGACCTCAAGAAGCAGGGACATAAGCTGATGATAGTGGCAAACCCAACCAAAAAGATGATTGAGGACCATAGTAAGTATGCCGGCACGTACCCCTATTTGGACGAAATTATCAGCAACGGCGAAGAAGTAAACGCATTTAAGCCGTCGCCTAAAGTGTTCAACCTTGGCATCGAGCGGGCTGGATGCGAGAAGTCCGATATTCTGTGGGTAACCGGACATTTCTGGGAAATTGTCGGTGCGACGAAGCAAGGGTTGAAAACGGCGTGGACTAATCGTGCACGTCAACCTATGCTCAAAATCGGCGTGACCCCAACCTATACCACTAATAATTTGCAAGAGCTCGCTAACATTCTTTCTACAGAGCGGGAACGCGCGGAAGCTTGATTTGGTGTAACGCGGCTTATCGCATCTGGCCTTCACGGACTCGGCGCGATGTCCGCCGCGCTTTACGTTGAAGAGTTTGGCAGTTCCAAGCTTCAGCACTGTCTGCGCGGGAACTGTCGCTGTACTCAACGGACGAATCTTTCGGGGCGGAAGTCCAGTCGCCGTGGATTCAACCGAGAGTGACTGGAAGCGGCCGTCAGTCTTGGTCGGCCGACAAGCGCTTAGCCGCGGTACATCTCGTCCTTCGCCGTTGAAACGAAGTAACCCTGAATTTCACAAGGAGAATTCCACGTGGCACAGCAAGTGATCGACATGCGCAGTCGCCCCGCGTTCCTGCATGATTTCTATGGCAAGACGCCCGGCACCAAGGACTATGAAGTCGTCAAATGGCTCAATGGCCGGGTCGGCTCGAAGGAGCCGGAACACTTCACGCGCTCGAAGGACGCCGCCTCCTTCGCCGACGAGATCAAGGCCGCGGGCATCACCACCTCCGTGGTCGTCGGCCGCGACACGCCGTCCATCAAGCATTCGAACGACGAGATCGCCGCGCTCGTGAAGGGCCGCAAGGAGATGGTCGGCATCGGCTCGATCGATCCGCACCGCTGGGGCGTGCGGGCCGCGGTGCAGGAGGTCGAGCGGGCCGTGAAGAAGCTCGGCGTGCGTGGCATCAACGTCGAGCCGGGCTTCGGCGCGCCGCCGCGCAACTGCGACGACCCGATGCTGTTTCCCATCTACGACGCCTGCGATCAGCTGGGCGTGCCGGTGTCGATCATGTCGGGCCCCACGGCGCCGAGCCTGGATATGGTGAATCCGTCGGCGGTCGGCCATGTCGCAAAAGCCTTCCCCAATCTCTCGATCATCTGCTACCACGGCTTCTACCCGTACGTGAACGAGATCATCGGCGTGGCCCTGCGCTGGGAGAACGTGTTCATCGTGCCCGACATGTACATCTTCGTGCCGGGCGGCGGGCTGTACGTGGAAGCGGCAAACGGCTGCATGAAGAACCAGATCCTCTTCGGCAGCTCCTATCCCTTCCGGCCGATGAAGCAGTCGATCGACGACTACCGCACGCTGGGCTTCAAGGACGACGTGATCGACAGCGTGATGTACGGCAATGCCGCGCGCGTGCTGAAGCTCGGCGGCGCCTGACCCCAATCGGCGGAATGGGCCGCTGCTCGATGCCGCGGCCATCGCTAGGTGGACCGCGCGGTTCTCATCGTGCCGGTGGATGGTTTCGAGCTGGCTTAGCGGAAAGGCGCAGCGATGGACGCACTGAAGGAAAGATCAGGCGAGTACTGGATCGACGTGAACGCCGTGGCAGACCCGGATTGCGACAGCTATGTCGCCAAGGTCGTCGTTACCAGGCTGCCGGAGATGCTCGAGATCTTTCGCGGCGAGTTCCCGGCCGGGGGCCTGCCTCGCGCGCGGCGCAAGGACGTGCTGGCCGCGGCCTTGGCCAGCGGCCAGCACGCCGTGCGCATGGAGCAGTGCCGTTTGAGCCGCAGTTGAGCCGTAGGCCGAGCAACAAGGCTTCGCCGGCCCTCCTCTATCGCGTCGCCGGCGCAGCCAGGTGATCGTTGTGATGATCGCCAACGGCTGCCGCGACATGCAGGCGCTGCTCGAGCGCCGTCTGCTCGGCGCCTGACACCGCTCCGAAGCTCAACCACCGCCTCGAAACAGCAGCCACCCCGCCGCTCCCGCCCCGACGATCACCACCACGACGTTGAGCTTGTTCTTCCAGGCATACAGAAACGCCAGAGCCGCTGCAAAGATCAGCACGCCGACGCCGAGCGACGGCACGCGCTCCGCCGTGACGCGGCCGAGGTCGACGGTCGTCGCAGCGATCAGGCCGACGACCGCCGCCGCAACGCCGTCCAGGAAAGCGTGGAGCTGCTTGATCTCGAGCACGGCCTCCAGCCGGTCGTAGAAGATCAGCGAGAAGGCGAACGCCGGCAGGAAGACACCGGCGGTCATGGCGACCGCCCCGAGCGGCCCGCCGCCGACATAGCCGACGAAGGTGGCGAAGATGATCAGCGGCGCGGGCAGCACGCCGGACAAGGCCAGGCCGTCGAGGAACTGCCCGTCGGTCATCCAGCCGCGGCCGACAGCGTCGTTGCGGATGAAGGGAATGGCCGTGTAGGCGCCACCGAAGGTGAGCAGGCCTGCCTTCAGGCCGGAGACGAAGAGCAGCAGCACCGAGGCTTCGCCTTGAACAACCGCGGCAACTTGCGTCGCTGCCTGCGGCGCCCAGAACGCCAGGCCGGCCGCCAGGGCGATCGCGCCGGCCGCTGCCAGGAAGGCCGACCACCGGCGCTTCAGCACCAGCAGCGCGTAGACCGCTCCGGCCGCCGGAAGGGTGATCCAGAAGGCGACCCCGGCGAAGGACGCCAGCCCACAAACGATGGCGATCGCCCACAGCCAGCGGTCGATCAGGATGTGCTCGCCGATGCGGTGCACGGCGCGCGCGATCAGGGCAATGACGGCCGCCTGCACACCCAGGAAGGCCGCGCCGAGCGCAGTGCCGGCGATGTCGATGCGGAAGTACAGCCACGACAAGGCCAGCATCAACAAGAAGCCGGGGAGCATGAACCCGAGGCCCGCCAGCAGGCCGCCGATCCGCCCCCTTGCCCGCATGCCCAGATGAACGCAGAGCTCGTGCGCTTCGGGTCCCGGCAGCACCTGCATCACCGCCAGCAGCTTGTTGAAACGAGCGCTGGAAATCCAGCGTTCCTCGTCCACGAGCTCGCGCCGCAACATGGCGATCTGGGCCACCGGCCCGCCCCAGGCGAGCAGGCCGAACTTGAGAAAGCGCACGAAGAGCTGAGCATGGCTGAGGCTCGGCGGGATTGCTTCGCGCTCGCTAGCGGCGGCGGCGATGGTGGTGCTCATCAGGTCACCTTTGCAGTCATTGAACGATGTGCATCGGGCCAGGCACCGGCACCGGCACCGGCACGGGCACGGGCACGGGCACGGGCACGGGCGCAGCCCTCGAAGTTCGGCGAACGCTTCAGCACGACGCTTGCGGATTCCATGTGTGGCTCTCGTGCTGCCCTTCCCTGCACCAGAGGTACAGCGCGTCGTAGAGCACCATGCCGTGTTCGAGCATTTCGTGGTCGTCGGCGAATAGGCGAGACAGCCCGAGCGACACCGCCGCGAGCCCGGCGGCCTGCGATGCGAGATCGAGCTGGCCCGTGTCGGCTGCACGCACGATCACCGCGAGCCGCTCCAGCGCAGGATCGCTGCCCAGGCGGTAGTGCCCGATGAAAGCGTCGAAGCTGCAGCGCTCCCCCTCGTGCGTGAAATGCACGTCTGCCACGTCGTAGGGCACCGCATCCTGCGCCTGCGCGACTTCGCGCACCTGCGACGCGGGCACATACAGGAACTCCGCGTCGCAGTCGATGAAGCGCGCAACCAACCAGGGGCAGGCAATGCGGTCGATCTTCGGCCGCTCGCGGGTCACCCACCGCGTGCCGCTGCCTGGAGGCTTGGCGTCGAGCGGCCCCTGCGCCGCCTTCCACGCGTCCATGCCGCCTTCCAGATAGCGAGCACGGATGCCATGTTCGGAGAGGCGCTTCACCACGTTCCGGCTGACCTCATGACCGTGCACGCAATACGCGACCACGGTGCTCGCCCGTGGCAGCGTCTTGACCCAATCCTCGACCGCATCGGGATCGCGCCGCAGCGCGCCCGACACCGTCTCGCCCGCTTCGCGCCAGGCCGGCCGGCGCCTGACATCCAGCACGATGGGAGCGCCGGGTTCGCCGAACGCGGACTGCAGTTCGAAAACGGAAATTTCGTCCATGCCTGCCTCACTCGAAAACAGCATCGAAAAACGCGGCGCACCGCGGCCGCAGCGATTGCCGAACGCAGCGCCGCCTCATCGCGCCGCTCCCTTGAGCTTCGTGCGCTGGCCTTCGCGCTGGAAGTGCACGTACAGGGAGTCGAGCACCGCGCTCATCTCCGCCAGCAGCGCATCGTCGTCCGCGACGCGCTCACGCGCGCCGGCCAGCACCGCCTCGAAACCGCCGGCCTCGGGCACCGGTTCGCCGCCCACGTCGAGCACGTGCACCAGCGCACCGAGGCGAACGAGTGCCGCATCGTCGTCGAGGCCAAAGCTCGCCATCAGCACCTCGAAACTCACGCGCTCGCCGACGTGGGTGAAGCGGGCGCCGTCGAAGTCGAAGCCGAGGGCCTTGCGCGGGCAGTCGGAGGGCTTGGCAAGCCATTCAAAGCGCGCGTCGCGGTCGATGAAGCGCCGGATGAGCCAGGCGCTGGCCACGCGATCGACCCACAGCCGGCGGCGCGTGGCCCACAGTCGCCCCTGGTAGTCGCCCGGGTCGAGTCGCGGCACCTCGCCGTCGCTGCCTTGCGGCTCGTCGGGCGACAGGAAGCGAGCGAGACGTTGAGTGAATTCGCCCCAGGCGGCCTCGGCTTCCACGCTGGCTTCGTTCGGAAAGAAGTCGATGGCGCGCAGCGCGTCGTAGTCGCGGCGCAGCTTCTTCTGCAAACGCGCCAGTTCGGCAGCGCCTAGGCTGGCGAGCGTCTTGCCCGCCTCTTTCCAGGTGCTTACGAGACCGGCGTAGTCCTCGCTGCGATCGAAGAGCACCGGGTAGGCCTCGGCCTCAGCGGACGTCGTCGGTGTGGCCGCCATGACCCAGGCGCTGCCGCCTTCGCGCAAGCACTCGTCGGCGAGGTCCCGCAAGGCCGCCTGGTGTTCTGCACTCGCGGGGAGCAGGTAGGCACCGTCTCTCAGCGCAGCGCATCCCTGGGCCTTGAGCGACCGCCAGATCCGCATCCGCGCCGTCGCCCCTTGCGTGGGCAGCGAAAGGATCAGAAGGAGCCAGGCGGCAGGAGGCGAACTCATGTCGCCAACATTACATCAATGTAGACGTAATTACAAGACCGTCGCACGGCTACCCGTGCGGGCATACCGTCTCCCGTGGTCGGCATACCCGCGTGAGCGGCCTACCGCCTCCCGCGTCCGGCCAGCATTTCAAGGACTTCCCGGAACACCTGGTTGCCCGTCGAGCCGCTCAGGTCGAGCGCCTGGCTGCGGCCGTAGTAGGGGCTGAGGTCGAGCCCCACGCCCACGCCGTAGATCGCCACGCCGCCGGTCTGCTCGCGGCGCTCGACGATCTGGCGCAAGTGGTGATCGAGGTAGTGGCGGTCGTTGGCGAGGTTGGTGGCGGTGTCCATCGGGCAGCCGTCGGAGACGACGAGCAGCAGCCGGCGCTCCTCGCTGCGGCCCTCCATGCGCCGGCACGCCCACTCCACCGCCTCGCCGTCGATGCCTTCGCGGAACAGGTCGGCCTTGAGCAGGGCCGCGATGCCGGTGCGCGCCTGCCGCCACGGCGTGTCGGCGTCCTTGAAGACGAGGTGGCAGACCTCGTTCAGGCGGCCCGGGTGCGCGGGGCGCCCGGCACGCTGCCAGTCGCGCTGCGCGCGGCCGCCGTTCCAGGTGTTGGTGGTAAAGCCGAGGATCTCGCTGCTCACGCCCGCCTGTTCGAGCGCTCGCACGAAGATGTCGATCAGCATCGCCACCGATTCGATGTGTTCCTTCATGGAGCCCGAGCAGTCGATGAGGAAGCTCACGAGGCAGTTCGCCACGGGCTCTTGCCGCTCGCTGCGGAACAGCCGACGCTCGGTCGGCGAGGTGATGAGCTGGGCGAGCCGGCGGCCGTCGATGTGGCCCTCTTCCTGGCCGGCGTCCCAGCCGTCGCGCGTGGGTGCGGCGAGCAGGGCCTTGAGTTCGCGCGCGAGCCGCGGCAGGTTGACGCCCTGGCCGGCGATGCGGCGGTCGAGCCGCTCGCGGTATTCGATCAGCAGCGGCTTGCGCACCAGCGTGGCGGCATCGACCTGGCGGTCGTAGGCGGTGGTGAAGACGCGGTAGCCGCCCTCGGCGGCTTCGAGGACGCGGCTGTTGCCGGCGACTGGCGTGACGAAGGCTGCGGAGTCGTCGCCTTCCAGGTCCATCAGCAGGCTGAAGGCGGCGCGCTCCTCGTCTTCTTCGCCTTCGCCGCGCTGAGCGGTCCCGCCGTCTTGCTCGTCGCTCGCACGCACCGCCGCGCCGACGAGGCGGGCGATGGCCAGTGCATGTTCTGCATAGGCGGCCTGGTCCCCCCGATCGCGGCGCAAGCCGAAGAGGTGCATGCCGAGCACCGGCGCAAGCCCGGCCCGCGTGTGTTCGATGACGCCCTCGATCTGCTCGAGGACGGGTTGGGCCGTCACACGCGCGCGACAGACCTGCGCGACCGTGTAGAGCAGGACGCCGCGCGCGCTATCCGTAAGTCCGGCATGGTGGAAGGCCAGCGACCACTGCTCGAAGCGGTGGCGCAGATTGCGCACCACACCGGGCATGTCCTCGGGCGCCAGTGACTCGACGCGCAGTTGCTCGAGCAGCTCGAACACCAGCCGATCGACCGGCTCCTGCGGGCACAGCCGCCGATGCAGATCGGCGTCGGAGCCGGCGAGCCGCAACGCGAGGCCATCGGCCGCACCACGAAAGGAGCCGAAGTCGTCATCGTCGAGCGAAGGATGCAGGTGCGGCGCGAACAGAGGCAATGCGCGCATACCGCGGTGCAGGCGACGGCCGCGGAAGTGCAGGTCGCTCTCGCCGCTAAGGGCACGGATGGCCGCGGCGCAGAGCTCCTCGACCTTCTGTTGATGCCGAGCGCGGGCTTGAGCCTGGCCGGTCATGTCAATGGCCCGCTCGGGCTGCCCGGTCCGGGCAATCGATTAGCCATGGGCGGACGCCTGACAGCGGAGCCGTGCAGCAAGCTTCGTCCGACGGTCTGCGCGCCCAGGCCATCGGGCGGCCGACTCCGCTCATGTCCCCCGCGCCGGCCTGCGGCCGCCGCTCCTCCTTCACTTCGCTGCGTCGGCCACCCGACGCCCTGGGCTGAAGCAGGGCATTGTTGGCCGCCGAAGAGGCACATCGGTGCCTGATCGAGCCGGCGGGGCGTTCTGCGCAGCGAAGTAAAGGAGGAGGCAGCGGCCCCAGGCCGCTGCCGGGGGACATGAGCGGAGCAGAGCGCCCCGTCGGCTCGATCCAACGCAGCAGAAACGACGAGGCCGCCACACGGGGTACATAAGGACGGAGCGTGCCGTCGTCACGATCGCATGCAGCCTCGAAGCCCAAGCGCCCGCCGAGGCTCATGTCGCCCGCCGGTCCTGCCCCGCGTAGGACTCGTCCAACTCCCGATCGAAGCAGCGCTGGAAGTACTCCGCCACCACCGGCCGCTCGGCCTCGTCGCACTTGTTCAAGAAGGACAGCCGGAAGGCCACCGCGACGTCACGAAAGATCTCGCAGTTCTCGGCCCAGGTGATCACGGTGCGCGGCGACATGAGCGTCGAGAGGTCGCCCGCCGCGAAACCCTTGCGCGTGAGGTCGGCCACCGCCACCATCGATTCGATGAGCTTGCGGCCTTTCTCCGTGTCCTTGTGCGGCACGCGCGCCAGCACGATGGCGACCTCCTCGTCGCGCGGCAGGTAGTTGAGCGAGGCGACGATGTTCCAGCGGTCGATCTGCGCATGGTTCAGGCGCTGCGCGCCGTGGTACATGCCGTTGAGGTTGCCCTGCCCGACCGTGTTGGCCGTTGCAAACAAGCGGAAGTAAGGGTGCGGCGTGATGACGCGGTTCTGATCCATCAGCGTGAACTTGCCGCCCTGTTCGAGCACGCGCTGGATCACGAACATCACGTCGGGGCGGCCGGCGTCGTACTCGTCGAAGATGAGCGCCACCGGCCGCTGCAGCGCCCAGGGCACGATGCCTTCCTGGAACTCGGTGACCTGCTGGCCGTCGCGCAGCACCACGGCGTCCTTGCCGACGAGATCGAGCCGGCTGATGTGGCCGTCGAGATTCACTCTCACGCAGGGCCAGTTCAGGCGCGCGGCCACCTGCTCGATGTGTGTCGATTTGCCGGTGCCATGCAGGCCCTGCACCAGCACGCGCCGGTCTCGCGTGAAGCCGGCCAGCAGCGCCAGCGTCACGTCGCGGTTGAAGCGGTAGGCGGTGTCGATGTCCGGCACGTGTTCGTCGCGCTCGCTGAACGCAGGCACCGACAGGTCGGAGTCGATGCCGAACACATCGCGCACCGAGAGGTGGCGGTCGGGCTGGAGCGCGGAGATCTCGGTCAAGGCAGTGTCCGGTGCGGGTTGCGGGATGGCTGCGGTGCGGTGCGATTGCGATAACCGATTGCGATGGCGATTTCGGTCGTCGTTGCAGGCTTCGGATGCGCCGACGTTCAGGCGCTGGCGCCAGCGCTGGCCGTGGCGTCATCGGGGCCGTCGCTGTCCTGCAAGGGCGACTGCGCGTCGATGCTGCTCAGCGCCTGCGCCGCGCGCTGCAGCGCCGGCAGCAACTGCAGCGCCTTGTCGGGCGTGAGCCGCATGATGGGCGCCTGCGCGGCCACGCACAGGTTCGATCGCCCGCTCGACGCCGGCACCAGCACGGCCACGCACACCAGACCCGGCAGGAACTCCTCGTCGTCGATCGCGAAGCCGTCGCGCCGCACGCGCTTGAGTTCGAGTTCGAGCTTGTCGAGGTCGGTGATCGTCTTGGCGGTGTAGTTCGACAGCGGAGCGTGCGCCAGCAGGCGGCGGCGCTGCACAGGGCTCATCTGCGCCAGAAAAATCTTGCCGCTGGCCGAGCAATGGGCTGGCACGCGCGAGCCGGGGTGCAGGTAGAAACGCAGGGGCGCGGCCGTTTCGACGCGGTCGAGATAGACCACCTCGCTGCCCGACAGCGCGGTGATGTTGCAGCTCTCGCCGATCTCCTCGACCAGATGCCGCAGCACCCGGTGGCGCGCGCCATGGTGCGTGTTGTTGAGCAGCAGGTTCTCGGCCAGGCGGCGCAGGCGCACGCCGCTGCTGTAGTGGCGGCCGTCGACTTCGCGCTGCAACAGGCCGGCGGTTTCCAACTGCTGGAGCATGCGGTGCAAGGTGGGCTTGGGCAGCCCGGTTTCCTCGACCAGGCCCTGCAGCGACACGTGCTGGTCCTTCGCGGCGATCACCTCCAACAAGGCAAACAGCCGCAAGGCCGGCGTGTCGCCGTTCGGCTCGGCCGATTCGGACTTCAGGCTTTTGACGATTTCCATGGCACCGATCTTAGTCATTTCCATTATTCAGTACAACACGTATCGTTTTTTGTGAAATCGGTTGACTTAGACCAGGCTGCCGCCTAAAGTCCCATCACGGTTCCGGTTTTCGGAACGTCTTGTCCCGTCTTTTTACCCCGTTCGGCCGCCGCCCGAGCGCACAGGAGCCTCTCACATGAGCAAGCAACAGCCCATCACCAGCCGCACCGTCGCCAGCGGCGTCCAGAAGATGACCCCTTCCGAGGCTTTTGTCGAAACGCTGGTCGCCAATGGCGTGACCGACATGTTCGGCATCATGGGCTCGGCCTTCATGGACGCGATGGACATCTTCGCGCCAGCCGGCATCCGCCTGATCCCGGTGGTGCACGAGCAGGGCGCCGGCCACATGGCCGACGGCTACGCCCGCGTGAGCGGCCGCCACGGCGTGGTGATCGGCCAGAACGGCCCCGGCATCAGCAACTGCGTGACCGCCATCGCCGCCGCCTACTGGGCGCACAGCCCGGTGGTCATGATCACCCCCGAGACCGGCACCATGGGCATGGGCCTGGGCGGCTTCCAGGAGGCCAACCAACTGCCGATGTTCCAGGAGTTCACCAAGTACCAGGGCCATGTCGTCAACCCGAAGCGCATGGCCGAGTTCACCGGCCGCTGCTTCGACCGCGCCATCTCCGAGATGGGCCCGACCCAGCTCAACATCCCGCGCGACTACTTCTACGGCGAGATCACCTGCGAGATCCCCAAGCCGATGCGCGTCGAACTCGGCGCCGGCGGCGAGAAGAGCCTGGACGCCGCGGCGGAGCTGCTGGCGAATGCCAAATTCCCGGTCATCCTCTCGGGCGGCGGCGTGGTGATGGGCGATGCGGTCGAGGAGTGCAAGGCCCTGGCCGAGCGCCTGGGCGCCCCCGTGGTCAACGGCTACCTACGCAACGATTCCTTCCCGGCCAGCCACCCGCTGTGGGCCGGCCCGCTCGGCTACCAGGGCTCGAAGGCCGCGATGAAGCTCATCGCACAGGCCGACGTTGTGGTCGCACTCGGCTCGCGCATGGGCCCCTTCGGCACTCTGCCGCAGCACGGCATGGACTACTGGCCCAAGGACGCCAAGATCATCCAGATCGAGGCCGATCACACCAACCTCGGGCTGGTGAAGAAGATCTCGGTCGGCATCTGCGGCGACGCGAAGGCCGCCGCCATCGCGCTGACCAAGCGCCTCGAAGGCCGCAAGCTGGCCTGCGACGCCACCAAGACGGAACGCGCTGAAAAAATCAAGGCCGAGAAGGCCGCGTGGGAAAAAGAGCTCGACGAGTGGACCCACGAGCGCGATCCGTTCAGCCTTGACGCGATCGAGGAAGCCAGCAAGGAAGAAGGCAACTGGCTGCACCCCCGCCAGGTGCTGCGTGAGCTGGAGAAAGCAATGCCGCCGCGCGCCATGGTCTCCACGGACATCGGCAACATCAACTCGGTCGCCAACAGCTATTTGCGCTTCGAGGAGCCGCGCAGCTTCTTCGCGCCGATGAGCTTCGGCAACTGCGGCTACGCGCTGCCCACCATCATTGGCGCCAAGTGCGCCGCGATGGACCGCCCCGCGATTGCCTATGCCGGCGACGGCGCCTGGGGCATGAGCATGGTCGAGCTCATGACCTGCGTGCGCCACGACATCCCGGTCACCGCGGTGGTGTTCCACAACCGCCAGTGGGGTGCGGAGAAGAAGAACCAGGTCGACTTCTACAACCGCCGCTTCGTCGCGGGCGAGCTGGAGAGCGAGAGCTTCGCCGGCATCGCCAAGGCGATGGGCGCCGAAGGCGTGGTGGTCGACAAGCTCGAAGACGTGGGCCCGGCGCTCCAGCAGGCCGTCGAGCGCCAGATGAAGGAAGGCAAGACCACCGTCATCGAAATCATGTGCACCCGCGAGCTCGGCGACCCGTTCCGCCGCGATGCGCTGGCCAAGCCGGTTCGCCTGCTCGAGAAGTACAAGGACTACGTTTAAGTCTGACTCCCTCTCCTGCTTGCGAGAGGGTGAATGGAACGGCTCATCGAAAGCACCGGACTGCTCCCTCTCCCGCACGCGGGAGAGGGTTGGGGTGAGGGTGCTGGCATGAGCCCGTTCTGCTTACTCACGCGAATGGGAAAGGCGAGTTGATCCCCTCATCCCGAGCCGAACGACCATGACCTCCGCGCACCCGAGATTGGAAGCGCTGATCGCGCAAGCACGCGACGCGCAGCGGCAGACAGCGCCCACGATCGGCATCGTGTATCCCTGCGACTCCGCGGCGCTCGATGCAGCCCGACGCATCGCCGACTCAGGCATCGCACGCCCCGTGCTCATCGGCCCCGCCGACGCCATCGCGCGCGCCGCCGATGCGAGCGAGATCGACCTCTCGTCATTCGAGATCGTCGCCACCGGCACCGACCCGCGCGACGCCGCGCAGCAGGCCACCATCCTCGCCCGCGACGGCGCCATCGCCGCCCTCATGAAAGGCTCGCTGCACACCGACGAGCTGATGTCGGCCGTCGTCAACAAGACCACCGGTCTGCGCGGCGACACCCGCATCAGCCACGCCTTCGTGTTCGATCTGCCGCGCTATCCCAAGCTGCTGGCGCTGGCCGACTGCGTGGTCAACATCTCGCCCGACCTCAAGACCAAGCGCGACATCCTCGGCAATGCCGTGCGGCTGCTGCAGGCGCTGGGCATCGCGCAGCCCAAGGTCGGCATCGTCGCAGCGGTCGAGACCGTGAACCCCGCCATCCCGGCGACGGTGGACGCGCAGGCGCTGGTCGAGCTTTCGCTTCAGGGCGAGTGGCCCGGCGCCATCGTCGAAGGCCCCTTCGGCTTCGACAATGCCATTTCGGCCGAGGCGGCGCGAATCAAGAAGATCGAGTCGAGCGTGGCGGGCGATGCCGACCTGCTGCTCATGCCCGACCTCAACGCCGGCAACATGCTCTACAAGAGCTTCAACTACATCGGCGGCGGCGACTGCGCCGGGCTCGTGCTCGGCGCCCGTGTGCCGATCGTGCTGACCTCGCGGGCCGACTCGCTGCAGTCGCGCCTGGCCTCCGTCGCGCTGGCGGTGCTGGCGGCGAGCAGGCCTGGTGCGAATCCGGGTCCTGCGCCCTCTCCCTCGGGGAGAGGGTTGGGTTGAGGGCCCGGCCCGGGTGTCAATGGTTGCGAACCACGCAGGCCGGGCCGGCCCTCACCCTGACCCTCTCCCAGAGGCAGAGGGAACAACTCACTCACCGCGCTGCCTTGGAGGAAGGACAACGCGCTCACCGCGCCGCCTTCGCCGCCCCTTGCACCGCCGCGCAGTGGCGAACGAAATTCTCCGTGCCGCGCCCCAGCCGCTTGTCCCGGTGCAACACCATCGCCAGCCGGCGCACCGCGGGCGGCAGGCGCGTGCGCAGTTCCACAAGCAGGCCCTGGGCCAGCGCCTGCGCAACCGCATGGCGCGACAGGCAGCCGAGCGCGGTGCCGGCAGCCACCAGGCGCTTGATGGCTTCGGGGCTGCCCAGTTCGAACTCCACCTTCAGCTCCCCCAAGTGCTCAGTGAGCCAGCGGTCGGCCGCTTCCCGCGTGCCCGAGCCGTGCTCGCGCAGCGCCCACGGCGCCTCACGCAATTGCCTCACGCCCACGCTGCCGCGAACCTGGGCCAGCGGATGACCCGGCGCCGCCACGATGACCATCTGGTCGCTGAGCCACGGCCGCACGATGAGATCCGGATGCGTCTGCGGGCCTTCGATGAAACCGACATCGACATCGAAACCAACCACCGCTTCGATCACTTCGCTGGTGTTGCCGATGATCAGCTGCACCGGACTGGCCGGGTGCGCGAGCTTCCACTTCGCGACCAGCTCCGGCAGCAGCACCTCGCCGATCGTGAGGCTTGCCGCCACGCGCAGCGGAGTAGCGTGTTCGCCGGAAAACAGGTGCTGCAGTTCGGACGCCTGGTCGAGCAGCGAAGCCGCCCTGGGCAGCATCGCGCGGCCGTTCTCGTTGAGCACCAGGCGCCGGCCCACGCGATCGAACAGTGCCGCACCGAGCGAAGCCTCCAGGTCGGCCAGCGCGGTGCTGGCAGCCGACTGCGAGCGCGCGATGCGATCGGCGGCCGCCCGCGTGGACCCCCCGCGCGCCGTGGCCACGAACACCTCGAGTTGCCGCAGGTTCACGCGCAGCCGCGGCTCGCTGCGCTGATCTGTTTTTCCGTTCATCGTGAGCGAGATTGTCCGCTTTTTCTTTTGAGCGCCACTGCCTAAGATCGACCTTGCCTCAAGGAGACCACCGGTGTTCAAGCTGCTTTCGAGCGAACCGCTGCACGACCCGCTCGCCCCGCCGCTGCCGGGTGCCGCGACCGAGATCAAGTGCACCACCTGCTACATGTGCGCCTGCCGCTGCGGCATTCGCGTGCACCTGCGCGAGGGCGAAAACGGCCCCGAGGTGCGCTACATCGACGGCAACCCGAAGCACCCCATCAACCAGGGCGTGATCTGCGCCAAGGGCGCCTCCGGGATCATGAAGCAGGTGTCGCCGGCGCGGCTCACCCAGCCGCTGCTGCGCAAGCCCGGCAGCGAGCGCGGGGCCGGCGAGTTCGAGCCGATCTCCTGGGAGCGCACATTGGAGATCCTGACCGAGCGGCTCTCGAAGATCCGCGCCACCGATCCGAAGAAGTTCGCGCTCTTCACCGGGCGCGACCAGATGCAGGCCCTCACGGGCCTCTTCGCGCGGCAGTTCGGCACGCCGAACTACGCCGCGCACGGGGGCTTTTGCTCCGTGAACATGGCTGCCGGCATGATCTACACGATCGGCGGGAGCTTCTGGGAATTCGGCGGGCCCGACCTCGACCACGCCAAGCTGTTCGTGATGATCGGCACCGCCGAGGACCACCACAGCAACCCGATGAAGATCGCGCTGGGCAAGTTCAAGCGCAACGGCGGACGCTTCATCTCGATCAACCCGGTGCGCACCGGCTACTCGGCCATCGCCGACGAGTGGATTCCCATCAAGCCGGGCACCGACGGGGCGCTGTTCATGGCGCTGCTGCACGAGCTGATCGCCAGCGACCTGATCGACAAGCCCTTCCTCAAGCGCTTCACCAATGCACCGCAACTCGTGGTGCTGGAAGACGGCGAGCGCGAAGGCCTGTTCGCCTTCGATCCCGACCCGGCCAAGGGCCCGCCGGGCGACGGCCGCAACCCGCACAACAAGCTCGTGTGGGACCGCACCAGCGGCAGTGTCAAGGCCGCTTATCCAGAAGGCATCGCCGAGGGTTGCGACCCGGCCCTCGAGGGCCACTACACGCTTGCGGACGGCACCAAGGTCGCGCCCTCGTTCGAGCTGCTGCGAGAGCGTGTCGCGACCTGCACGCCCGAGTGGGCGGCGCAGATCACCGGCATCCCGGCCGAGCGCATCCGCAAACTCGCGCGCGAGATGGGCGAAACCGCGCTCAAGCAGGCCTTCGAGCTGCCCATCCCCTGGACCGACTCCTGGGGCAAGCGGCATGAGACGACGAGCGCGCGGCCGGTCGCGTTCCACGCGATGCGCGGCTTGGCGGCGCATTCCAACGGCTTCCAGACCGTGCGCTCGCTGGCCGTGCTGATGAGCGTGCTCGGCACGATCGACGCGCCGGGCGGCTTTCGCCACAAGGCGCCCTACCCCCGCCACATCGTGCCGAACTACCTGGCCTTCAATTCGCCCGAGATGATCAAGCCCAACACGCCGCTCAATGCCGCGCCGCTGGGCTTTCCGGCCAACCCGGACGAACTGGCGATCAACGGCGACGGCTCGCCGATCCGCATCGACCACGCGTTCTCGTGGGAGCACCCGCTCTCGGCGCACGGGCTGATGCACAACGTGATCACCAACGCGACCAAGGGCGACCCCTACCGCATCGACACGCTGCTCATCTTCATGGCCAACATGGCCTGGAACTCGACGATGAACACGATGGCGGTGCGCGAGA